>NZ_JBNOKM010000005.1:0-388805 GCF_050171015.1 Paenibacillus sp. TC-CSREp1 | reverse complement strand
TATATTCTTTATTTCACTGTTAAAGAGAATTGCTAAAAATATTAATTTATAATGTTAGGTTATTTGCATGGCTAGTGCTCTGTGATTCGTTAGAATTACTGATCGCTCAAAAACACCTGAATAAGCTCTCTACGATTCGTTAGCGAACCACACACATCTCACCATAGTCCGCAGCCAAATGAGCCCCCTCGGCAGGCCTTTCCTTCACGCTCCCCATAACCCCATTTCTCTGCAAAATTTACTCCGCGCAAAAAAGGACGAAACAGAATCGTTCTCTGTCCCGCCCTGCATCTCTTCTATTCACAGCCTTTTAATAACATTTTAAAACCTTCCTATTAATACTGGCATCTGCTTCCCAAGTCGTTCACCTAGGACTTCGAAAGTTCAATAAAGCCTTCTCCGAATACGTCACGTACATCATGAATGGTAATGAAGGCAATCTCATCTTCGGCCCGCACAATTTTTTTGAGCATCGGGACCTCTTGTTTACTGATGACAATATACAGAATCTCCTTTGGATTCTTCGTATAATAACCGTGACCAGACAGAACTGTAACCCCGCGATCCATTTTTTCAATAACCTGCTTCGCAATCTCATCCTGCTTGGAGGAGATAATCATCACTGCTTTTTTCGGATTCAGTCCTTCAATAATAAACTCCATCGTTTTGGTTCCGACAAACAGAAGCACGATGGTACACATCAGACCTTGCGGCCCAATAATGAAGTATGAAGAGAACGCTACAATCAGATCAAAGAACAGCAAGCCGTAGCTGATGCTCCAGTCCAGATATTTGTTTGCCAGCCGTGCCAGAATAACCGTTCCCGCTGTTGTGCCGCCCACTTTCACGATCAAACCGATCCCCAGACCCGCAAAGACACCCGCAAAAATGGTGTTTACCCACAGCTCATTCGAAGCAATGCTCCAGTCTTCTGTCAAATGCAGGAACAAAGAGTTAAAAACAACCGCGATAATGGTGTAAACCGTCGTTGTTTTGTCCAGAAATTTATAACCTACAATTAATAAAATACCGTTAAGAATCAGGTTCATCAGCCCTGGTGACCAATGAAATAGATAATACAGAATGATCGTAATGCCTGTTACGCCGCCCTCTGCAAGATCATTAGGGATGACAAACAGATTGACCGCCAGCGCAAACAAAAATGCACCCGCCATAAGAAATAAAATATCCGTAATTCTTTTTTTCATTTAAGCACTCCATCCAATCCATGCAAAATGTACTTTTTCTCTCATCGCATCTGATGCTTCACTTACCAATTCACTTCACTTATCTGATTTTCAACCTGAATCTTCATCGTACATAACCAGGTCTGTAATCATATCTCATCATACATAACCCAGCTTGAATCTTATCTCATCATACATAACCCGGCCTGCTCATCTGATCCTGCCTATGATGTCATATACACTCAAGGATTGATTTTACCATGCTCACCGCAAAATTTGTATACAAAATACAAATTGTTGCGTAAATTGTGCAAAGGAAATATGAAAACGTCATCTTTTCACCATGCTGTATCCCTGCCTTTGTACCGTTGACCATGACAAATGTCATGCTCCATGCTTGATATTCATCATTACAGCAGGCTGACATTTGTGACTTACTGTCACGAGCGCATTCTTTTACAATGATAAAAACGCTTCCCTACAGGATACATAACGGGAATCGCCTGATACAGCGAACTACGGTTGTATCCAAATAAGGAGGAACATGCATGAGCAGAAGCAAAGAAATGGCGCTGAAAAAAGAAGTGACCCCTTTTGAAAAAAATGACCTCAAACTTAGTATCCGACAATTAATCAATACATTGCTTCCCCTCTTTTTACTGTGGGCCGCTGCTTATTACAGCTTATCCATCTCGTACTGGCTTACCTTTCCTATCGCACTGGTGGCATCGGGGTTTGTCCTGCGCACGTTTATTATTTTTCATGACTGCTGTCATGGCTCATTCTTCAAAAGCAAACGGGCCAACGATATCCTAGGTACGATCACTGGAGTATTAACGCTGACTCCCTACCAGCAATGGAAAAACGAGCATGCCATTCACCATGCCACCAGCGGCAATCTCGACAAACGCGGTGTAGGTGATATATGGGTAATGACAGTGGACGAATACAAGGCGGCTACACCCTGGATGCGTCTCTTCTACCGCGTATACCGGAATCCCGTTATCATGTTTGGCATCGGACCTATCTATGTGTTTCTGCTTGCCTACCGTTTCAATCGCAAAGCAGCCAGACGCAAGGAACGAATCAATACCCATGTAACGACCGTTTTGATTGTTGCATTGTACAGCTTCATGTGCTGGCTGATTGGCTGGCAGGCCTTTGTTATGGTGCAGGCACCCGTATTTTTCTTCTCCGGCTTCTTCGGCATCTGGCTGTTCTATGTACAGCATCAATTCGAAGAGACGTATTTCGAACATGAGGACGAGTGGAGTTACGTCAAGGCTGCTGTAGAGGGCAGCTCGTATTACAAGCTGCCTAAGCTGCTGCAATGGATCAGTGGTAACATCGGATTCCATCATGTGCATCATTTGAGCCCGCGAGTTCCAAATTATTATCTGGAGGAAGCTCATAACGCCACCCCTCCTTTGCAAAAGGCAACCACAATCACACTTCGCTCCAGCCTGGTGGCTCTTCGTTTCCGTCTGTGGGATGAGCAGAGCAAACAATTTATCAGCTTCCGTGAGCTGAATCGAAAGTCACGAAAAAACTATGTAGGCAGAGCCTTATCCGAGTAACCAGACAAACGGGTCTGACAGAGAAGTAATCACTCTGCCGGATTCGTTTTCTTGTATTCAGGCGGCAGTCGTGCTACAGTCAGGCTAAAGTTAGGTAAGCTGTTGCTCAAGGAGGAGAATCATATTCAGAAATGGTCACAGGTTTTTTATAAAAATACAGGCTTGAATCCGTACGTGTGGCTTGTCTTTTTCATCCTGCCCTTCTATTACATCTCTCAATATTCCAAGGTTTGGACGATGGTCACCGGCATTATTATTATCCTTGTCTTTTTTGTGTGTTATCTGCTCGCCTTTATCACCAAAGGATGGCAGGTCTACATGTGGATTGGACTACTAATTGCGATCTCTATAACGATGACAATTGCATATGACTATGCTTACTTCTCATTGTTTCTTGCTTTTTTTATTGGCAATATTAAAAATAAAGCCGGATTTTTCACACTCTATTCAGTAAATCTCGGCGCAAGCTTCCTGACGGTCAACTATGGCTTTATCAATCAAAGCTCCCTGCTGCTTAGTCAGTTTCCCTTTGTATTCATCAGTCTGATGGCGTCCATCCTGCTCCCGATCAGCACGTATAACAAAAACAAGCGTGAGCAGCTGGAGGGAGAGCTGGAAAGTGCCAACAAACGATTGGATGATCTGGTGAAAATGGAGGAGCGGCAGCGCATTGCCCGTGATTTGCATGATACGCTAGGTCAGAAGCTCTCGCTGATCGGTCTCAAAACCGATCTGGCGAAACGATTGATTCGGAAAAATCCGGATCAGGCGATCATCGAATTAAACGAGCTGAGACAAACGGCCAGTACCGCCCTCAAGGAAGTGCGTGATATGGTAACAACGATGCGTGGAACGCAGCTTGTGGATGAGCTGTTTCGGGCAGAGCAGATTTTGAAGGCTGCATCCATTCAATTTATTTTACACGGCAGCCCCAAGTTACAGGAAACCTCGCAGCTGAATGAGAATGTTCTCGGCATGTGTCTGAAGGAAGCGGTGACTAATGTGGTCAAACACAGTCAGGCATCGGCATGTACGATTACAATAGAAGAAACACCCTCACATAACGTATTAACAGTGCAGGATAATGGACTTGGCATCGAGCGTACACGCAAGCAGGATCGCCGGGGAACCGGCATCCTCGGAATGAAGGAACGACTTGAATTTGTGAATGGCTGCATAGACATTAAGACAGGTTCAGAACGACAAGGCACAGCTGTTATCATTCATGTGCCCAAGTTGGTTCGCAAACCTATGAAGGAGGATGAAGAATGATCAGAATCGTCATTGCTGAAGATCAGCGCATGATGCTTGGTGCGTTATCTTCCCTGCTTAATCTGGAGGATGATATGGAGGTTGTTGGACAAGCCAGCAATGGTCAGGAGGCGCTTGCCCTTGTGCAGCAGCATGCACCGGACATCTGTTTGATGGATATTGAAATGCCCGTCAAGAGTGGGCTAGAAGCAGCAGAAGAGCTGAAAGGCATGAACTGTAAAGTCATCATCCTCACTACGTTTGCCAGAACCGGATATTTCGAGCGAGCGCTTAAAGGCGGCGTACGAGGTTACCTGCTCAAGGATAGTCCGATTGAAGAGCTCGCCGAGGCAATCCGTCAAGTGATGAACGGCAGACGTATTTTCGCCCCCGATCTGGTGGACGAGGCTTATGTCGAGGAAAATCCGCTCACTGAACGTGAGCATGCGGTCCTTGGCCTGATGGCTGATGGAAAAAACACCAAGGAAATTGCCGGTCATCTGTTTATCACAACCGGAACCGTTCGGAATTATATTTCCATCATTCTCAACAAGTTAAATGCAAGCAACCGCATTGAAGCCATCACCCGCTCCAAGGAAAAGGGCTGGTTCAAGTAAGCGTAATACATCTGAACTTATACCAGAGAAAATAACAAAAGCTTGGTATAGGAGCCTTTCCCTATACCAAGCTTTTTGGTGATATGTCATAACCGACGAATCACGTTTGCGACTGATTTAATCCAGATGATCATTCATTATTTGACGGATACCACCATATCAAGGGCATCCAGAGGCACCTGACTTGTTTTCAACTGATGAATTTGCTTGCCATCCTGCCACGAGATCGTCACTTGAACAGTTTTACCCCCACTTGCATAGTCTACCTGGACAAATCCTTTGTCTTTGGGCGCCGGGAGCCTATGGGATTCCAGATATTGCACGATTTTCTTGGCAATCGCCGGATTGTTCATCTGATCCTCGGAGACAGAGTGAATTTGCAGTGTCCAGCGCCCCTCCTGCCAAGTCAGATACTGACTGCCAGCCGCACCTTCTGCTAATCCCTTAATGCCATGTCCCAAGTCTACGGCCATATCGTCAGGAATGTTTTTCAGATCCGTTTCTGGAAAAAGTTCAGTTTGATTCATACTATCGGAGGATTTCACCTCGTAACTGGCAAGCCAGGACGCTTTACTATCCGATGCCGTTAATGATGAGTCATTTAAAGCCACTGGTTCAGCCACCATGTAGAAGTTCACCAGTAAAGCATCGGAACGGTTAGTTGCGATGTTTGCACCCAAATATTGACCTTTATTAAGTGGAAATGAAGTCGGAAGTTTCACATGTTGCAGCTTCAACTCACCGCGAAGCGCCTTCACAACATCATTAACATCTGACAATTTTGATGGAGACTTGCTCCCATTGGAGACAGCCGAGCCTTCGTTTCCTGTACCTGCATTGGCACTATTAGATGGATTAGTGTTCGTGCCCGTTGCTGCTCCAGAAGTTCCGCTATTCGAAGCAGTATTGCTCCCGCTACTCGTTTGAGTCTGCTCTCCAGACGTAGAAACAGAGGTGCTGCCTGTGGATGCCTGGTTCGATTGTTCGCCAGCGCAGCCCGTGAGAGCCAGTAAAACGGCTGTTGTCACCGGAATGGTCATCCAGAGATTTTGTTTTTTCATGTTGTGTACCTCCTCAGGTCAAGCTTGATCAGCTTTTACGTTGATTTTCGTTTGTTCACTTAACGCTTGTCATTCCAGAAATTGACCGGCTGCACGTTCTTCGTTAGTACTTCAAATTGATATCCTTCAGCCTTCAGTGTTTTCAGCACTTGAGGCAATACCTTCAGTGTTGCTTCCTGATCATGCATCAGCACAACCGGTGTGGTGCCCTGCTTTTTCACATTGTGCACCTGCTGCATCACGTTATTGTATACCTTCTGATGATCCTTCTTGTATTTCCAGTCCAGTGAATCTACATTCCAATCCCAGAGATGGAACCCTCCCTGACCCAGAAGCACATTACGATATGCAGATTTAAGATATGGCTTACTGCCATATGGTGTGCGCACCAGACTCGTTTTGACTCCGGCAACCTTGTTGAGACTTTCATTCGCTTGCTGCATTTCCTTCAATCCGCTGTAAGCTGATTTGTAAAATTTCCCCGGAACATGGGTCACACCATGCAGTCCAAGTCCATGACCTTCTTTTACAATTCGCTTGGTCGCTTGCTGATATTGTTCCATATGAGGCCCAAGCATGAAAAATGTAGCTTTCACTTTGTATTCATCCAAAATATCGAGAAGCTTACCCGTATGAGCTGTAGGACCATCATCGAACGTCAGATAGATGATTTTGGCATTGGCTTTGCTTGCAGCCTTATCAGCAGATGCTGCTGTTGCAGTAGCAGACAGCGGCAGGAACAACAACGGAAACAATAGTAGAATAGCAAGTGTAGTTGTTAGTGTTTTACGAATATGTAGCATAATGAAAACGTCTCCCTTGTGTGTGTTTTTCCCCGGGTGTGTGATCGTTCTTACTCGTATCCCATGGCGATTAATGTTAATAGTATCAGAGATTCTCCATGCTCTTCTCGCTCCAAAGGCTACGGTAGAGTTACACTTTTGTCAGATAAACATAAAAATTAAAACGATTTTGATAGATTTTAATCGTTGACAAATGCCCGTGAGAGTAGATCATAAGATAGATACATTGTGACATATTGTCTATTACCCTATTTGAGCAATTTGATAGACTCGGCTTCTTTCTATTTTACAAACACAGCAAAAAAGCTTGCACGCATGCAAGCTTTCTTCCGCACAATGTTAGCATTTGAAAGGGGTTCTCTTAAACAAAAAGTTTGTAATCTTTAATGGTACTCTTACATCTTTCATTGTCAATTGACCTTTCTGTACAAGCGACCCTTTCGCAGATACGTAACTTGATGTACGGTATGTACCAGAAAAGCCTTATTCCGCAGGAGCGGTGAATGAACGTTTGGCGAACTCCGCATCCAACATGTAGAAGGCGTTGCTGTCATTTTCAATACGGCGCAGCTTCTGAATGATGTTATCAAACAAAGCTTCCTCTTCTACCTGCTCATCGATGAACCATTTGAGGAAATACATCGTAGCGTGTTCACGCTCATTCAGTGCGATATCCGCGAGCGCATAAAACTTTTTGGTGTTTTGCTGTTCATGGGCATAACCATGCTCAAATACATCCAGCATGGAGCTGTATTCGTTCTTTGGTTCAGGCATCGCTGCAAGTGTAGCACGGTGTCCGCGGTCGTTCAGGAATTTGTAGATTTTCATACCATGGAACCGTTCCTCTTCCGCTTGCACAAGGAAAAAGTTCGCAAAACCGTCAAGGCTTTTGCTGGAACAATATGCGGCCATCGCCATATATACATGAGCGGAATAAAATTCAAAGTTCATCTGCTCGTTCAACGACGCAGTCAGTTCTTGACTCATGATGGAGCACCTCTTTCTTTTCATTGGAATAGTTTTATTTTACCATAACGTGAAAGGTGCTTGCATCCGAAATTCTACAATATTCGTCAAACGTGTCATGAAGCAGCGTGTTCCGTCTAAACGAAATCAAAAAAGCTCTACCGTGACGGTAGAGCTCCTTTCGATCGTGGGTTGCGATCATTATACCAAGAACGCTTTGGAGATGATAACCAACAGGATGAACAGAACCAGAATCGCGCCTACAGAAGTAAAACCACCGTAGCCGTAACCTCTTGTTTCTCCACCTACAACTTCGCTCATTGACTGTACCTCCTCTGCAACAGGTATGGGTTATCTTATGCAGAGAAGAGCACTTTGACAGGGCGAATGCCCTATTATTCAAATGCTGTTTTCTTCTTTTTGAATTAATACCGTGGCGACTGGACCTGCATAATATCCATAAAAGGTACTTTTGCCGTGAACTCCTCTTCCGTATGCTCCACATGAACGAGCCGGGTACGGGAATCCATTTTTACAATAATGCCCTGCACCTGCTCCTCCTTGCCCCAGACCGTTAACAGCACCTCTGAACGTTCATGAAAAGCTTCTACCAGTTGATTTCCCAGCTCCTCCAGTTCAAACTCATCCCGTGTGGGTCTTTTTGCAACTTTTGCTTTGGCCAATGCGGCTGCCTCCTTTACTCCGACGTCCCGATTCCACGGTTGATTGCCGAGTGCATATTCAGCTAGTATACCATTCATTTACGTTTGTGTAATGCCTTACTCATCTCTGTCTTCGATCAGAATACTGTATTCGTTTGATCTGGACTCTCCCGAACGTTTGTGTTCGTTCAACTCATATGTGTAAAACGCAGTCAAATATCCCCGTTGTATGCCTGTATATTCAGAATCCAGCTGCACAACGTATGCCAGTTTTTTGGACATATTCGGGCTCAGCTCACCAATATGAAGGCTTCTTGGCGTTGAATACTCCGGCACATGAAGCTGCATATGGCCACCTTCCTGTGCCACCCATTTTGCACCAGGTGGAAGCAGGTTCCCCAATTGCACGCGAGCAGACAGTGTGCCCGCATTGGTTACCCTTACTTGAAACGTAACTGTCCCCCCCTGCTCCACGCTGTCAGGGACAACGTTGACCATCACCTGAATTACAGGAGCCTGAAGACGGAGCACTGCTTCATTGGAAACCAGCCTGCGCTGAATAATGCGAGAGTCTGGCATGCGGTAGGTGTACAGCAACAAGGCCTGATTCACAAATGTGGAGCTAACCCCTGATCCCACTTGAGCTTCAAATTCAATATGGAGCCCGGAACGCGCAGTCAATGTCCCTAGATCTATTACTGCACCTGGCTTGGCACCTGGACGCTTGACCCCGTTCCAGCTCATACTGCCCTCCACAAAGGATAATGCCGCGGGCAGAACATCCTGCAGTTTGGCATCCACTGCATATCCGCTGTCATTAGAAACCGTGATATGATACCGCACCGAATCACCAGGTGCTGCTGAAGTCGGTGACACCTTTTTTACGATGGAAATCTGAGGCTCAACCACCAACAGTGTGACCTCATTTGAATAAACGGTCTCTCTTCTGCTCGCTGTGACGTATGTCAAGACAGCTATGCTGGATAACGGTTCCAAGCTTTGCCCGCCTGCAACCTGGATACGGTATTGAATACGAACGGTACTGCCTGGTCCGATCTCTCCCAGTTCAATGCCGTTGTCTGGCGTAACCTGAGGAGCAAACATGTCGTTAATCATCACACTTGCAGGAATAAAGACCGTACCTTGTGGCAAAGTCACTGTCACGTATGCATCTGTCGCCGCAGCAAAACCCGGATTGCTCACCATGACTGTATACATTAAAATATCGCCTGCAAAGGTATGCGTCCGGTCTACTTGTAAACTCACTTCCAACCGTGACGTCTCTATCCCGACCTCTACCATGTTGGACTTCTCACGTCCATTAACGGTTCTGCCTTCCGAGGTGTCAAACTCATAATACACTTCTGCCTGATTCATTAGCTGCAGTGACGGGGGCACTTGAACAACAACAACCTGAAAATGGTAATTCAGGACAGAGCCGGGTGTGATCTCTGCAGGAGGCAGACCTTCCGCCGGGGAGACTCCAGGCAGTGGAATGCCGTCCCTGAGCACACTGTTGGGCAGAAGAGAAGTTGCTTGCGTGAGCAGGTCAACCACACGGACTCTTGCCGTGCGGTTTCCTGTATTAACGATCTCAATGTGATAGGTCAGAGATTGCCCCAAGGCTGCTGTTGTTACATTACAGCTTTTGCTGACTTTGATTCTTGGACCAACCCAAGGTGTAACGACCGTATTGGAATAAGCCACCTGTTCCAGTTCAGTCGTACCCGAGCTGAATCGAACCAGGGACTGATTCTTTAACCAGTGGGACAACATACCTGGAACCTCACTCATATCACCACAACCTCAACATTAAATGTAACCGTGATCGAAGCTCCGGCTGCAATCGAACCAAGAGTAATGCCTGTGTTCGGATTTCCTGTCGGTCTTGCCACACCATCTACCACCACACTGCCCGGAACAAATACGGTTCCAGCCGGAACAGGGTCTACCATAACAACGTTGTTTACTGCCTCAATCCCGCTGTTGGTCACCACAACGGTGTAGGTAATGACATCACCAACGACAGCATCAGTGGCACTTGTGCTTTTGGTCACAACGACATTAGGAGCCGAGACCGGAATGATGAGCACATTGGATGAGACCGTTCCTGTCAGCTGACGTCCGTCTGGCGGACTAAAGGTATAATTAGCTGTAGCCTGGTTAATCAGCTGCTGATTTTGAGGAAGGGAGTCCACTGTAACCCCTAATGTAACCGTTACGTTCACGGAACCACCCGGTGGAATAGCGCCGACAAGAATGCCTGTTTCGGGATTCGCTCCTGGCTGCGGTACACCGTCAATCAGTACACTGTTTGGGAGAAGCACAGCGCCGCTCGGAATGTTATCGGTCAGTGTCAGATTCGCAACAAGGTTACCGCTGTTATTAATCGTAAAGGAATACACAATGTTGTCACCAATCGTAGCATTGGATGTGCTGGCTGTTTTGGATACAGTCACAATCGGCTGATAGATTGGAGTAATCACAATATTGGAATACGCTGCGCCCGAGAATACCCCGGATGTAAAGCTGACCGCAGATTGACTGCTGACTTGCGATGGTGAAGGCAGTGTATTGACCCGCACAGCATAGGATACTGCTATCGATTCGCCAGGTGCTAATGAACCAAGCGCAATACCGAGCGCAGGATTGGCTGAAGCACGCGGTGTACCGTTGACCAATACACTTCCCGAAACAAAGGTGGTCGCCGGGGCAATCGGATCAGTCAGGACAATGTTGTTAACCGGATCAATGCCGTTATTGGTCACGACCATCTCATAAACAATCGTGTCCCCTACAACCGCATCTGTCGATGTCGTTGTTTTTACAACCGTGACATTCGGTGCTGACACTTGAATATTCAGCGCGTTGGATGCGAGGCTTCCCCCAAGTGTTCTTCCATCAGGCAGTGTGTAGCTGTAAGTAGCAGAAGCCTGATTGGTAATAGACTGACTTGCCGGGAGTGTCGTAATAACAACCGAAAAGGTAACAATGGTTGTCGTTGATACAACCCCGAGTGAAATCCCCGAAGCCGGATCAGCCCCAGGTGCGGATATTCCGTTCACAATGACACTGTTCGGAACAAACTCGGTGCCAGCAGGAATCGTATCTGTCAGCGTGACCGCCGCACCATAGTTCCCGGTATTATTAACGGCGATGCTGTAGATCACGGTATCCCCTACCGTAGCTATCGTTTGATCTCCTGTTTTGACCGCAGCCAGAATAGGCTGATATACCGGCGTTGATACGGTATTTGAAAACGCAGTCGCCGAAAGTGCTCCCGACGTAAAACTTACGGTGGATTGATTATTCAGCACAGCAGGAAGCGGAAGGCTTGTGACTCTCACACTAAATACAACGGTCACTGTAACCCCGGGTGCAATGGAACCCAATGTAATGCCTGTAGATGGACTGGCATTAGGGCGCAGCACACCATCCACAAAGACACTTCCCGCCGATAGTACGGTACTAGCGGGTAAAGCATCTGTAAAAATCACATTGCTGACATTTTCAATGCCATTATTGGTTATCGCGATACTGTATGTGACGGTATCCCCGACAGAAGCGGCTGTCGAAGTCGTTGATTTGACAACCTGCACGTCAGGCGCAGACACAGGAATGGTCAGCACATTGGACTGCACACTCCTCGTAATGTTTCTTCCGTCGGGCAGTGTAAAGGATAAGGCTACCGTAGCCTGATTTATCAGTTGCTGCGGGCTGGGCAGCGTCTCGATCACAACGGAAAACGTAATTGTCGTTGTCGCGCCAGCAGCTACACTTCCTGCAGCGATTCCTGAGGCCGGATCAGCTGCCGGGAGCGGCTGACCGTTTATGATCACACTGTTGGGCACAAGCACCGTGCCAGTCGGCAAATTATCTGACAGATTGATCAGTGCCGCAAAATTCCCCTGATTACTTACATTGATAGTGTAGCTGACGGTATCACCTACGGTCGCATTCTGTGTACTTGCTGTCTTCTGTGCTGTCAGAACGGGCTGATATACAGGCGTACTGACCGTATTGGAGAACGTTGTTCCAGAGAATGTGCCTGACGTGAAGCTTACCGTTGAACGATTGCTTAACTGATTGCCTGGAGGAATATCGCTAACTCTAACACTGAACGTAACAATGGCTGTGCCTCCGGGCGCGAGGGTTCCAAGCGGAATGCCTCCTGATGGACTGGCCGCTGGCTGTGATACAGAATTTACCGTAACACTGCCTGTTATGAACGTGGAGCCGGCAGGAATCGGATCTGAGAACTGCACACTGTTCACAGGTGCGATACCACTGTTCGTAACCACGATAGAATACAAGACCGTGTCTCCTACAGTTACGGAGGTAGATGTTGTACTTTTGACCACCGTTACGTTAGGAGAGGAGACTGGGAAAGTCAGTGTATTGGAGGTTGCTGTCCCGGTTAACGTTCGTCCATCTGGCGGTGTAAAGGTAAAGGTTGATGATGCAAAATTGCTGAGCTGCTGCGGAGATGGAAGCGAATCTACAACGACAGCAAACGTTACAATTGCCGTTGCTCCGGCAGCTACAATGCCGACAGGAATGCCTGCGCCAGGTGTCACTCCCGGTTGCGGCAGACCCGAAACAACAACACTGTTAGGCACAAGCGTCGTTGCTGCCGGGATTGTGTCTGTTACAGTCACATTTGCTTGCAGATTGCCCGTATTGCTTACTGCAATGGTATAAACAACGGTATCACCAACGGTAGCATTGACTGTATTGGCCGTTTTGACGAGAGCAATCTGCGGCTGTATGACAGGGGTCTGTGTTGTATTGGAAGATGAAGAACCCGAGAACGAACCGGAAGTAAAGCTGACCGTCGACTGATTGCTAATCTGGGAAGGAATCGGCATAGTTATCCTCACCTCAAAAGTTACGGTGACTTCGGCTCCAGGCGCCAAAGTCCCGATTGGGATGCCGGCGGTCGGATTGGAGAGCGGTGATGCATTTCCGTTCACCAGGACACTTCCGGGTATAAATGGGGTGTTCGAAGGCAGCGGGTTGGCAAATACCACATTGTTGACAGCGGTTGTTCCATTATTTCGAATCACGGAGGTGTAGCGAATCACATCCCCGGACACCGCATAGTCAGCATTATCACTGTTAACAACACTAACGTTAGGCAAGGATACCGGAATGCTGATCGTGTTGGACGGTACAAAGGATGTAATGACTCTCCCGCTTGGCAGTGTGTAGTTGTATGAAGCAACCGCCTGATTAATCAACTGCCTTGCATTAGGCAGACTTGTCACATTTGCAAGAAACGACAACGTAACGGAAGCTCCTGCTGCCAGAGTACCGAGACTGATTCCCGTGTTTGGACTAACCCCCGGTGAAGGGTTGCCGTTGATCAGTACGCTGTTCGTTACAAATAGAGCTCCGGCAGGAACCGGGTCGGTGAGTGTAATAACAGCCGGAATGTTGCCTGAGTTGGTAATCTGGATATTGTAATTGAACGTATCTCCGACGGTCAGACTCGATGTACTCGCGGATTTGACCACTTGAATGACTGGCTGATAGATCGGCGTATTCACTGTAACTGAGGAGGACACTCCACTAAAGCTTCCTGAAGTAAAGGCAGCACTTGCACGATTACTGACCACACCCGAGGTCGGTACAGCTGTGACCCTCGTCTGATACCTGACCGTCACCACTGCAGCACTGTTCAGCGTGCCAAGAGCGATGCCGGCAACAGGACTTGCATTCGGTTGTACAGATCCGTTAACGGTAACACTACCCGCGATAAAGTCTGAACCCGCAGACGGTGTATCCGAAAGAACCAGATTCTGTACTGCACTTGCTCCTGCGTTCGTAAGGATAACGGTATAAGTGAGTGCATCTCCGACAGCAGCATCTGCTGTGTTCACTGTTTTTGATATGCTGATGTTGGGCGCTGATGCAGGAATGCGGACAGTGTTGGAGACTGAACTGCCGGATAGATTACGTCCGCTGGGAAGCTGATACGTATAAGAGGCCGTTCCCTGATTTTCTAGAACTGGCGGCGAGGGTAACGTCGCAAGTGATGCGCGGAATACGACGGTTGCACTGCCGGCAGGTGCAAGAGACCCCAATGTAATTCCGGTTAATGGGCTTGCCCCTGGTCTTGCTGTACCATTTACCGTCACCGAATCAGGCACAAATGTCAGACCGGCCGGAATGGTATCGGTCACGTTTACTTGTGCTGCCAGATTTCCGGTATTCGTGACCTGCAATGTGTACGTAAGCTGATCTCCGAGTGTTGCATTCGTTTCACTTGCCGACTTCACGATACTGATTACGGGCTGATACACAGGTGTTGTAATGGAATTTGAATTGGAGATGCCTGTAAACGCACCTGAGCTGTAGGAGACAGAAGCCCGGTTAAGCAGTGATGCTCCCGTTGGCAGCGACTGAACAGTGACTTGAAAAGTCACCGTTGCGGAGGCACCTGCATTTAATGTACCCAGTGTAATTCCGCTGGCTGGATTGGAAGCAGCTACGTTTGTCCCCCGAACCGTTACACTTCCAGGTACAAAGCTCAGACCCGAAGGAATGCTGTCCGTCAATATCACATTGTTGATCGGCTGGATGCCTGCATTCGTTGTGACTACGGAATACGTGAAGGTTTCTCCCACGGCAACATCCGTGACTGTTGCCGTTTTAAGAACGGTTACGTTAGGCAGCGTTACCGGAATGGTAAGTGTGTTGGAAGCCACCGTGCCTGAAATCGTCCGTCCATCGGGGGAATTAAATGAATAAGTAGCGGTGGCCTGGTCAACCAGGGTAGGGGGTGTAGGCAGCCCCGTCACGAGCACTTGAAACGTAATTGTGGTGACACTTCCTGCGGAAAGTGTACCCACATTCACCCCTGAAGCTGGATTAGCGCCCGCAACAACCGCTCCGTTCACACGGAAACTTCCGGCTACAAAGCTGCTTCCAGCCGGAATGTTGTCGGTGATCGTTACATTGGCTCCTACATTGCCTCCATTCGTCACCTGCAGCGTGTACGTCACCTGATCCCCTACTGTCGCATTTGATGTGCTTGCTGATTTCACGATGGACAGATTGGGTGAATAGACGGTGAGAACGGCATTATTGGACGGAATGATACCTGTAATAATTGAACCACCGGCTACGCTTTGAAAAGTAAAAGCTGCATTGGCTGAATTCACTAGCTGCAGGATGCTGGTATTGTTTGCTATGGCGGCACGGTAAGTAACAACAATGTTGGTTCCCAGACCCAATGAGCCTAAAGGTATACCGGATGTAACATCAAGTGTGGGCAGAGAAACCCCGGCTACAGTTACACTGCCAGGAACAAAAGTCAGACCCGTTGGCAGCGTATCAGACAGAACGACACTGGCTGCTTTGGCTGTACCGCTATTTGTAATTGTTGCAGTATAAAGGATACTGTCCCCGGCTACGGCTCCCGTTGCCGAGAAAGATTTCGACACCGTGATCCGCGGTGCATTAATGTCCACTTGTATGGCGTTGCCGTTGACGATGTAAGCATCACCGGATGTAGTGAGGGTCAGCACCGCCGAGGATTGATTATTGATCAGTCTTGCAGACACATCCACATTGGTGATGTCCCAGCCTTGACGTCCCCCTACGATGTTCGTTCCCGGTGCTCCATTAATCTGGTTCCGATTGCCGAAGGTTCCTGTTGTGTTAAGTGCTCCCGTATCCCCGTTAATTTGCGACGCAAAAAAATTAGCCGCCAGATTGTTCGGACCGGATAATGCCACTGAGGTTGCAGAGGTAGGCCCAAATAACGCCTGATCTCCTGTTCGGTTCGCATCTCCCTCCTGTGCACTGAATAATGCCCTGCCCCCCAAGGCTCCAGAGATTGGAGTTGCAAAACCTGTGAGTGTCGTCACCACCGGTGCTGAAGAAGCTTGCACCAGTACTCCCCCGGCTCTCAAGGACATGTTTCGAAAAGGCAGATTTCCGTTTTGGTAAATGACACCCAGCGTCCACCCTGCATGATTGGCTGTACTATCATTGGTAATGACGATTGTGCCAACGACTCCACCGGTTACGTATGTACCTGCCCCACCATTTTGCACAAGTGTCGTCACGTTCGCCGAACGAACGTACCCGGCAGCATTGTTCCCCAGATCAAACTGATTGTATGTAACCGGATCTGGCGTAATACTGAAGGTGCCCGCAGGGGTAGTGAAGGAAACCGGATTATTAATGGCGGAGCTGAGATTGACCGATCCGTTAATGTAACTTCCGCCCCAGATCAGTTCCGCATAGAGCACTGTACTCCCGGCAGGTAAGACCAGAATGGCAGTGGAACTGTTGCTTTGGTACAGACTCGTGGTGCCCGCCGGATACGTTCCGTATGTCAAGGACGTATTCGTGGTCGTAAACCCCCCGATACTGTCCAGAGTCCCTGGCACGCCAGCCGTATCTGATCGGCTTAGTCCAAGTGTGTTGCCTGTGAACGTAATAGCTCCTGTAGCGTTAACGGTTGAACGAACGACAAGAGGAATGAATATCACCTCCCATTCTGTAATGATTTAAATCATGCAACAAAGCCTTATTTCAGTCTATGTAGCCAAGTAAGTAAATTTGTATGTCCATTTCCCGAAAGTTGGTATTTCAACTGGGTATTTATGTAAGGTTTCTTGTCATGCTTTAAATAAAATCGCTTGCGTTTTGACAATTGTATCTTATAATCTACTTATACGAGAGTCATCTGTCGTATCATTTCTATGCAGTCAGCGGTGATATATGAACAGTTCATCAGTACATAACAGTCAGATCCCGACAGAGTATGAGAGCAAGCATTCCAAATGGATACGCAAAATGCTTCATGCCTACTGGGTTGTTGTCATTGTTCACTTTTTAATTCAGGTTGGTTGTTATCTTTTTCTTAAATATGACCGTACCCTTTCGGATTTTATAGTAAACATCCTGTTTTGGCCTACCGCGATCAGCATTGTTTGTATTTTGCTCTCCAGTTATGTAAATCGAAGGTTTCCTTCCTGCTCGTTCACAACGATGTCCGTTACCAGTACAGTAATCGCTTGGACCCTTATTCATGTCAATTACGATATAAGAATTATGCTCGCCATATGTCTGCTGCCTATCTTTGCTTCTGTGCTGTTCTTTAATAGCAAACGGGTATGGTTCGTTTTCTCCTTGCAAATGGCCGGTTACACTCTTCTTTTGTTCGATCCGGCTTACCGCGCATATTTAAGCTCGTTCGACATGGTGTCTATTCCTGCGTTTCTGATTATAGCTACTTATGTTGCACAAATCATTGTGACCAGCGGCGTGGAAGTGCTGGAGGATTTGCAGCAGAGTATGGAAGCCAAGCAGGAACTTATCGTGCGAAATGCCATCATTGCGAAGCAGTCCAAAACGGACGGGTTAACTAACCTGTACAACCAAAGCTCGTTTAAAGACTTTTATGAAAAAGCATTTGAATATGCCAATAGCGGCATGAGCCTGCATCTGGCTCTTATTGATATCGATAATTTCAAATTCATTAATGACACCTATGGACATCGGGTGGGAGATATCATTTTGGAGAAAGTATCCCGAATCATTCAAGAGAGCGTCACAGCAAGTGACATTGCAGCGCGGTATGGTGGCGAGGAGTTTGCCTTGTTAATGTTAGAGCAGTCTTTTGAACAGGCCTATAATTTGGTGGAGCAGATCAGACAGAAAATTTCGCTTATGGGCCATCTTGAACTTGAAGGAGCTGCAATCACCGTCAGCATCGGACTGAAAGGATACAATCTCAATCTGAGTAAAGACAAATTGTTTGAAGAAGTGGATGCCTGTCTGTATGCTGCCAAACGTACAGGAAAAAATAAAACGGTGACATCGCTGATTCCAGCCTGATCCACCGTCAATATGTACAAAAAAAGTTGTGTTGTATACCGTGACAAGCCATGGTACACCGCACAACTTTTTTCGTTATTTCACTTCTTCCTAGCTGCCCCAAGCCAAGTGAGTTGACTGCGTCAGACCGCCCACTCCCAGCGATGCCGATACTTTTCCAGCTTGGGATGCATATCTCCGGGCTGACCATCAACAATCAAACGTACCTGCTTGATCCACTCTGTGAACGAGTCAAAGGATGCCCATAGATTTGCCATCTCAGCCGTCATATATAGAAACAGAGGAGCCGCGTACTCTGTTTGGATATGCCTCAGCGCTGAGTCAATAGGTGTATACTTCTTTCGTTTCCCTTCCAATCCTTCTACCCGAATGGGCAATGACGAGTGATCGCGCCGCCATTCATGAAGACGATCCTCTCTCTGGTAAAAGGACTGCACCGCATCCCGGCTCATTCGTTTCACCGTGCTCTCATGCAGCGGATAAAGCACTAATTGTTTAAATGCTCGTGTATCCAGAATTGTAGCCGCTCGTTCGAGCTGCTCATCCGTTACATGCTGGAACGAGTCATAGAATACCAGTGTTCCTTTACGAGTCGGAGCTGCAGGTTCAAAGCCATACGGCACATTGGTGTATTTTCCAGACAAAGTTCTTTCCCTCCCCTCAACATACTTAGTATATACTACCGCCCCTGATCCAACTCGGAATAAAAAGTTACTCTGTTCTTACCCGCACGTTTGGAAAGATATAATGCTTCGTCTGCCATACGAATAATTTCACTTGGATTCGTACTATTCGTCGGATACTCGGCGCCTCCAATGCTGCAGCCGATGTGCACTCGTTCGTAATCAATGATAAAAGGTTTATTCAAGCTCTTGATAATATCCTGAGCATATTGAGTCGCTTCTTCTCTAGGAAAATCTCCAACAGAGCGAAGCACAATCAGAAATTCGTCACCCCCGAGCCGGACCGTGATGCCCTGCTCGTGACTTAAAGCAGTTAGCCGCTGAGCTACCTTTTGGAGCAGTACATCACCAGACTGATGTCCGAGCGTATCATTGACACTTTTGAAACCGTCCAGATCCAGATACAGGAAGGTCAGTGTATGATTTTCGCTTTCCATTTCCAGCGAGTCCTCAAGGTACACCTCAAGTGCTGTACGATTTTTGAGTCCGGTCAACTGATCATAATGAGCAAGACTTTGCATCACGACAAGTTCTGTGTCTTTATCCATAATTGAAGATACCATGTTGCGCAAGGAGCGAGACAGGTCCTCAATCTCCTTGATTCCTTTATTGTCCGGAATTTCAATACTCTCCCCAGCACCCAGCCGATTAGCCACTCTAGTCAGGCGAACCAGTGGTGCAGATATCCATCTGGAGATTAACCAGCCGAACAGTACAAACAACAGCGTAACGGTAAGACCGGTCCATATATTAAACCACATCAGGTCAATGATGGCAGCATACGCCGTAGATTTTACCTGTCTTATAATGATCGTCCAGCCCAAACCGGGATAGTCCCGATATCCCTGGCTGTATGCATACCCGGTGACGTATTCCTTGCCATCCGGCCACTTCTCACTTGACCAGGTGCTTTTGTCGTATCGGGCCTGGCTAATTCCTTGCAGCACCAACGATTTTCCAATCCATTCTTTCGGACCAAGCAGCACTGTATTGTCTTTTTTACTAATGATAAAAAATTCAAGATCCTTCTCTTCGCGTTCAAGGGGAAGAAGGACTGATTCTTCAACTTCTTTGGCCCACGCCCAGCTCAAATGAGCTGCCAGGACACCTCGAATTTTCCCCTGACTATCCTTGAGCGGAAAACTGATATCGACAAATTGCAGCGGCTCTCCCGACGGATTCGGCAGCAGTTTCGCCAGCAGCACTGCATTATGTACATCCCCTATAAACTTACCCTTGATTCCTTCTTGAAACACGGGCCGCTCTGACAAATTTTTGCCTAACAGCACTCCATCTGTAGCGGCGAGTACATTTCCTTTAGGGTCCATGTATCCAACCCAGGAGAAGGTGGGAAAACTATTTTGCAGCTGATCCAGCAGAATCTGGATATCGGCCGGGTTGAATTTATCATTTAACGACGACATATTGCCTAGAAGATTCATCTCCCCTGAGCGGGAATACATGAACCGATCCAGCTTGTCCGCTGCCTGTGCAGCCGTACCTTCCAGTGAATGTCCAATCTCTGTTTCTACAGCTACAAATGATTTTTTGCTGAAAATAGAGCCAATCGTCACGATGACCAGCAGAGATAATGCAGCAAAAATAACGGTAAGCACCGTTCTTAGTTTAAATGACATGATGGCCTCCTGCACCTACGATGAATCTTTCTTACAATTTTACCTGTCTAGACTCTCTGCTGTAAAACGGCAAGACATCGCTCTCTTCATTTTGAACTATATCGGCTTGCATCACCACTTTTTTTATATAAGTGTCCATATATTACTACATCGAAACACCCCGAGTTCCTTCCATTCAAAGAATAGTCACGATTCTGTATATACATACTTGGGTTATGAATATAGAGAGCAAGCATATCCTTGGAGAATTGCGCCTGTAATGTCACATACAAAAAATGACGAGAAAATAAACACTGGGGGTGTAATGTTGAGCCTGCTTCATGCTGCTGTTATTTTTCCTTTTGCGGCTGGATTCTTACTTGCCATGCTGCACAGATTGTTCCGTAACGTTCATCTGGGATGGGCGGTGCTGTTTGTACCGCTATCCTTATTCATTTATTTTATAAGCCAGATCTCTGCTGTATCAGAACGCCATGCCATTTCGGGTCAGATTCCCTGGATTCCGTCCTTGGACATCGGTTTTAATCTGTATCTAGATGGGTTGAGTTTACTCTTAGCGCTGCTGATCAGTGGAATCGGCATACTCGTTGTCTTCTACTCCATTTTTTATATGAGCAGAACAGAAGCTTTACAGCGGTTCTATCTCTACCTGTTAATGTTCATGGGCGCCATGCTTGGCGTTGTATGTTCAGATAATATGATCGTGCTGTATGGATTCTGGGAACTCACCAGCATTACGTCATTTCTGTTAATCGCATTCCATTACAAACGCAAAGCGTCAACCTCTGGCGCTCAGAAATCGTTCCTGATCACGGTCTTCGGCGGTTTCGCCATGCTGGCCGGATTCATGCTGATGTACCTCATGACAGGAACCTTCAGTATCCGTGCTACCATTACCGAGTGGGGCCATATTCAGGATAGCCCGCTTTTCCTGCCGGCCCTTGTGCTGATTCTGATCGGAGCCTTCACCAAATCGGCACAGTTTCCATTCCATATCTGGCTGCCCGATGCAATGGAAGCTCCTACACCCGTTAGTGCATACCTGCACTCCGCTACGATGGTTAAGGCCGGACTTTATGTTGTTGCCCGTTTCACCCCGATTTTTGGCGGACAGGGTCTCTGGTTCTGGCTTGTCACAGGTGTCGGACTGCTTACTCTGGGATATGGGTCATTCCTCGCCGTCAAGAAGACAGATCTCAAGGCCATTCTCGCCTATTCGACCATCTCGCAACTTGGTCTGATTATGTCCCTTTTCGGAATCGGATCTGCAGCTCTCTATTTCGGATACGGCGACTCTTCAGCAGTGTACACTGTAGCGATTACGGCTGGTCTGCTTCACCTGTTCAATCACGGAACGTTCAAGGCCGCGTTATTTATGGTTGTTGGCATCGTGGATCATGAGAGGGGTACACGCGATATTCGCAAGCTCGGCGGACTAGCGGCATTTATGCCCGTTACGTTCAGTCTCGCTCTCATCGGCTCGCTTGCCATGGCAGGTATTCCGCCCTTTAACGGGTTTCTCAGTAAAGAATTGTTCTTTCAAGCGATGGTGCAAATGACCGACCTGCGTATCTTCGGTCTTGGCTCCTGGAGCATTGTATTCCCTGTTATCGCCTGGTTAGCCAGCGTATTTACACTCATCTATGCTCTGATTATCGTGTTCAAAACATTCCTCGGTCGTAGCCGAAGCGAACTGCCTGCCGGGAAGCTGCATGAAGCCCCTGCAGGGCTGCTGATTCCACCATTCGTTCTGTGCATTCTGGTTATCGGCTTTGGACTCTTTCCAGATCTGCTCTCCGGGTCACTGATCGAACCGGCCATGGCTGCCGTTCTGCCTTCCCTTCTGAATGGGGATGAACGCTTTGATGTACATTTCTCTCTATGGCATGGCTGGACTCCTGAATTATTCATGACCATCGGGGTAGTTGTACTCGGAGTCATGTTGTATAAGCTGCTGCCACGATGGAGGAATATTTATGAGCACTACCCGCAAGGCTTAACGATTAACAACATGTATCATGTAGTGCTGGACAACGTACAGCATTATGCTCGCAAATGGACGGAAGCCTATATGAACGGCTCGGTTCGGAACTATCTGGTATATATTTTCTCATTCACGGTGGCACTGTTGGTCTATGCCTTCTTCCGCTCAGGACAAAATATTACCTGGAATGTGCAGGAGCATGCACCCTATTCCTTCTATGAGGTTGTACTGCTGCTCACCCTGATTGCAGCCGCCGTTTCGATTCCTTTTGCCAAAAACCGTTTGTCAGCGGTCATTATGACGGGAGCGGTCGGTTACGTGGTGACCTTGCTGTTTGTGCTGTTCCGAGCACCCGACTTGGCGCTGACGCAGATGATCGTGGAGACAGTATCCGTTGCACTCTTCCTGCTCTGCTTTTACCACCTGCCCGAATTACAGCGCGGCAAGTCAAGCCGTCGTTACCTCACTGTTAACATGATTGTGGCGATCTCTGTAGGCATCGTGATGACACTTGTCGCCCTCGCTGCAAGCGGAACGGTATCGCTGGACAGCATCTCCGCATTCTTTTTGCAGGAAGCCTACAGTTCGGCGGGAGGTAAAAATGTCGTAAACGTGCTGCTGGTCGATTTCCGCGGCTACGATACCCTGCTCGAAATTATGGTTCTTAGTGTAGCTTCTCTGTCCATCTATTCCATGATCAATCTGAATCTGGAAGCGAAGGATCTCGGTGCCAGGCTCAAATTTCGCAAAAAAGAAGAGAGAACCGATGAGGAACCCGAGCTCGATGATGAAGCAGATAATACAAGGAAATACGGAAATCGCGAGCGCAGCACATTGTCCTGGGATACGGTTCCTTTGCAAAGCAATGATGTGTTGCTTCAAACGACAACGAAGGTCGTCGTATTTATTATTCTGACGTTTGCGATGCACCTGTTCTTTGCCGGACATCATAATCCGGGGGGCGGCTTCATTGGTGGTCTTGTGACCGCAGCCGCGCTCGTGCTTATTGCTCTCGCTTTCAGCACAGATACGATACGCAAGGCGCTGCCCATTGATTTTCGGAGTTTAACCGCCATCGGTCTTGGCATCGCGCTGCTCACTGGCGCAGGTTCATTTCTGTTCGGTGCTCCGTTTCTAAGTCAGACGTTCGGATATTTCGAACTGCCTTTGCTGGGTGAGACCGAGCTTGCAACAGCTATGCTGTTTGACCTTGGCGTATACCTCGCTGTGCTGGGTGTCACCATGACTATCATTCTACAGATCGGGGAGGATCGTTGATATGGAGATATTGATGTGTGTAGCTGTGGGCATTCTGTTTGCGGTTGCCGTATTTCTAATCTTGTCGCGGAGCCTGCTCCGTATCGTGCTTGGCATGTCCATACTGACGCATGGCGTGCACCTGCTACTGATTACAATGTCACGTCTCAAGACCGGAGCACCTCCGCTGCTGGGAGAAATGGCTGAGAAATACGTTGATCCGCTTCCACAAGCGTTAATTCTAACGTCGATTGTTATTAATTTTGGACTGACTGCTTTCTTCTTTGTACTCTCCTATCGTTCGTATCTGAAGCTCAGAACAGACGACATGGAAGAAGTCAGGGGGCGGCCATATGAATAACCTCGTCGTTCTGCCCATTCTGCTGCCACTCATCTCAGGCGTGCTCGCACTACTGTTTTTCCGAAAAATACATGTACAGCGTTTCGTTAGTGTGATTGGGCTCCTGGCGACGGCCACCGCCTCTACCCTGCTCATTACACGCGTAGCACGGTCGGGTGTGATGACGCTGAACATGGGCGGCTGGGTGCCGCCATACGGTATTGTGCTTGTCGCTGATATGGTTGCCGCCCTGCTGGTTGTCGCTGCTTCCATTATTGCCCTGGCCTGTCTTTTCTACGCTTTCCGAAGCATTAACAAGGAACGGGAGCAGCATCACTTCTATCCGTTTTTTCATTTCCTGATTGCAGGTGTAAACGCATCGTTTCTGACAGGTGACTTATTTAATCTGTTTGTCAGCTTTGAATTGATGCTGATCTCCTCCTATGCACTAATCGTGCTCGGGGGCACAGAACGACAACTGCGGGAAACAATTAAATATGTATTAATTAACATCGTATCCTCTGCCCTGTTTGTCGCCTCGATCGGCTTCCTGTATTCCATTACAGGCACGCTGAATATGGCTGACTTGTCGGTTCGAATTGCCGAAGTGGGACAAAGCGGAGTTGTCACGTTGATTGCAGTTCTTTTCCTGATCGTATTCAGCATCAAAGCCGGTTTGTTTCTGTTCTTCTGGTTGTCCGGCTCGTATGCGGCGCCACCAGCTGTCGTTACAGCACTGTTCGCCGGATTGCTTACCAAGGTAGGCCTGTATGCGATTGTGCGTACATTCACGTTGATCTTCTATCATGATCCCGACTTCTTCCATGCCTTGATTGGCTGGATGGCTGGAGCAACGATGGTGCTGGGTGTCATCGGGGCGATCTCGTATCGTGACGTGAACAAAATTTTGATCTATAACGTTGTTGCCGGCGTTGGATTCGTTGCATTTGGCATGGCTGCGGCCAGCCGTTCTGCTCTGGAGGGTCTTCTGTTCTATATGCTGCATGACATGCTGATCAAAACCTTGTTATTCCTGCTTGGCGGGGCCTTGATTGCGGTAGCAGGCACATCGAGGCTCGATAACATGGGCGGGCTGATCCAACGTTATCCGGTATTGGGCTGGATGTTCTTCATCAGTGCACTTGCCCTTGCCGGGCTGCCGCCATTCAGCGGATTCCCGGGCAAGCTGTTGCTTTTCGAAGGTGGCTTCGAGGCCGGATTATATGGTCTGACCGGGATAGCAGTGCTCTCCAGTCTGCTGATGCTGTATTCCGTCTTGCGTATCTTCATTCAGGCATTCTGGGGCGAACCTCCTGCAGGGATGGCTAGACGCCCTTACGCGGTGAACGGCCTGCTGATACCTGCCGGTATTCTGTTTGCATTTATCATCGTCATGGGCTTGGGCGCTGAAGGCATGTTCCAGCTTACTTCCCGCGCAGGCGATATTCTGCTGCATCCCAATATTTATATTGATGCGGTATTGAAGGAGTAGATGTCTATGGCCTTTCAGATTGTACTCAATCTCATTATTGCTTTTGTCTGGATGTTTCTGAATAATTCGTGGAACGGCATTGGCTTTCTCATTGGATATATGCTTGGACTGCTCTTGATCGGAGGCATGCGTCGCTTCTTCCCGCAGCGCTTCTATATTGTAAGGGTATGGGCCATTTTCAAGCTGATCATCCTGCTGTTTAAAGAGCTTGTACGGGCAAGTATTGGTGTTATTCGCGAGATCATTAAACCAAAGCTGGATATTCGTCCCGGTATCTTCAGCTATCGCACCCAGCTATCCTCCGATTGGGAGGTTACCTTGCTCTGTCTGCTGATCTCGTTAACTCCGGGTTCGCTGCCGCTTGAAATTTCGGGCAATCAACGCAAGCTTTTTATCCACGCACTAGATATCAAGGACGAAGAGCGTATGAGAAACGACATTCAGAATACGTTCGAAAAAGCTATTATGGAGGTGACGCGTTAATGTTATCCTCACTGCTGTTTATCTCTCTGCTCATTTTGTCTCTAGCGATTCTGGCTTGTTTGTACCGCGTGCTTCGCGGCCCTTCCATGGCTGACCGGATCACTGCACTTGATACGATCGGAATCAACGTTATCGCGATTGTTGCTGTACTGTCGATGATGCTGCAGACACAAGCTTATCTGGATATTATTTTGCTGATTGGCATACTCGCTTTTCTGAGCACAGTTGCATTTGCACGGTATATTGAACGAGGGGCGGTGTTTAAAAATGAAGGAGATCGTTAGCATAACCGCTGAGACAGCGATCGGTCTGCTCGTACTGCTTGGTGCTCTGCTTAGTGCGCTTAGTGCCTTCGGAATCCTTCGCCTGCCCGATGTATATTTAAGAGCACATGCTGCCACCAAAAGCATGACGCTTGGTGTATTTTGTGTCCTGAGCGGTGCGTTTTTCTTCTTTTGGTATTTTGACAATTATATCAGTGCACGCCTGCTGCTCGGTATTCTGTTTGTTTTCATCACCGCGCCTGTGGCAGGGCATCTGAACGGCCGGGCAGCATATCGTACCGATGTGCCGCTCTGGGAGCAGAGTGTGCAGGATGAGCTGGAGCCATTATTAAAAGGCAAAAAGATGAATCATGAAGCAAAGGATATGATGGAGTAGTCTAAATGAATAGATTTACACAGTACACTCCGATGACAGAATAACCTTCCGATCGCTGTTATCCCCGGATTTTTTTGATTCCCTTTTCCAAAGGGGAAAATCCGGCGATAAAGGCGAAGCATATGCTTCCGATGTTAGCTTTCTTTCAGAAAGCTTTTAGCTTCGCTTCTCCAGGTTTTTTCTGTCCTCTCCGTTAATGTGTAAAAAATAATTCAACTTATGTAGACGTGAAAGTAAAAATAAAAGTAAAAAATCCCCCAAGGATCAAGCCGCCTATGCCGCGGTACATCCTTGGGGGATTTTCGATACCATTTAATGGGGTCAGTGCAGTTAGTCCATTAAAGTTAGAAGTATATGATGAGGATTAGTTCATTCTTTGCTGTGATCAAAAGCCGCTTAATCCTTGACGTTTCAGATCCGCAGCTACGATTCGTGCCAGCTGTGCTGCCCCTTGCCGGTTCGGGTGCAGACTGTCACCATTCATATACAAGGCGAGTGTTGCCGCTGGACCAATAGAAGTGAAGTAAGCTGAGCTCAGCTTATTCAAGTCCACAAGCGTAACTGCTTCTTCCTGTGCCAGTGCACGTGTAGAGGCGTTATACCAGCGATTCTCTGCCTGATGCACATTGGATGCATTAAAGTCAGTGGCCCGGCCTTGAGGGGTGGAGAGAACAACCGTTGCCCCTTTGCTCTTCGCCTTTCGCACCATATCCCGCATAATTTCTTTGAACTGCGCTTCGGTGGTATTGTTTTTGGCGTTTGTATCATTGATGCCGAGCTGCAAAATGAAGTAATCACCCGGTTTAATATATTTCAGAATAGCCTCCATCTGACCATCATCGCGGAATCCTCTGGCAATCTGCCCGCTTGTCGCCATATTACGTACCTGGAAGGTCGTATTATTTACATATGAAGGGAACAGCTGCCCCCATCCTCCTTGGACGCTGCTGCTCAGCGGATAATAGTTGCATACTGTTGAATCCCCGCCAATGTAAATCGTGCGATTCGTGACCGGCTGGCTGGACAGCTTGCGAATCTCAAGTGCACTCAGCGTAAATGCCGTACCTTCCTTGCCTTCAGTCACGAGCAGATTCAATTGCCCGTCTGTGATTGGAATTTGGAATTGATCGGTTGCGCCATTGCCCGTCATGTTCATGATCTGGTACACACCTTCTGCTGCCACACTGGCTCTGGCGGTGTTACCCAATATCACTTTAACTTCATACAGACCATTTGGCAGATCAACGTTAAAGGTGTTATTGCTTTTGGTACCAAACGTCAGGAATTGAACCGCATCACTTCGAACACCGCTGCCCGACGCCGATACATTTCTCATATTTGCCGGTGTATTGAAGCCGTAGCCCTTCGCGGACGTGTAAGCCTCTGTCGCTGATACCCCTGTATACCCGTTCTCTACCCCGCCTGCCCCAAAATCAAATTTGTACTGATCTGCTGCAGCTTCGGCAACCTGTCCACCATCACTACCAAATCCAACTGCGATCATACTTGTTGCAAGAACAGTACACAGCATCATTTTTAAAGAGGTTGACCATCTCACCTTTTACCGCTCCCCTCAAATTATAGATACTTCCATTGGTGCACTTCAAGCTTGCTCAAGCTGAACATCACACGACTTACAATACCTGGTCAAGCCAGTCATAGGCTTTGGCACCGCTAATCTCATGTCCACCGTCAAAATAATCCGCATCCAGCGCTTGCTCAGCCCCGGCATGTTTATAGATCTTTTTCAAACGTTCATGAGCCTCACGGGCCGAATGAAGCGGAAAAACCAGATCCTCACTGCCAATCTCCAGAAATAAAGGGCGTGGAGCAATCAAACCGATGATGTCAGGCAGCTCGGCTTCCTGCAAAATCCCGGGGATGTAGTTGTCAAGACAATGGTTGCGATCCAGAATGCTTCCATGGAACGTGCTTGCGTAACCACTGACAACAGCAACCTGACAACGCTCATCCAGTGCAGCTGTAAAGGCTGTAACCAATCCCCCGCCGGATATGCCCATGCTCCCGATCCGATGCGGGTCAACTTCGGGCCGAGTCGATAAATAATCCAACACACGTGTTGTTTCATACACCCGATGACCGGCGAGCGTTTGGCCTGCCATGAGCAGATGGACCGCAATCTTCGTGCAGGAGCTTGCTCCCGGCGGCGCATCACGATCCTCCTCCAGCCTGCGATCACCAAATCCAAGCAGCTCCGGCGCTGCAACGACATATCCCCGCTTCACAAGAGCAACCGCAAAGTCCTTGTGTAATCCGGGATCTCCAGCCCGCGGTGAACCGTCAGGTTCCATACCGCAGATTTCGCGGCTTCCATATCCATGTCCGTGACATGCTGCAATTGCAGGCAGCCCCTCCTCGGTAGCGCTTACATTGTCAGGTATCAAAAGATACATAGGCATTCGCAATCCTGCATAGGTTGTAATCTCCACCCGTTCACGGGTGTAACCGTCACATGAAACGCGCTCAAGCTGTACAGGATTTAATGCTGCTGCCACTGCTGGAAAATCCCCCAGTCGCTCCTGTACACGGTGACGCAGCTCCGTGCGCCATGTCTCCATAGACAGGTCTTCCTGATAAGCAGAACGGCCGCGAAATTGGGTTTGCTGCTGCAGATAAGATTCGATTTCGGACATTTGCGTGTCCCTCCTATGTGTGCTGGAATAATACAGCGTCTGATTTGAAATATTTGGTAACCTCAGTCTATTATAGTATCAGAAGAGACACCCGCGCTACCTCTAGTTTATTGCCTTACAGCAATTTTTCAACTCTGATGCTTCCTGTCAGCAATCTGGAGATGAGTACAGTGATGATAAAAATCCCCAGACTCAACGCTGCGTAACGGAAGTCAATAAAACTGAGATCTATTCGCGTGTAGTTTACCGCCGGGAATGCTGCAACGATGCCTATCAAAACCAGTATTCTGAACATTTTCAGTACCATCTCACTGCCATTGGTAGCCCACACAACTGCATTAGCCGCATACAAAAATGCAGCGATACATAACAAAATCGTTAGCGTTGAAGAGAGCAGATCAGCTGACCAGATCGACCTAAACCCTAATAAAGTAAATGCAACCCAGATTGTAACCCCGTTAATGACTGCCATTGTTACAGTGCGGATCAGGGCAAATGCCCATACGGCAAGCATTATTTTATCAGGTCGAGACACTACTGCCAGCAGAAAACCCAGGTTTTTTTCAGCTTTTTCCTTCGTGAAGAACTGCAGTACATGTGGAACACCCACATACAGTGCAAATACAAGTGCGGATGACAGGAAGCCAATCGCAATCAGTGAATGGGTGAACATTAAACGATGCGCTGGTGTTTCATTTAATGTATGAAGTAATGGGACAAGACCATCTATAGTCAAACCAAGACTTGCTTCCAGTTCTCCCAGCTGACCAATAATAAACACGAAAAAAATGCCCAGCATCAGCACCTGCATGGTCAATGATCGTTTCCAGTTGAGGGTTTGTACCTCTTTTCTTAACAAGGACAACAAATTAAAGTCTCTCCTTTCCCCAAGCGCAATTCGTTTAAAGCTTCGGTTAACGTCGTATAACAGACTGTTTTGTCGCCTTATAGAAATCCTCCAACGAATTCTTCTCCTTAAAAAACTCCTGCACCTCAACACCATGCTGCATCAAAAGCTGTAATGGCTGCTTGATAACTTCCGATTGTACTAAAAATGTTACGGACTGCCCGGCATGACTCAACATCATCATTCCATCCATATTTTTCAAAATACTCATGGTATGCTCTGGATTACTGCAGATTACTACGTAGCGTTCATTCGTCTCCGTTATCTCTTGTATTGCATGATTAGCTGCTATCTGACCTTGATGAATCATGATGACCTGATCCGCAATTTTCTCCAGATCAAATAATTCGTGAGAACTGATAAGTATCGAGGTTCCCTGCTCAGAACAGAGTTCACGAAGTTTGTCCCGCAAAAAAATTTTGGAGTCCGGATCAAGTCCGTTGAAAGGTTCATCCAGAATAAGCAGCTGGGGCTCGTGCACTAATTCACGTATAATCATAAGCTTTTGCTTCATGCCTTTGGAAAAACGCTCCACCTTCAACGAAGTTCTCAGCTCAAATTGTTGAATAAGCTTGTTGTATCGCTCTCGAATTCTACCCTTGTCTACCCCTCTGAGACGTGCAAAAAATTGAACATTTTCCCATGCCGACATTTCACCATACAGCCCGCCCTCGTCGAACACCATACCCATGCGATTCCTGCTCTTCTGACTCATGTTATAGGCCGACTCCCCGAAGATCATACAAGCCCCTGTGGTTGGTGGATAGAGACCGGCGATGCAGCGAATTGTCGATGTTTTGCCTGCCCCGTTCTCTCCGATTAAAGCGCAGACTTGTGCCGGGTGAATCGCCAGATTGATATTTTCAAGAATGATATTGCCTTGCAGATTCAGGTTTAAATTGCGTATCTCAATCATTGCAGATACCCTCCCTCCTAAACGGTACAACATCCAAATAATAGTATAATATTATGTATATTTCATGTAATAAACATCACTTTTTTTAATATAAATTCATTATTAATAAAAAAAGGATATTCCAGACCTCTGCTCAGGCTTCAGGAATACCCTTGTAATCTGATTATAGTTTTCGATGCGCTTCTATCTGGCCAGGGAGCCACCAGTTCCATCTCCCCATCAATTTCATCAAAGACGGAACAAGCACCAGACGGATCAGAGTCACATCAATAAACACGGCTGCCGTGATGCCGATGCCCAGCTGCCTTACGCCTTCTACTTCAGCAAAAGCAAACGGAACCGTTACAGCCAGCAGAATGCCTGCAGCTGATGTAATTAAACGCCCTGTAGAAGCCAGCCCCTGCTGAACAGCAAGATCGCTCTCCCCCGTCTGTCTGTAGACCTCCTGAATACGGCTTAGCATAAAAACACCGTAATCCATAGATATACCAAATACCAGTCCTGCGATAAATACCGGAATCATAATGGCAACTGCAGAAGCCTGCATCCCGAGATGACCTTCATTAAATACCCACACCAATATACCGAATGCAGCTGCAAGACTGAGCAGATTCATCAGAATTGCTTTTAACGGAATGAGCAGTGAACGAAAGGCCAGAAGCAGCACCAGATAATTACTTACGATTACAAATACAAGTACTTTCGGCAGCCGCTGAAAAACCTCCTGCATAATCTCATCCTGATAAACCGCCTCACCGCCGTAACGAACCGGAATACCTTGCGACCCGGCTGCCACATCAGCCGCTCTCGCCTGCCTAAGCCAGTCTTTGATCTTGTCTGAACCTGGCTCACCTTGTACAGCAATCGTCAATTGCATAAAGGAACCCGAAATATTCCATAAGGCTTGAACAGGTGTTACCTTTGAGTCCTGCTGCAGTTCATGTAATTTGATAGCAGCCAATTTGACATAAGAAGCTGTTAACGGTTGTCCTTTTTCACCTATTACGATATCGATGACCGACATCCGTGCCTGACCAAAATTGTGCTGTACCTGCTCCGCTGCCTGACGTGACTCCATTGTGGCAGGTAAGGAAGAGGCATCAGGAACCGCTAACTCCATCCGTGTGACCGGAAATACACACCATAATAAAAGCGTAGTGCCTGCTAGCCCCATCCATACGGGGTGTTTCATGACCATCGCTGACCAGCGATGCCAGAAGCTGCCTTCAAGCCCTGTCTTCACTGCTGATGGATGTGAACTGCTGTTTTTTAATAAAAAGCTTCTGAAGATCCGATTTGCATTCAGTGAAAGAATGGCAGGCAGCAGGGTGACATTTAACAGCAAGGACAGGATGAGTACGATGATGGCTCCAAGTGATACACTTAGAAACATGGGTAGTCTGATCCAGAGCAAACCCAGCAAACCGAGTAATACACAGGCAGCGGAGAACAATACGGCACGTCCGGCTGTGCGCAAGGTTTGCTGCAGCAGCTCGCGTTGAATCGCGCTGTCGCTCCTTAACTGAAAATGACCTTCTCTTGCATAAACTCGCTGCAGCTCTTCCCTGTACCTGCTCAAAATAATAAGCGCAAAATCAATGCTAAGCGCCATTCCGACCATTGGAATTACGTTAATAATAAAATTGGACAGCTCCAGATGATAACCAAGCAGAGCCGTAACCCCCATTGCTGTAATGACCGCACTGATGCCCATCATAACGGCAATACATGCCGCATAGAGCCCCCTGAATGCAGCACAGAGAACAATTAAAGCGATCGGCAGCCCGACCATCTCGGCCCGTTCCAAGTCCCGAAAGCTGAGGCGGTTCACATCCTGCTGCACGACATGCTTGCCAGTCAGTTGAATGGTTCCCGGCTCACGCCTCGGCTCGTCCGACCTAATAAGCTCACGCAATTGCTTCAATACAGCCCCTATTCGATGCGGCTCAACATTCATATGAAGCAGTGCGTAAGCCTGATCTTCATGCAGCATCCTGCCTTGGGTACGAGCATCCAGGGGAGAGATCACCGCGGATATGGCTGGCAAGGTGCGGACAGCGGCAAGAGATTCTGTAAGCCACTCCCTGAACACCTCGACCGAGATATCCGGTTGTTTGTGAAACAGCAGCACTATCGGATCAGGCGGCGAATCAAACTCCTGCTCCATGATCTGCTCTACAGCTTGCGCTTGCCCCTGAACCAGCTTTAATCCATGATCCTGAACAATATAAGGCAGCTTCCAAGCCCAGATGGCTGACATCCCGATGACAAACACCCAGCCGAGAATAATCAACCGTGGATATCGGCTGATGAGGGCAGCAAGGCTCCGATATCCCATACCGCAACTCCTCTGCAACCAAAATAAAATGATTCTGCGTTATGAACAGAATGACATGTGCTTTGTGTAGTACAAGTCTATTCCAGCTGAAACAGAATTATGTTTCTGACGAAACCCCGGAACACAAACAGCCCCATATGCATAACTGCACACGGGGCATCGTCTATTTACTATGTTAAGTCACCTGTCCTATTCTACTCGGGCCGAATGACGGTGAATCGCTCACCAAGCTTGGCATAATCATTACCCGCCAACCGACTGACCGGCTTCAAATGATCCATCAGAATATAACCTTTGTCCGCTCGGTAGACCTGTTCGCTGAAATGATACTGCACAATCCGCACCAGAAGCAGATCGGCCACAGGCAGACCTTCATCATTCGAAATTGGAATATGCTGATACAGCTTGCATTCCATACGAATCAAAGCCTCCTGAATTCCAGGTACAGAGACAACTGAGCTTGGAACCGTCGTCAGCCTGGTGCGTCCCAGCTCACTTTCATGGGGCTCCAGAATCGCTGCTGTCTCATTCACTTCATTAATGATATGCTCATCGCAAATATGCACCACCAGCTCATGATGTGCAATGATGTTACGTGCAGTATCTTTCATAATACCATTTTTGCGTCCGACCGAGATCGACAAAATCGGAGGATCAGAGCTGACCACATTAAAGAAGCTGAATGGTGCTGCGTTAATTACCCCATTATCGTCGGATATCGTAGTAACGAAGGCAATCGGACGCGGTACGACAGATCCACTCATCAATTTATAGTTATCTTTGGCTGTGATCTCTTCCGGGTTCAATGAATACATATGTAAATCCCCTTTCCTGCTGCTGATACGTTGAATATGTTCTTTTTTCTTCCTTCTTCATCGTTATTATATATGCATATGGAGCAAAAGAACAAAAAAAAACGATGGCATAAGTTTATCTCTCATAATATCTCATTCCGTTGCCTATACCCGCTTTCGGTCGCAAAACACGCGCTTCCTGCAATCACACATGGGCGAATGCCGCCATATGCTGATGGCAGAATACGATGACAGGAAGGATGTTCTTGATATGAATTACGGCTATTTCCCTTATGCAGGGTATTGCGGCTACGGTTATACCGACGAGCGGTCATTTCAATTGCCTCCGATCTTTCCCGGTGGAGGAAGTTTTCCAGGTGGTCAGACTCCGCCAAGCATTCCCGGGGGGCCAGGCTCATATCCTCCGATTATTCCAGGCGGCGGGGGCGGAACACCTCTCGGTCCTTATTTCCCGGGAACGGGTCCAGGTGGCGTACCTGCACAACTCGCCCAAGGGAATCTGCCCTCATTTCTGAGTGCGTATCCTCGTCCCATAGGTCAGCCGCCAGCGGAGATGATATTTTTATACAACCTGATCAAAAGCAGCCCCGGCCTGCTTCCACTCTTTATCCAGCAGCAGCCTCAGAGTCTGACTCAAGCGGTTCAGTTTGCCCAGACTGGCGCAGCCGCCCCTCGTAATCAGGAGCAGCGTGTACTGCAAAACTTCTGTTACAACCGCTGGTCTCTGGTATTTACCTATAATGATGTATATTTAATGTGGCCCGCAGTGAACCTGTTCGGCTTTGTCGTTGGTTACTTCTATCCGTTCCAGACTCCGGGCATTTTGTTGAATACGCAAATATTGTTTGCCTTATGTTAGAGTTAAACCAATTGAAGCTGCATAGAAATATGACGTTTATCACGTATCACTCCGATGACAGAATAACCTTCCAATCGCTGTTATCCCCAGATTTTTTTGGATTCCCTTTTCCAAAGGGAAAAATCCGGTGATAAGCGTATGCTTCCGATGCAGCTTTCTTGCAGAAAGCTTTCAGGCGACCGCTTCGCTTTTTCAGATTTTTTCTGTCCTCTCCGCTAAAGTGTAAATAAGTAGTTCACAAGCTTAACTTTACCGGCATATAAAAACCGCCCGCCTGGAATCCATGCGGGCGGTTCTGATTAAGCCTTGGCATTACACTACATCAGGAGTGTTCTGCTCAGGTTTACTTTTTCCAATCATAACGAAGTACAGGCCCAACGCTCCCAGATCCGCACAGGCGATCACAATGCCCATCGGCACAGCCGTATGCTCCCCTCCAAGTCCGACAAGCGGAGCCACGATGCCACCAAACAAAAAGGTCATGACGCCGATCAGTGCTGATGCACTTCCTGCCGATTTGGCCTGATTCCCCATAGCAAGCGCAAACGAAGCTGTGTTAATCAACCCGACACTGGAGACAACCAGAAATAACGGAATAAGTACAGTAAGCAGTCCGCCATCGGCCAGGATGGAGAGCAGCAGGGATGTTCCTCCAATGGCTGCTGTAATCAGACCCGCAATTAACAAACGTGTTTCCGATACTTTACCCGCAAGCCGTCCTGCAATCTGACTGGCAACAATAATGCCTAGTCCATTCACAGCAAAGCATACACTGAACATTTGCGGCGACACACCATATATTTTCTGCAAGACAAACGGTGAGCCCGATATGTAAGCAAACATGCCTGCTGCTGCAAAGCCTTGTGTAAGTGCGTACCCCATAAAACGGCGATCTCTGATCAGTTTGCCAAACGTCAGCAGTGTTTGCTTGAGCCCCCCGCTGGATCTTCGATGCACAGGCAGGGTCTCGCCCAAACCAAAGATCACCGTCAGAAGCGCCAGTACACCGATCAGACTGAGTAAAATAAATACGGCACGCCATGAAGCGTAGGCCAGCACTTGACCTCCAATAATCGGCGCCGCGATCGGTGCCACTCCGTTAATAAGCATGAGCAGAGAGAAAAAACGAGTCAGTTCAGGTCCTTCATACATATCTCTGACCACGGCACGGGAGATGACAATGCCAGCAGCCCCGGCCACTCCCTGAACAAATCGCAGTACAATAAATGAGCCCATCGTCGGGCTGACAAGGCATAATACAGACGCAAGGGTATACAGCACAAGTCCGGCAATAAGCGGTATTCTGCGCCCTCTTACATCACTTAACGGACCCGCAAGCAGCTGCCCAAGCGCAAGCCCGATCATACAAGCCGTTAAACTAAGCTGGGCATAAGAAGCAGACGAGCCAAATTCGTCCGCCAGGCCTGGCAGGGCAGGAAGATACATATCCAGAGACAACGGTCCGAATGCGGAGAGTGTCCCGAGAATGAGCGCCATCCTTATACGCCGCGGCGCAGCATGGGGCTGTAATGAAGCTGAATTACTTTTCATCCCAAAAACAATTCCTTTTCCTTCAAGTTGAGTTATTCTGCAATTTTCGTGTTTTTAGTTCTCTTGATCTTTCGTATTTCAGTTCTCTCCATCTTGCTTGTTTCAGTTCTCTCCATCTTGCTTGTTTCAGTTCTCTCCATCGCCTAACAATCGGAGCAAATTGTTTGGCAATGTAAATTGTTGATTATTGATAATAATACGGCGTAATTCTTCTTCGTCCCGCTCATTCTCGGCGTCTTTGATCTCCTGAATCTCCCGGTGCAGTCGTTCCATCTGATGATCCAGCGCATTGGCCGAATCGGCTGCATTTTTCAACTCTCTTGTTAAATGCTCAGGCACATCCTTGTTATATTTGTAAAAGATTTTGTGCTCAAGGCTTGCCCAGAAGTCCATCGCAATGGTACGAATCTGAATCTCCACACATGCGCGTTCCTCGCCATTGGACATGTATACCGGGACTTCAACGAGCAAATGCAAGCTCTGGTAGCCATTCGGCTTCGGATTCTGGATGTAATCCTTCACTTCAAGCACACGCAGATCACTCTGATTGCACAGCATATCCTTGATCCGGTAAATATCGGAGATAAATGAGCATGTAATCCGCACACCGGCAATATCTTTAATATTTTGCTTGATGCTTTCGAATGTCAGCTCATGGTTTTTGCGAAACATTTTATTCATGATGCTCTCGGGAGATTTCAGTCTCGACTTCGTATGTTCAATCGGACTGTAATCATGCAGTGACTGGAACTCCTCTTTGAGCACTTCGATTTTGGTTTCCATCTGATCCAGTGCAAATTTATAAATCATCATAAATCTGGTAATTTCGTATTTGAATTTCTTGAACTGGTCGATCGGATGTGGTGCATTCATCATCAGTTTCTTCCTTTCTTCTCACATGTCATCCATACCATTATAAATCATCTCACCCGAATAAACGAATTTATGGTCATGCAGCTTCCTGCGCATTAGAATTGCATTTTGATGAAGTCAGTAACATCACTGTATACTAGAAGGTGTTATTGTTTACCTGAAAGGACGGAACACGATGAAACAGAATTCACTCCAGAAGTACGCCATCCTGCTGCTTTGTATGTCTGCCGGTATGGCGGATGTCATTGGATATCTTGGACTGGGACACGTACTTACAGCCAATATGACAGGAAATATTGTACTGCTTGGCATTGCGGTTGGCCGTGCTCAAGAGTTTGTCGTATTGCGCTCACTGCTTGCGCTCCTCGGATTTATCGCGGGTAACGCCATCGCCGCCCATATGATCGGACATGTCAAAACAAAGAATGGCTGGTCGCCGCGAGTCACAGCCGTTCTAACCGTCGAAAGTATATTGCTTCTGCTGTTTGCCATTCTCATGATTAGCCCGCTTGCCGGACAATTCTCAACTCTTTTGATTGTGCTTGTGGCGATTGCAATGGGCATGCAGACTACAGCAGCGAGACGGATCGGCATCGCAGGCATCTCCACCACGGTACTTACCAACAATCTGGCCGCAGTTGTTGAAGATGCTGTAAGCATTTTTCACCGGATCAGACACGTCAATATTCGCTCATTAGCCAGATCGTTATCAGCAGACTCGTATCTGCGTGCAGGTGCGGTTGTGATCTACCTGGGCGGTGTCATTCTGGCTGCACTCCTTTTCCATCATATTCCAATGGTGGCTGTCTGGATTCCGGTACTTGTCGTTGCCGGAGTAACACTTCAAGCACACATCGCTGCCTGGGGCAAGGAGAAGTACTTGGCGAGCGATGCAGATAAGCACTAAAGGCTGTTACCGTTAAGATGACACGTGAATGAAACAGGCGAGCAGTGTACTGAACGTTCATTCCTGCTGCATCACAAGTGACTCCTGTCTGATCCACTGCACAAGCTGACTTGCGGCTGGTGACAGCTTCTCTCCTGCCCGTGTACAGATGGCTATCGTATTCTGAAGCTGCACGTCATCAACGAACACCCGAGAAAGCCTGCCTTGCTGTACATCGTCTCTCACAACAAGAGATGAGATGAAATTCGCACCATAACCTGCCTTCACTGCGCTGATCGTTTCATTCAACCCGTCGAATTGAAGCGCAATCCGCGGGGACGGCAGGTTATTGTTGGTGCACAGTGCAGCTAACCGTTCGCGGGTTGCACTGCCCTGCTCACGCATAATAAATGGCTCGGCCACCATCTGATGCAGCGGAATCGTTTGTCCCGCATAAGCATGATCCGGATGCACCACAAACCACATTTCATCTTCAAACAGCTTATCCCAATGTACCCCCGGATGGCTGACCCCACTCCCTCCATAGATTGCAATCTCTGCCTCGTAGCGCAGCAGCTGGTCAAATGCCATCTGTGTGTTGCTTGTGCTCACGATAATTTCCACATCTTCATGTGCCTGCTTGAAGCGGGCAATCCAGCTGGGTAGCAAAAAATTGGAGGGCAGGTACGTTGCCGACAAACGAATCAAACCTTTCCTGCCCTGGATCATATCCTCGACGAAATGCTCCACTTCCTGCTCCAGCATAAATAAACGCTCGGCATACGTTATTAATTGTGTACCTGCGTCTGTGAGCACCAGTTTTCGCCCTTCCGACACAAACAGCTGAATGCCAATCTCACGCTCAAACCGCTTTACCTGTGAAGATACAGCAGGTTGGCTAATGTTAAGCTCCTCCGCAGCCCGGGTAACTCCGCCGTAACGTACAATGGCGTGAAACAAGCGTAATCCATGCAGATTCATTTCTTTTCACCTCAACATATAACTTAATTATATATTTACATACAAATTATATATTTTATTTATACAAAAATCTCGATTATAGTTCAATTATAAGCAATCCAATATCAGCTAGTGGAAAGGAAGAGGTTAGATGAGTATGCAACATTGGAACAACAGCAGCCCTCAATCTGCGATATGGGGGCAAGTGGATGAGTATATGAACGAGCTGCTTATCCCAGAAGACAAAGCTCTGGAGGAGGCATTGCAGGCCAATGCCGAGGCAGGATTACCCTCATATGATGTCACGCCAAATCAAGGTAAATTTCTTCAATTGCTGCTGCAAATCCAGGGAGCTTCCCGGGTGCTGGAGATTGGCACATTAGGCGGATACAGCACCATCTGGATGGCCAGGGCGCTGCCGGAGCATGGACGAATTGTTACCCTGGAATCCGAAGCCAAACATGCAGCGGTTGCCGAGTCCAATCTGACCCGAGCCGGATTAATGCATAAAGTGGACCTTCGTACTGGACCAGCACTTGCAACCCTTCCCGATGTGAAAGAAGACTACCCTGAACCGTTTGATCTGATTTTTATTGATGCGGATAAACCCAGCAACCCGGATTACCTGAGATGGGCTTTACGCTTGACACGTCCGGGCAGCCTGATTATCGGAGATAACATCGTCAGGGACGGAGAAGTTATGCATGCTGCAAGCACGGACCCACGGGTTCAAGGCGTTCGAACCTTTCTTGAACATATCGGCAATCACCCTAGACTTGAAGCGGTAGCCCTGCAAACGGTAGGCTCGAAAGGCTACGACGGTTTTGTGATGGCACGTGTCACCGATGCTCCTCTGACAAAATAAACAGTGGTCAATTCTTCCGCAAATCTGCCTTTCCTGTTACACTTGAATCACTGCAAAGGCAGACTGGAGGGAATCACTTGAGAGCTTTACGACAGATACAGGTTGAGATTAGCGGATGGACCCGCAATATTCAGCTTTTCTTTCTGGCAAGTCTGCTGTATCAGATCGGAAACGGCATGTTCTCGGTCCTGTACAATCTGTACATTCAGGGACTGGGCTACGACGACACGATGAATGGTCAGATTGTCAGCATCCAATCCCTGGCTACAGCAATGATGTTTATTCCTATCGGCTTTAGCGGTGACAAGTTCAGCCGCAAAAAGCTGTTGATCATCGGAGCGCTGTTCAGCGGTATATTCCTGATCGGGCGATCTTTCGATTATTCTTCGAGTGGACTGCTCTGGTTCGCTGTGTTATCCGGCTTGTTTGCCAGCGTTTTTCAGGTGCTCGCCATCCCTTATCTCGCGGAGAACATCAAAAAAAGCCAGCGCCTCAAGATGTTCAGCTATTACTCATCTCTGGTGCTGGCATCACAGGTGCTCGGCAGCCTGGGCGGCGGGGTTCTTGCAGATTTGCTTCATTCGGCCGGAATGGCGAAGGTGACGAGCCTGCAAACGGTGCTGTTTCTTGGCGGAGCGGCAACACTTGCCGCCTTTATTCCACTGCTTTTTGTAAGTGAAAAACAGATGCCGTTAGCAGAGACAGACTCTGCGCGATTACGAACCAAGATACAGCCCTCCGATACCGGGCTTCAGGCAGAAGAAAATGCAAAGCATTCCGTAGTGTCAGCGAGTGATGAACGAGCCTTAAAAAGTCGGGATTCCAAGCTCATCGCTCAGTTTGTTATAACACAGCTGCTGATTGGCCTCGGCTCTGGACTGGTTGTACCGTATCTTAATCTGTATTTTACGAATCGTTTCGCGGTATCGTTAAGCGGCATGAGCATTCTCATTGCACTGGGTCAGATTATGACCATTGTTTCCATGCTGATTGGACCTACCTTGGCTGCCAGGGTAGGCAGTGTACGGGCTGTCGTTATTTTTCAGGTACTATCACTGCCCTTCCTGCTGTTAACCGGGTTTACAAACCTGCTTCTCGTTGCCTCTGTCAGCTTTTTGTTCCGGCAGGCACTGATGAACGCAGCCAATCCGATTCAATCCGCGATTCTGGTCGATCGGGTCTCGGACAAACGCCGCGGGATAGCCAACTCTATGATGCAGACTTCATTTATGATCGGTTGGGCAACGATGGGGCCTGTACAATCTTATCTGGTCACCACATACGGAACATACTGGGGATATGCGATCACATTCAGTATTACCGGGAGTCTTTACGTCATCTCCTCCTTGATGTATTTCTTCATGTTTAAGGAACCACGGCCATCCGCAGCTGCGCTTGACAGCAGAGCTTGATCGCAAGGCAAACGAAAAAGAGTATCCCCACTGTTCTGGCATGGGCGGGATACTCTTTGCTATTGCTTAGATGTTTAAATTTATATCGTTTTTATGCCTGGTTCTCTGCTAATTAGTGCTACCAATACTTAGGATTATAGATCAAAATAACGATACCCAGGGTCACGACTGCTGCCAGAACTACAAACGTGTAATATTTGGATCGATGCGCTGAATCCGGAGCTTGTTCATCATAATGATCCGAATTACGGCGATAAGAGCCCAGCCACAGATCACTTAACATGCCGCCAACAACTTTAATCAGGCGTTTAATCCAGTCCACATTCACGTCTCCCCTCTTAAATATTAACATTCCATATTAAGTATAATTATCCTTTTACCCTAAAACAAGTTAATGGACTTTTCCTGGTGCAGTTTGACGCTCCAGTTGTGTCAGAATAGTAAAGGCCTCCTGATTTGTGCTGCCGCACATCTCTTCCTCGGCCTGCAATCCGCTGCATACAGCAGGGCGATCCGGCTGTCCGAATATACGGCAGCGATTATCCTCCGTCAATTGTACACATCGCTCCCCGGCCGGTTTCCCTTCAGGCATACCAGGGATCGGTGATGAGATGGAAATGGCAATACAACATGCGGCACAGCCAGCCCTGCATTCCAATGATGCTCCCTCCTTCTATATAAGTTGAACTAAAGATTTTACACTAACCACTTCGATGACAGAACAACCTTCCAATCGCTGTTATCCCCAGATTTTTTCGATTCCCCTTCGCTCAACGGTTCACCCAAGTCCATGTTCGTGCCAGTCCTTGTGCAATTCTCAGATTCATACGCTCACTGGCAAAATACCCGCCATGACTTAGCGGATTCCAGCTCGTCGCCGGTCCGCCCACCCGAATCTCAATATCCTCCTTCACCGCAGCTGCATAAGCCGGGTCGATAGGACGCAGCGGATATCCTAAAATATCGTTTCGTTCATAAAAATTGATCCATTCGCCCTCAAGCCCGGGAAAGTGCTGCTCGGCTTGTGAGGAAGGCACTTGAATCGGCCTGCTAAAATCATCATAACGCAGGCTCCACAAGGGCAGCGTTGTACCAAATGTATAAAAATTAGTCAGTGTATCCCCGCGCTCCAACGCGGCATTTACATCCATGATTTCAGGAATGCGGCTGGAAGACGGATACTGCAAATCGTAGAAAAAATTACTCGCAATGACAGCCCCCAGACTATGAGCAATTACACAGAGCGGAGCTTCCGGTCCGTTCCGCTGTGCGAGTGCATGCATGGCCCGGCTCAACGTTCGATGTACCGCATCATAATTATGTCCCTGCTTCTCCACGGGCTGATACGCCACGGCATCTGCGAGATAGTGAATTACAAAACGGCGCAAAGCCTGATAGTTCAGTCCCGGCGAGCGAACCAGCTGTTGAAACAAAGCCTCTTCCCGTTCCTCGAACACGTCGGCCCAGAAGACGGGTTCAATATCCAGCAGCTGTTCGGCAGCGCCTGGCTGCACCATAACCCGATCCATTTGTTTGCTCAAACAAGTGATCAGCTTATCGGCATAATCCTCTTTTTGCATACCCAGTCCATGAATGACCATCACCGCTACCCGAGTCATGGCTTTCCTCCTTATCGATCGACTAGGAACACTATTTAAAATTGAATTTATTTGAAGATATAACTATTTTATCATGATATCTTTGGAAAATAACACTCAAACAACAAAAGGAACTGTGAATGATCACAGCTCCTTTTCCTTTTCCTTTTCGATAAAAGATAGACAATGCTTACCCTTTCAAATGCACCTTCAATACATCACTCTGGCCGGAAGTGACATCCCCTGTCAAAGTCTCAACCCGTTCCACCATATCCTGACCGTCTGGAACAATCACAGGTGTAATCAGTGGATATCCTGCATCTTCAATAACTTTACGATCAAATTCAAGCAGCTTCTGCCCTGCTCTCACGCGATCGCCTGTCTCCACATGCATAATAAAGCCTTCACCTTTCAGAGATACGGTATTAATGCCGACATGAATCAAAATTTGCAGACCGCTGGCATGCTCCAGAATGACTGCATGTTTGCTTTTAATGACATGGGCGACCTGTGCATCAAACGGCGCAACCACCTGATTACCCGAAGGTACAATCGCTATTCCCTCGCCCATCTGTTTCTCGGCAAATGCCGGATCAGGGACCTCTGCAAGCGGTACGGCTCTACCTGTCAAAGGCGCGATGATTTCAAGCGTGTTCACGGGTTCATTCCCTGCTCGCGTAGTTGTATGATTGCGCTCAGCCGTCTCTGTTCCAGCTGCTGTCTCTGCGGACACAGCGTTCTTTCCTTGTACTTCGGCAGTTTCTCCGTTCGCAGCAAGTCGGTCTTCTTTTCTCAGCCTCGCCCGTCCAAAAACAACTGTCAGCAGGAATGGCACGACCAGAACAATCGCCATGCCGATGAAGAAGACACCCCATTTATCCGGGAAAATGGACAGGAAACCAGGCACACCCCCTACACCGATCGATGTGGCCTGAACGTTGTTCATTGTCAGCAGTACCCCGCCGATTGCCGAACCGACCATACCAAAGATAAACGGATAGCGATAACGAATATTCACACCAAAGATCGCTGGCTCCGTAACCCCAAGGAAAGCGGATACGGAAGAGGTTGCCGCAAGCCCTCTCATTTTTTTCTCACGCAGCACCAGCATCATCGCAAGTGCCGCCGAGCCTTGTGCGATATTGGACAAAGCCAGCATCGGCCACAGAAATGTACCGCCCTGACTGCCAATCAGCTGCACATCGACGGCAAGGAACGTATGGTGCATCCCTGTAATAACAAGCAGTGCATACAGACCACCATAGATCAGACCACCGAGCGCAGCATACGAGTCATAGATGTAGATCAGGCCAGATGTGATCGCGTTTGCAATGGCAAATGTAACCGGGCCTATAATCGTAAAAGCCAAAAATCCGGTAACCAGCAAAGTCACGGGTGCGACAACCAGCAGTTTGATCGAATCATGCACCCTTTTGTTCAGGAAAATCTCCAGCTTGGCCAGCAAATAGGCCGATACCAGTACAGGCAGCACCTGACCCTGATAACCGATCTTTTCAATCTCCCAGCCAAACAGATTCCAGGTCGGAACCGTACCTTCGTTCACCGCATTAGCGTAGCCATAAGCACTCAGCAGATCGGGATGAACCAGGATGAGACCCAGCACGATCCCGAGCAGCGGACTGCCGCCGAACCGTGTCACAGCTGACCAGCCGATCAGAGCTGGCAGGAACGTAAAGGCTGTGCTTGCAATCGTGTTAATCATGGAGGCAAAGTCTTTCCAGGCCGGATACACATCCACCAGAGATTTGCCATCAAAGAAAATGCCTGGACCTGTCAAAATGTTGTTTATTCCAAGCAGCAGACCCGCGGTGATAATGGCCGGCAGGATCGGAATGAAAATGTCCGAAAGCGTTTTGATCGCACGCTGCAGCGGATTTTGCTTTTTGCCAGCAGCCGCCTTCACTTCATCCTTGGAGGAACGCTCCCCGCCCGTAATCTGAATCATCTCATCATACACTTTATCCACGAGTCCTGGGCCGATAACGACCTGAAATTGACCTTGGGAAGAGAACTGCCCTTTGACCAGCTCATTCTGATCAAGCAGTTCTGTATCTACCTTATTCTCGTCGTACAAAGCAAACCGAAGTCGTGTTACACAATGGGTTGCCGCCTCAATGTTTTCTTTGCCACCAACGGCACGCACGATCTCTTCGACCTGTTTTTTATCCATTGCCATAGTGTCACTTCCTATTTTATAAAATGGGATGTATTGCTGCTGACGTGCTCATGTTACTGCTGTACCAGCCACATATAAGAAGCATACGGGCTGAGCGCAATGTCCTGAGTCAACCGAGGCTTTGCCTTGGTATTCCCGACAAGCAGTTCGGGACGTTTCCCCGCAATATGATCAGTCCAGACGGCATCAGGCAGTCGGAAAACGGTATCCTGTTTACGAAAATTCGAGACAACAATTAACGATTCTTTTCCGTTTGTACGGGCGTAAGCAAATACCTCCGGGTGAGCATCATCAAGCCGTTCGTACAGCCCATCCGTCAGAACATCAATTTCTTTGCGCAGCGTAATCAGCTTCCGGTAGTGATGATAAACGGAATTCGGGTCGGCCATCTGATCCTTCACGTTAATGAATGGATATCTCTCATCCACCTTGAGCCATGGTGTGCCTGTTGTGAAACCGGCATTAGCGCTATTATCCCACTGCATCGGCGTCCGCGAATTATCCCGGGATCGCTCCTTCACGATCTGAAAAGCTTCTTCGGCTGATTTACCCCGCTCTTCCTGAAGCAAACGAATCATATTCGTGGATTCAATATCGCGGAACTCGTCAATATCTTTCCAGACCGGGTTGGGCATACCAATCTCTTCGCCCTGATAGACATATGGCGTACCTTGCAGACCATGCAGCGTTGTTGCCAGCATTTTGGCACTCTCGGCACGGTATTCCCCATCATCTGCGAATCGGGACAACGCACGTGGCTGATCATGATTGTTCAAAAATAAAGCGTTCCAGCCACCACCCGCCTGCATGCCTGTCTGCCATTCACTGAACAGCTGCTTCATCGCCTCGAAATCGTAAGGCATCAGCTCCCATTTCTGCCCGTTCGGATAATCCACCTTGAGATGATGGAAGTTAAAGGTCATCGAAAATTCTCTTGAAGCCGGGTTGGAATAACGTATACAGTGCTCCAGCGTCGTTGAAGACATCTCCCCTACGGTCACCATGTTATAAGGCCCAAACACATCCTCGTACATTTCCGTAATATACTCATGCACACGTGGTCCATCCGTATAGAACCTGCGACCATCCCCTGGTGGCACGCTTCCATCGTCATCAGGGAAACGCTGATCTTTGGAGATCAGGTTGATGACATCCATTCGGAAGCCATCTACTCCTTTTTCCGCCCAGAATTTGATCATATCGCGCACAGCCCGGCGAACCTCTTCATTTTCCCAGTTAAGGTCTGCCTGCGTTTGATCGAACAAGGTCAGAAAATACTGTCCGGTCTGCTCATCATACTGCCAGGCGGGTCCACCGAATTTGGATTGCCAGTTGTTCGGTACACCGCCGTCCGGTGCAGGGTCTCTCCAAATGTAATAATCCCGATAAGCATTGTCCCTGGATGACCGTGACTGCTTGAACCATTCATGATCTGTAGAGGAATGATTCACCACGATATCAATCATCAGCTTCATATCACGTGCCTTTAATGCTGCCAGTAATTCATCGAAATCCTCCATCGTGCCATAGTCCGGATTAATTCGATAGTAGTCCGCAACGTCATATCCGTTATCCCGTTGCGGAGATACATAGACTGGCTGAAGCCAGACAATGTCAATCCCCAGATGCTGCAAATAATCCAGCTTCTCGGTCAAACCGCGAATGTCGCCAGTCCCTGATCCTGTTGTATCGTTGAAGCTCTTCGGATACACCTGATACACCGTAGACCGCTTCCACCACGATGATGGCTCTGTATTCTTCGAACTCATGTTAACGCCTCCAATATGTTGTATTGCTCTAACCAGATTACTCGGCTATTTTCATCATCTATATTACATAAGTAAACATGTATATACAAGTTGAATCGTAAATATGATTGTTCTTCTTCTCTTCTACTCATTCCCCATTAATGTTTTGGCTGTAACATTTTTTCGGTAATTCGTTTCGCAAACTCCATGATATGTGTATTACATCGCAAAAAACCGCCTGTTTCCCCGGATTAATTCCGGTTATTCAGACGGTTGAAAAATATCCATTCTTTATTGTATTATCTTGGTTTTCATTTTTTTTGATTTTATTGCTGTGGATTTTTTACTTTTGCTTCTAACATCTGCTTCTATAAGTCCAATCTATTTTAACACTTACAGCACCTCGGGTGCCGCCAGAGATTGGCCCTGCTTCTCTCGAAGATTCAGCTTTAAAGCAGATCGTGCTGCCTTTTCTTCTGCTTCCAGTTCAGCGGCGCTAATCTCGCCGGAGAGCACAGCACGCATCCGTTTCTGATCCAGCAGTCCTTCCCATCTGGCAACTACAAATGTCGCTACACAGTTGCCCATCAGGTTCGTGAAAACACGCATCGTATCCATAAAGCGGTCTGCTCCAAGCAGCAGAGCCACTGCTGCAACCGGGAAAGCATTCACTGCTGCCGCCGTAGCGGACAGAGCAAGAAACGCTGAACCGGGAACACCCGCCATGCCTTTGGAACTCAGCATCAGTACCAACAGAATGGTGATCTCCTGACCCAATGTCAGATCAATACCGACAGCCTGAGCAACAAAAACCGTCGCTAACGATAGATAGATGGAAGCCCCATCCAGATTAAAGGAGTATCCCGTAGGTACCACGAGTCCAACCACTGCACGGTCACACCCCGCCTTCGTCAGTTTGTCCATCATACGCGGCATCACCACTTCCGAAGAGCCTGTTCCAATCGCAAGCATCACTTCCGAACGAGTGTACCGGACAAACTGCATAAAGTTCAGCCCCGTAATCCACCATGCAGCCAGCGCTAACAGCAACAGGAACAACAGGGCAGCACCGTAACAAGCCAATATTAACAGTCCAAAGGATGAAAGGGTTGAGGCCCCATACGCACCTACGGTATAGGCCATTGCGCCAAAAGCGCCTACCGGGGCCAGCTTCATAATGTAACCGATCATCCGGAACACGATCCCAAGCAGCTGCTCTACCAGGTTCAATACATTCTCTTTGGCCTTACTCTCTGTGGCTGCCAAGGCAACCCCGAACATACAGGCAACAAGCAGCACTTGAAGCAGAGCATTCTGGGCAAAGGCATCCACGACACTTGTTGGAATAATGTTCATAATAAAATCAACCGTATGCGGAAGCTCAGACCCCTTCGTTTTGGCTTCAATTCCGCTGGCGTCAATGGTGGCCGGATCTACATTCATTCCCGCCCCCGGACGAAGCAGGTTGGCTGTGCATAAACCAAGCACAAGTGCAACCGTTGTGGCAAGCTCGAACCATAGAATCGCTTTAAGCCCGATTCGACCAACAGACTTCAGATCGCCCATTTTGGCGATACCTGTAACGATGACCATAAAAATTAACGGTGCAATCAGCATCTTGATTAATTTGATAAAGCCTGTACCCAAGGGTTGCAAAAGACTTCCCAGATCGGGCCACAGAATACCTACTCCAATACCGATTATTACTGCTGCAATGATCTGAAAAAATAAAGATTTCACAAATGTCATGAGCGCTCCCCCGTTTGCAATCGTTTCGGATCTCCGGTTGGTTTCCGTGTAACTTTTTATATCATTACCGTCTTCCAAGCTACAATGTCATTTCGTTCATTTTGTGATGATGACCAAGAATCACCCTCAAAATTGAGTGCTAAGCACAAAAAAAAGCGAATGACGCATCATCTTTCTTGACGCATCATTCGCCTTTTATAATTTTATGATTATGAAACTAGCCTCAAATCGGCTTCCTTCTTACAAAGAAATGGAGTCCCCTGGTGCCATCACACGCCCCTCGAGCCCTCTGGCAGCGAGCTGCTGCACAAATTGCTCTGCGTCCTGACGAATGGCAGGGAAGGTGTCATAGTGAACAGGAATAGTCAGCTTGGCATTAAACCATTCTGCCGCCTGCAGTGCATCCTCGGGTCCCATCGTATAATGCCCGCCAATCGGCAGAAAAGCAACATCAATGTTGTGACGGTCCCCGATCATTTTCATATCACCGAAGAGACTTGTATCTCCGGCATGCAGCACCGTTTTGCCATCAATATCAATAATAAATCCGGCAGGTAATCCCGCATACATAATCCGCTGCTCCTCTTCCAGCACAATGCCGGATGTATGGAAGGCCTGGATCATTTTTGCTTTGGCAAAGTCAAGATCGACCGTGCCGCCCATATTCATGCCAATGGTATCCAGCCCTTTCCACGACATATATGTAGCTAATTCCACAATCGCCACCACTTTGGCATCATTGGCTTTGGCAATCGGTTCAGCATCCAGAATGTGATCCATATGTGCATGGGTTAACAGCACCACATCTGTCTTGATATCTTCCGGTTTAACCACCGCAAGCTCATTACCACGCAGGAAAGGATCAATAATGAGCGACTTTTCTTCTGTGCCCAGCTGCACACTGGAGTGTCCGTGATACGTAATGTTCAACAATTCAGGTTCCTCCTGACATCTATATAAGTTGAATTAACGTTGTTCACAGCTTCTACTTCGATGACAGAATAACCTGAAGAGTAGCGGTTATCCCCAGATTTTTTGGATTCCCTTTTCTAAAGGGAAAAATCCGGTGATAAAGGCGAAGCGCATGCTTCCGATGTAGCTTTCTTTCAGAAAGCTTTAAGCTCCGCTTTTCCAGATTTTATCTGTCCTCTCCGTATCCGTTTGAACAAAAATTTCAACTTATATTCGAATATATTTTTAAATTAATTATAATTCAGTACACACTGCGAGTGCAAAACTGTCATCTTTGTTACGTACGACAGCCAACCACACACAATAACATACTTATATACATGTAAGATGAAACGGTTTGAACGCATCCAATCTTGTAACGCATATGTTATGGTTCTTTCTGTATACTGCCATGTTGTCAGAATAACCTGCGATCTGGATACTTACACACGATATTTATACACTGCTTGCAAGTTGCTTACTCGCCGCCCTTACGCTTCTTACAGTACACCCTCGCTTCATATGGCTGCAGCAACATAGCTCCTTCGTCGGTCGAATAACGCCTGCTGACGTTACACATCATACATTTGGCCTCTTCTGCATTCCAGCCCTCCGGCCAGGCCATTTCGGGCTCGTTAGCACTAAAGTTCATCACAATCAGCCACTCTTCCTCCTCCAGAGTACGCGTATACGCATAAATCTCCGGGTGATCAGGCAGCAGCAATTCGTAGGCTCCATAAATCAGAACATGATGCTGTTTGCGCAGTGCAATCAATTTGCGGTAATAATGCAAAATGGAATGCGGATCACTTTCCGCTTCCGCGACATTGATCCCGGCATAATTGCCGTTTACTTCGATCCACGGCTCGCCTGTCGTAAAACCTGCGTGTTTCGAGTCATCCCACTGCATGGGTGTACGGGCATTGTCCCGACTTTTCAGCCAGATGGCCTCCATGACTTCATGTTTGGATTTCCCTTGCCCGATATAGTGATTGTAATAATTTTTCGTTTCGATATCCCGGTACTGCTCGATATCCGGGAAAGCCACATTGGTCATGCCAATCTCTTCCCCCTGATAGATGTATGGTGTGCCTTCCAGGGTTAACATCCATGTTGCCAGCATCTGAGCCGAGCGTACTCTGTATTTTCCATCATCTCCAAAACGCGACACCGGGCGCGGCTGATCATGATTGCCCATATAATTGGCATTCCAGCCCCGGCCATGGAGTACCGTCTGCCAACGACTCATAATTTCTTTTAACTCGGTCAGCTTCCACGGCTTGTAATTCCATTTGCCAATGCCGGAAGAACGGGCATCAATGAACATATGCTCGAACTGAAACACCATATTTAACTCATCCCGATCTGTACCCACATAAGCCAAAGCCTGCTCAGGTCCAAGCCCCGAGGTTTCTCCTACTGTCATCGGGCCATACGGCTTGAGAATCATGTTGTTCAGCTTGCGCAGGATGGAGTGCACTTGCTCCAGATTGGAAAACAGCTCATACGCCTGCACCACAGGCAGATTGTTCGGGTTGTGGGCACTTGGCAAACCATCTGCCTTGGCGATATGAGCCACTGCATCGAAGCGGAAGCCGTCCACCCCTTTTTCCAGCCACCAATGCACCATCTCGTACATCTCTTCCGCCATCTCCGGGTTGTTCCAGTTCAGATCGGGCTGATGCTCCGAGTACAGATGCAGATAATATTCATTGGTTTCCGGGTCATGCTTCCACACCGAGCCTCCAAAATAAGACTCCCAGTTGTTTGGCACCTGTCCGTTTTTACCTGAACGCCAGATGTAATAGTCACGCCTCGCGTTGGTTTTCGAGGAACGAGATTCGGCAAACCAGGCATGTTCATCCGACGTGTGATTAAGCACAAGATCCATCATAATTTTGAGCCCGCGCCGATGTGCCTCGGCAAGCAGACGATCGAAATCTTCCATCGTGCCGTATTTTCGTAAAATAGCATAATAATCACGGATATCGTAACCGTTATCATGACCTGGTGAATCGTATATCGGACAAATCCAGATTACATCCACCCCGAGCTTCTCCAGATAATCCAGCTTCTCACAGATTCCCTGTAAATCGCCGTAACCATCGCCGTCAGTATCCTTGAAGCTGCTCGGGTAAATCTGATATACCACACTTTCCTTCCACCAAACGATAATGCCCACCTCGCTTTCGTCTCTTGTGAAGTAATTCACCCGTTACTATGTTTTATCCGAAAAGAAACCCTTGTAAACACCCGAACTCGGTTCATACGCAAAAAAGACCCGAAACCTGATCGCATCAAGCGATCCGCTTCGAATCTTAACTCCCGGAACATCTATTTTAACGGAATATATATCTTCATATCCAGCCGCTCCGGTGTTGATTTCCACACATCCGTCACTTCAAAATCCGGCCCTTCGCGGCGCTCGTATTTGGATGCAGGCAGCCAGCTGCCATAGATCATTCTGCGCACGTCCTGCTCGGCGCCTTCGGTAATAAACTCGGCATACAAGCCGCCCGGAATCTCCAGGCTGGTATATCCGGGTTCAAGAGGGAAAGATTCCAGAGATTCCTTCCTTCCACCGCTCTCCTCCCCTACAATAAACGAAAATGCGCCATCCTCCTGAAAATGAGTCGCAACCCCGTACGCCATATCCGGGCGAAGCCGATCAGGAATGCTCATGAACCTTTGCTCACGACCAAACTCATGATAGAATCCGGGAATTTCTCCGTAATGCTGCTCACCGTTCAGATGTGTCTGATATTCGTAACCTGTGATGCGGATTGGCTCCAATGTAACTAGACGTGGCGGGTTCATATGGAACGCAGTGCCGAGCTGTGAACGGAATTCGTTAAAATCGATGCTGCACTGCATCTGTCCATCGGCAGCAAGTTCTTCCGATTTTCGAAAACGGGCGGGTGTCGTTCCAAAGTGAGCATCAAATGCCCGGGTAAAAGCTTCCTGAGACTGATACCCATGATTCAAAGCAATCTCCAGCACCCCCATCGCCGTATGCCGCAGCGCAGAAGCCGCCTCTGTTAACCTGCGTTTGCGCACATATTCCAGCACAGTAAAACCGGTAATCGCCTGAAACAGTCGCTGAAAATGAAAAGCCGAAAAGCTCGTTACTGCAGCAGCCTCCTTCATATTAAAAGGTTCATGCAGATGTGCTTCCAGATGTTCAATGGCAAGCTGAATACGTGAGTAATGATCCATAACATTTACCTCTCCTGTTCCTAAATAGAATATGTACTTTACTGGTCTGTTCCTTCACTTAGTATGACTGGAGTACCCGAGCTTTTTTTGATGCTGAATGCGAACTTGCTCCCTGTATGGGGGCGACTCTTGGATTGTTCAAATGATGACCAGAGCAAGTCGCAGGGACCTTATCACATTCTCTATAAACATAGCAAAAAATCCCTTGTCCGCCGCTGCATCCTGCGGCAGACTTGGCTAACCACAGGAGGCAAACATTGAACAAGAGAGAACAGATTCCTTTGAAACTTTTACTGCTAACCTTTCCAATACCCCGACACTGGCTGAATGCCCCATATGTCTGTAGCATACTCGCTAATCGTGCGGTCACTGGAGAAAATGCCTGAATGTGCTGTATTTAACACGGCCTTGCGGGTCCAGCCCGGAACATCCCGGTAGGCCAGATCAATGGCGGCATGTGCATCCGCATAGGCTGCAAAATCACGCAGCACAAAATATTCATCCCCATGGGCAAGCAGCGAATCATAAATATCCCAGAACTCCCCATCCCGATAACAGAATGCGCCCGGGTGCACCAGCTGCTCCACGACCTCACGGATGCGCTCATCCTGCTCGACAATCTCGCTTGGCCGATAGCTGCCCGTGCGATAATACTCCAGCACTTCATCCGCGCGCAGACCATAGATGAACATATTTTCTTCGCCCACCTGCTCTGCCATCTCTACATTCGCGCCATCCATCGTGCCGATCGTTAACGCACCGTTCATCATGAACTTCATGTTGCCTGTACCCGACGCTTCCTTGCCCGCCGTCGAGATCTGTTCACTCACATCAGCCGCCGGAATAATCTTCTCGGCCAGTGAAACGGAATAATTTTCGAGGAAAAAGACCTTTAATCGATCATTCACCGCTGCATCGCGGTTCACCGTATCCGCCACCGTGTTAATCAGCTTGATAATTTTTTTGACAAAATAATAACTCGGCGCTGCCTTGGCTCCAAAGATAAAGGTTCGCGGCACCATATCAAACGAAGCGTCTCGCTTCAGCTTGTTATACAGATGCATCACATGCAAAATGTTCAGCAGCTGTCTTTTGTATCCATGCAGCCTTTTTACCTGTACGTCAAACACCGAATCCGGGTCAACGGTCGTTCCGGTATGATCGAGAATGTATGCCGCCAGACGATTTTTATTATCACGTTTGATCGCACGGAACTGCTCCTGGAAGGAGGCCTGATTCGCAAAACCTGCCAGCTGCTCCAGTCTGCCCGGCTCGGTAACCCATTCATTGCCGATCGTTTCTGTAATGAGACTCGCCAGCTTCGGATTGGCATGCATTAACCAGCGGCGGTGTGTAATGCCATTGGTTTTGTTGTTAAAGCGCTCCGGGTACAAGGCGTAAAAAGGCGCCATCTCGCGCTCCTTCAGAATTTCCGTGTGCAGTGCGGCTACACCGTTCACGCTATGACTGCCCACGATGGCGAGGTGAGCCATGCGAACCTGATCATTCGCAATAATTGCCATATGCTCAACCCGATCCGAATCGCCTGGATAGCGATCCAGCAGCATGCCGCAGAAGCGTTTATTGATCTCTTCAATAATCATATAAATCCGTGGAAGCAGCTTGCTGACCATGGACACAGGCCATTTTTCCAGCGCCTCACTAAGCGTTGTATGATTTGTATAAGACACGGTTCGTGTGGTAATATCCCATGCCTCATCCCAGCCATAACCCTTCTCGTCCATCAGAATCCGCATCAGTTCAGGAATGACCAGTGTCGGATGGGTGTCATTGATATGAAACGCCGCTTTGTCTGGCAGACGGTCGTAAGGCAGCCCCAGCTTGTTAAATGTACGAAGTGCACTCTGCACACCAGCCGAGCACATAAAATATTGCTGCTTCAAACGCAGCAGCTTGCCTTCATACTGGGAATCATCCGGGTACAAAAATTCGGAGATAGATTCTACCGAACGGCTGTAATCGAGATATCCATAATAATTCGACGGTGTATCCATCGAGGTTTCACGCTTCGGTTCAGCGCTCCAGAGGCGTAATGTGTTGACATGAGGATGACCATAACCGATGACAGGCACATCGTAAGGCACAGCAATGACCGATTCGGCATCCTTCGTTACAAAATGGTACCGTCCATCCTGTTCATAAGTCTCGACCCGGCCCCAGAACTGCACCTCTACCTTCTTGTCTGCACGCCGGACTTCCCACTCATTGCCCTTTTCCAGCCAGTTATCCGGCAGCTCTACCTGGTTGCCATTAATAATTTTCTGCTCAAATAACCCGTATTTGTACCGGATACCGCATCCATGTCCCGCATAACCAAGTGAGGCCAGGGAATCAAGAAAACAGGCTGCGAGTCGCCCAAGACCACCGTTACCCAAACCTGCATCCGACTCCTGCTCCTCAATACATTCCAGTGAAAAGCCCAGCTCAGCCAGACTGTCACGGACCAGCTCCAGTTCATTCACGTTTAGCAGATTGTTGCCGAGCAGACGTCCAATCAGAAATTCCAGCGAGAAGTAATACACCTGTTTATCCTGACGTTTCTTGAATCCCTGATTCGAGGCTGCCCAGTCCTGGCCTGCATATTCGCGAATCATGCTGCCAAGCACGTGGTACACGTCTTCCTTCGTAGCTTCTTCAATCGGTTTGCCCAGTTTGCTGACGAGATTCCGTTGAAAGATCGACTTGAACGTTTCCTTGTTGTCAAACAAAAGTAGGTTCCTCCCGGTGAAATCCTGCGAGTTTAGAGCGGTTCATGGCTTGTTTATCAGACATGAGGCGGCAGCTTTAAAATGCTGGACGTTGGCGCCGAGCACCCGTTTCGGTCACGAATCGTTCTTTCGATCGCTGTTGTCTCTCCATTTCTTAAATTACCTTTTAAACGGTTGAAATGGAGAGACAAAGGCGAGCGCTTCGCTTCTTCAGAATCGATTTCGTTCCCTCCACTGCGTCTGCACCAACATAGCAACTTTAACGGTGGCTTCATGCGTTCAAAAAGGCAAGAACCTGAAAATTTACCCGCAGGATTTTATTTTTATATATAGTTATAGATGATATCGGATAAGGTTTTGTTTTATATAATAGTGCTTTTTGCCAAAATATACGGCTTCGACGGGTCACCGATTAACGTCTGCCCGCCCGTCAGCTTCACATCTTTATCCAGAATGACGTTTTCCAGCACAGTGCCCTCGCCGATGTAACATTTCTGCATAATGATCGAGCCCTTGATCCTCGCTCCTTTGGCAACATGCACACCCCGGAACAGGATGCTGTCCTCTACCTCGCCGCCTACGATGCAGCCGTTGGCAAGCAAAGAGTGTTTCACATCAGCCGACTCCAGATATTTGGCAGGAGCTTCATATTTGATCTTGGTTTGCACCGGATCTTCCTTGAACAGCTGGTCGTACTGCCCTGTATTCAGCAGGTCCATACTGTTGCGATAGTAGCTGTCGATGGAATTAATAACGGCATGATATCCTTCGTAGGCATAAGCCGCGATCTTCAGACCGCTCGGATTTTTCTGAATCGCGTCACGGAAGAAATGTGTCTCACCATGCTCAATGCAGCGCTGCACCTGCTTGAGGAACAGCCCTTTTTCCATAATAAAAATCTCCGTATATATATTCGTATGGTCCGCACATTGGTGAATGTCCACCACATTGCCGTCTTCATCGTGATCGACTTTGATGCAGGCTTCATGCTCAGGCAGCAGCTGGTCTACTTTTTTGCAAACGAGTGTTACGTCCGCTCCCGAACGGATATGATGCTGATAGACATCCTGAAGATCGGCTTTAGTCACATGCCGGCTGCCCGCGTGAACGACGTACTGCCCGGCACCTCTGTGGAAAAAATCCAGATTATTATGAAAATGCTGCAGATCTCCCTGCGAAGTATCGGTCGGATCGTTCCAATCCGGGGGAAGAATAAACATGCCGCCGTGCTTGCGGTCCAGGTCCCACGGCTTGCCATCTCCCAGATGGTCCATCAGCGAACGATATTTACGGCGGACAAACACACCAATGCTCTCAATACCCGCATTCATCATGTTGGACAAGACAAAATCAATCAGACGATAACGCCCCGCATAAGGCACCGCAGCTCCGCAGCGAAAATACGTCAATTCCTTCAACTCTTCAAGTTCATGGTCCAGGTTAATAACTCCGATCAATGATTTCATCGCGCGCACCGTCCTTTTTGAAACAAATTGGTAAAATACAACGTCTTGTATCCACACATTGCTCTCATCAACGGATCAGGGTGTAATGCCTTGGCGCAGCTGACGCTCCAGCTCCTCCTGATCCACCAGCAGAATATCACTCTCGTCTCCAGGTGCAGGCGCAATGCGGGTACCGTCAGGTATCACTAACCCTTCGGAAATAATCGCTTTGTGGATGGATACATTCCGGCCAATGCGAACTCTCGGCATAACTACTGAATCAATAACGGCACTATTCTCTCCCACCTCGGTGCCATAGAACAGGACAGAATGCCTCACCTCTCCGTGCACAATGCTGCCCTCGCTGATAATGCAGTTACGCACCTTGGCGGCAGGTGATATATATTGAGCAGGCTGATTCGGGTTGCGGGTAAAAATACGCCAGTTCGGATCATTCAGATTCAGCGGCGTTTCCTCATCCAGCAGGTCCATATTGGATTCCCACAGACTGCGAATCGTTCCAACGTCTTTCCAGTAGCCTTCAAACGGATAGGCGAATAATGATTTGTCATTTTCAAGCAGCAAAGGAATGATATCTTTACCAAAGTCATAGGAGGTGGACGGCTGCTGTTCATCCTGGATCAGGAAGCGTTTCAGCACATCCCATTTGAAGAGATAAATGCCCATAGAAGCAAGGGTGCTTCGAGGCTGAGAAGGTTTTTCCTCGAATTCATAGATACTGTAGTCTTCATTGGTATTCAAAATGCCAAAACGGCTTGCTTCCTCCAGCGGTACATCAATAACTGAAATGGTGCAGTCGGCATTTTTTTCCTTGTGATACTGAAGCATCTTGTCGTAGTCCATCTTATAAATATGATCGCCAGATAGAATCAGCACATGCTCGGGATCAAATTGTTCAATGAAGTTCAGGTTGCGATAAATCGCATCTGCCGTGCCCCGGTACCAATTGCTTCCATCCTCCCGTTCATGGGGAGGAAGCACGAAGACCCCGCCATTTTTGCGGTCCAGGTCCCAGTCACTGCCAATCCCAATATAGGAATGCAGCACGAGCGGTTCATACTGCGTCAGAACCCCCACCGTGTCAATTCCCGAATTCGAGCAGTTGCTCAGGGGAAAATCAATAATACGGTACGTTCCTCCAAAATAAACCGCGGGTTTCGCGAGTGATTTTGTCAACCCTTTCAACCGTTTGCCCTGCCCTCCGGCCAGAAGCATTGCGACAACCTCTTTTTTTGCCATCATTACAGCCTCCTCCACATGCATTCATTCTGATTCATTTCAGAGCCCATAATCGTAATATTCAGTTGTGATAACACGGCTGTTATGATTAGGAGCGTGCTGTACAGATGTGTAACAAAAACAAGACATCGCTCCTATGTAACGGGAAGTCTTTGTTTGAGATAACGAAGATGTTGATGTTGGTGATGTTTGTGCTGATCATTCGGAAAACGTTGCTCAATGTAGAATACGACTTTACTTGCGTTGAAGATGTTACACAGACAGGTATCGAAAAATAGTCCTAATACCCATTAAACAGGAATGTAATCGAGGAAACGTGCTGTAACTGCGGCGTTAGAAAAAATTGTGCTGTCCAGGCTGGAGAACAAGCATTTTTCTACCTTTTTCTGGCCCGGCCGCTGTTATTTTAATGTATTCGCTAAACATGAATTAAAATCCTTTTGGTAATATTCTGGTAAAAATATATCTGCTGTCTTGCCAGATTGCTGCACGTCAAAAAAGCCGGATTTCTCCGGCTCAAACCTCGCCTATTTTACATTCCAATTCGCCATCATAACGTACATACGCCTTCAGATCATATACAACATTGCTCAGCACATACTGCCCCTGATTCACAAAAATCTCGATCAAGTTGGGGTCCACAAAAATATCAAGCTGCCACTCTCCATGCCATTCAGGCGTTTGAAAGTGAAGATTGTACTGCTGAAGACCCCGGAATACGTCCGAACGATCCGTACGCAATTTGCCATCCTCCAGCCATATGCGATAACCGCCAATATCCAGAACGTGATGCTCTTGAAGTACAGTTCTCAGTTGGAATGGCTGAGCATAATCGAGCTGCTCCAAGGAGATATTTCTTTGGAAATATTGCTGCACCTCAGGATGCACACGGAAATAAATATGCTCCTGCTCCACCTCGATGACACGCGGTAGTGCCATCATGCCAATCCACGACTCTTCTCCCGGCTTCTCTACAGGCTCTGGCATTCGCATCCAGGCCACCATGACTCGGCGTCCTGCCTCATCCAGATTAGTCTGCGGGGCATACAAATCCTGACCGTAATCTACCATATGTAGCTGGTCTGGAATTACGATATCACAGCTTTCCTCCTGAAAGGAAACCAGACTGCACATCGCATGACTATGGTATAACAACCCCGGTTGAATACCCTCTGGCGACATCAGCAGCACATTTCGCTGTTCCCCACTTATCCGATCCGTCAGATTGAAAACATCCGGGCATTCCCACATGTACCCTAAGCCTGGCTTGGTGTAGGTATTAACGATCGACCAGTTTATCAAGTCCTTGCTTGTATAAAACAGCAGCTTTCCCTGCTTATCCGCTGTCTTCGTGCCCATTATCAAGTAATACTGGTCCCGGAACTTCCATACTTTCGGATCACGCGTGTGTGTGCGGTCCCCCAATGCGGCATCCGTTATTGGCGGAATAATCTGTTTCTTCGAAGCCAGATTGTCAAACGTATACCCATCCTCCGAGAGAATCAAAGCCTGACTGGACTCGAATTGATCATTTACGATAACATGAACGTTCTCTTCATTGAAGACTTCATACCTGACGGCTGTATAAAATAAAACCAGCTTCCCCTGCACATCTAACGCTGTGCCCGAGAAGCAACCGTTCCGATCATACCCTTTGCTGGGAAACAAAGCGATCTTATGATGCGTCCAATGAACCAGATCCGGGCTGGTCGCATGCCCCCAATGCATCGTACCCCAATGCAAACCATACGGAAAGTATTGATAGAACAGGTGATATTCACCGCGATAAAATATAAAGCCGTTCGGGTCATTCATCCAGTTGCCTGGTGCTTTTAGATGTAACAAATCCTGTTTCATAACAGCCTCCATCCCACAATGATTTCCTTCGAACCTCTATCATAATATGGAATGCAGCTTACGTTAACTTTTTTATCATACAGGCTTCACTTCGAATTATGTTATCGTAAACCCGATCAGGTCAAAAAAGCCGCCAAGGCTGGCGACTTCAATGAAAGCACGATTCAAATAAATGAATAACAGCGTGATTAGATTATTTTGCGGAACAAGTCTATGACTTCATCCTTGGATGGCTGGTACGGATTGCCTGGTGCGCAGGCATCCTTCATCGCATTGCTCGCCAGCAGCTCCACATCAGGGTTATGCACGCCGAGCTCAGACAATTTTTCAGGAATACCTACTTCTCTCGCGAGCTCGCGAATCGCTGTAATCACATAGTCGGCACATTCCTCATCCGTGTGTTCCTTCACATCCAATCCAATCGCCTTGGCAATATGACGGAATTTGTCCGGCACATGCTTTGCATTCAACTCTTCTACATAAGGCAGCAGCATCGCGTTGCATACGCCATGTGGCAGATCGTATACACCGCCTAATTGATGCGCCATAGCATGAACGTAACCCAAGCCTGCATTGTTAAAAGCAATACCTCCCAGGAAACACGCATAGGTCATATACTCCCTGGCTTCCAGATCCGTGCCATCCTTCACCGCGCGTGGCAAATATTCAAAGATTAACTTCACCGCCGCCGCAGCTGTTGCACTCGTTACCGTAAAACCACCAGGGGATACCATGGCTTCTACCGCATGGGTTAACGCATCCATCCCGGTTGCCGCGGTCAGACTGGCAGGTTTATTCAGCATAAGCTCGGGATCATTTACCGACAGATCAACAAGACAGTTCCTATCCACCATTACCATTTTCACTTTTCGCTCCTCATCTGTAATGACATAATTCATCGTAACCTCGCTTGAAGTGCCTGCTGTTGTGTTTATAGCTACAAGCGGTACAGATTTATATTTTGATTGATGCAATCCTTCATATTCACGGATGTGTCCACCATTCGCAGCAACGATGCCTATCGCTTTAGCCGCATCCTGCGGTGAACCTCCGCCTATCGATATAATGGCGTCACAGCCATGTTTCTGGAAAATGTGTAATCCTTCATGCACCTGATGACATGTTGGATTGGGCTGTACCTCATCATATACGACGTAGTCTACCCCTGCGGTCCGCAGCATAGACATTACACGCTCGGCTACACCGGATGTGACCAGTGTGTGATCCGTAACCACCAGCGCCTTGCGTATAGCCATCTGTTCAATCAATGGAGCTGCATCCTGCAAACAGCCTATTCCCATTAAATTCACGGGTGGGACATAATATGCATGTGTTGCCATCTGAATCAGCCTCCTGCAACCTGATTTACTATTTTTATTGTAACTGAATCCGTTTGCAGTCATAGTGAATTAAATCACAATCAACTGATAAATGTTACATTCTTCCTTTATACAGAAAAAAGCGACCTGGACACCCGAGGGTGCAAGCCGCCTGAACGAAGTACGAAGATCGAGGTAGAAGGTCTAACGATCTCCAGAAGCCTTATTTCCACTCATTTACGCATAAAAAAAATCTAACGATTCCCAGCGACGCTATTTCGCCTATTTTGAGATAAAAACAGGACGAAACGGGCAAAAACCCGTAAATAACGTTACTACGAATCGTTAGATCACAAAATCACTTCAAAACGGCGAAATAAGCTCTGTGGGGATCGTTAGCCGCCTCCTTAACATAACTATAGCGCCTTGTCGTTCACACCATCAAGCCATGCCTCAATGTCACCGATGACGGAGGATACACAGCCATCCTCAAATGGTGAGTTTAATCCAGCCAGCTCGACCAGTCCGGTGAAGGACAGACTGCCGCCGGCCTTACACAATGTCAGATAATCCGCCCATGCCGATTTCATATCCTCATTGCTGCGTTTCCAGAACTGGAATGCACAGATTTGCGCCAGCGTGTAGTCGATATAATAAAATGGTGATGAGAAAATGTGCCCTTGCTTATGCCAGAATCCACCTTGCTCCAGATACGTATTATCCTTGTAGTTGATATGCGGCAGATAAATTTTCTCGATATTGCGCCATGCCTGCTTACGCTCTGTTGGCGTAGCATCCGGATTCGCATACACAAAGTGCTGGAATTCATCTACAGCTACGCCGTACGGAATAAACAGCAGTGCAGAGGAGAGATGATCAAACTTGTACTTGTCCGTGTCTTCCTTGAAGAACAGCTCCATCCACGGCCAGGTGAAAAATTCCATGCTCATCGAATGAATCTCGGCAGATTCATACGTCGGCCAGTTATATTCCGGCACAGCAAAGTTACGGCTTTGGTACACTTGGAACGCATGTCCCGCTTCATGTGTCAACACATCAATATCACCCGACGTGCCGTTGAAGTTGGAGAAAATAAACGGAACTTTATAATCGTTCAGGAAGGTACAGTATCCCCCGCCCTGTTTACCTTTTTTGCTGACCAGATCCATCAGTTCATTATCCGTCATCATCTGGAAGAACACATCGGTTTCCGGGGACAGCTCGGCATACATCTTTTTGCCGTTCTCCACAATCCAGTCTGCATCACCTTTCGGTGTTGGGTTGCCCGTCTTGAAGCTGAAGCCTTGATCGTAAAAATAGAGCGTGTCTACATCGATCCGGCTGCGCTGACGTTCTCTGAGCTTAGTGGCTACGGGCACGATATAATCGCGAACCTGTGCACGGAAATTAGCTACCATCTCCGCATTATAATCCGTACGATTCATACGGTCATAACCCAGCTCCACATAGCTTGCATATCCGAGCTTCTTCGCAATCTGTGTGCGCACCTTGACCAGTTCATCATAGATGCGGTCAAATTCAGCTTCATGCTCAGCCATGAAAGCATATCGAGCGGCGGAAGCACGTTCCCGCATAGCGCGGTCTGTTGACAATTCAAATGGATGCAGCTGTGGCAGTGTACGCTCTTCGCCTTCAAACGGAATTTTGGCTGAAGCAATCAGCTGGTTATATTCAGTAGAAAGTTTGTTTTCCTTTTGCAGTTCCTCAATCACTTCCGGGCTGAATGTTTTCAGCGAAAGCTCTGCCAGCTGGAACAGCTGTGAGCCCAGCTTCTCTTCCAGTGCCGCACGAAACTTGGAGTTTACGAGTGCACGGTAAAAATCAGTAATGTACTCCTGCACCACCGGCTGATTTTCATCCAGAAACTCATTCTCTGCTTTATAGAACTCATCGTTCGTATCAATAGAATGGCGGATGTAGACCAGTTGTGCCTGGGTTTCAAAATCACTGCGCATCGCATTGATCTTGTCCATGAATTCAGTTTGTTCTTCCACCGTAGCCGCTGCTTCAAATCCCTTCAGCAGCTCACCGAAAGAGGTTTTGATATGTTCCAGATCGGGACGTGTATACGTGTATTCACTAAACTTCATTTATGTACACCCTTTCCTGTTTGGCAAATTTCGGGAGAAACCCGAGAAGAAGCTTATCCCCTATTATACAAAAGAGAAGCCTAAAAATCCCAACTTTACGAAAAATATTTGTCCATCGGTCAAATGTTTTTATATAAAAAAGCAAAGCGCTCACATCATGGCGTGAGGTATTTTCATCGATAAGCGATCTAAAACACAAATAAGCCAGCCTCGCATCAGCGAAGCCAGCTTACAGGCTTGTCTTTGTCCAAATATGGCCGAAGCCCACAGTACGCCGAATTAATGCTGGTCCTTATCAACGATCTGATAGAACCATCCCATTCCGATCATGCCCACAACCATAACAGCAGCCAGAATAATAATATAAGTCATGAATGTAACCCCCCTGCCCGTATATTCATCTCTATACCAGTTTACACGCGGAACCACTGTTTGAATTGACGGAACATTGACAAAAATACGAAATCTTTAATTTTAGTCAACCTCATATGTCACTTTAAGAATATTATCTCTGCAAAATTATATTTTCTCTTATCTTACCGCAAGGTTTGCCTAGGGATACATGGTATTCGCATCTGTAAACAATCCGTTGTATACTAGATTTCTAGATTGGACGAATTTGCATATTACGCAATAGGACATAAACAGAAAGGCAGGAGCACATGTCAACTCGCAATACGATACGTCAATTATTATTTACTTGGTTGTTAATCTTCATGCTTGTTTTGTTATCCGCCTGTGCGAATGGAGAAGCCCATGTTACCGTAAATACGGATGGATCGGCCGATCTGGCGCTGGACCTTAGTGTATCAGACTCCGCTCTTGGCAAAATAGGACAGGAGAATGCGATGCCTTTGCTGGCAGAAGCTCTGGAACGAAACAATTTCAAAGCTGAAGTCACCAAACAGGGTGATCAGAACGTGCTGAGAGCAACTACCCGTTATGAAAAAAGCAACATGACCGGCTTTGATGCCTCCAAGCTGCCAACAGGCATTCATATCGAACAATCGACGGTTCCAGGCTTTTTCACGTCCAAAATGCATATTACTGCCGATGCAGACCTTATGGAATCCATGCCGGATGGCGATATTAAAGAACAGATCAATAAAGTTCCAGGCTTTCTCAAACGTCTGCTGTTGAAAGATATGAAATTTGATTTCAAGCTGACTCTACCAATCAAAGCTGACGATTCCAACGCAGACGAGGTGCAGGATGGCGGTAAAACGTTAATCTGGAACATCTCCCCCCTGCAAAAGAATACGCTGGATTTAACCGTACAAATTCCGAATATCCGGAATATTCTGCTGGTGGCCATTCCGGGTCTGGTGCTGATTCTGGCGCTGCTCATCTGGTTCTTCATTCGTCGCAGACGAACGAGGCAGCAATAACGGGTAATGCATAGTGCAACTAACCCGTCTAATTTGTAACTTGCCAAACGCTGTTATGGATAGTAGAATACATCCGTACTGTGTGAACGGTTAACATTTTGGCCAAGCAAAAGTTAAAGAGGTGAACAAGTTTCATGAATATCCGGGAATGCGCCCTGCCTGGTATCGGGGTGAAGTACCAGTTCCATACAAAAGGCGGCAACCAGCTCGTTATTATCAAACATGAGGACGGACGCCGTGAATTATATTCGGTGAATCCGTTGGATGAAGAAGAGCTTACGCTGATTGCAGAATTGGAAGATGATGAATGTGTAACACTCTCCGGTTTAATCGGAGGATGGTCTTGATCTTGACCACATTTCGAAACACTTCACGGTGGATTCGAACTGCGGAATAATTCAAGCGTTACTGCTGTTCCCAACTTTAAAACCTGTACCTCCGCTGGAGATACAGGTTTTTTTGGGGTCTGAAGCACTTATCAGTTCAGGGCATACTATAACATGTCCAATCGGTATCATCTGATGAGTTTGGTCTGAATGTATGGCACCCACGTTTGGAGTACCCGAATGATCTCTGCTGAATGGAACGGCTTGCTTATGAAATCCTGCATGCCGCATCGCAGACAGGCCTCCCGGTCACGTTCTTCTGCAAAGGCGGTAATCGCAGCGATCACCGGGATTTCAGGATGTTTTTTTCTAATCTCGCAAGTGGCTTCAATCCCGTCCATAACCGGCATTTGAATATCCATAAAGATCAGATCATACGACCTTTTTGCCAGCGATTCCACAGCTTGGGCACCGTTAGCTACAATATCACATACACCGCCGAATTTACGCAGCATCTCCTCCAGCAGATGACTGTTCACGGCCTGATCCTCGGCAATCAATATGCGAATGCCTTGAGCGAGATGGCTGCGGTCCAGCACCGCACTGCCTGCTGCAATTTCCGCTGCCGCACCTGTAACCACCACGTCTCTCCACTTCTCCAGCACAAGGGTAAACTGGAACTCTGCTCCTTTGCCAATCTCACTCTGAACACCGATAGCTCCGCCCATGAGCTCCACCAGTTTTTTGCTGATCGCAAGCCCCAGCCCTGTTCCACCGAACTTGCGATTGATGGATGGGTCCAGCTGCGAGAATGATTGGAATAACTGGTGCTGCTTGTCCAGAGCAATGCCAATGCCCGTATCCTTCACCTTGAACGACAGCATGAGATGATCAGGTCCGTATTCTGGCGAATGAACCGCCTCGACGCTAACCGTGATGCTCCCTTGCTCGGTAAATTTAACGGCATTGCCGACCAGATTAATCAGAATCTGACGAATTCTCGTCTCATCTCCACAGACACGCTCAGGAATCTCACCCGTGATCTCACTGTGAAGGTCAATATTTTTCTCCGCAGTTTTGACAGAAAACAATTCAATTACACTGTTCAGCGTATCGCGAATATCCACGGGTCCATGGTCCAGATCCATTTTACCTGCTTCAATTTTGCTAAAGTCCAATATTTCATTCAGGATACATAACAGCGATTCCCCGCTGTCGATCATGATCTCGGCGAATCCTCGCTGTTCCTCGTCCAGCTCGGTATCCATCAACAAATGGGCCATGCCCATCATACCGTTTAGCGGTGTACGCAGCTCGTGACTCATCACAGCCAGAAATTCGGATTTCGCACGATCGGCATGCTCGGCTGCTTCCTTGGCTCTTATAATTTCTTTGACAGACGTCATATCCCGGAATACGAGTACAGCCCCTCGTGTCTGCCCCTGATCCATAATAGGTTTCAATTGAAATTCTGCAAGAAAGCTGGACCCATCCTGTCGCCAGAATACCGATTCTGTACGCGGCAGCGCTCTTCCTTCACGCACGGCCTGAAGCATCGGTGTACCTTTTCCTGGAAAAGGAATCCCCTCGCTCTGCATCTGAATCATCATCTTTTCCAAAGGCTGGCCGTTCATCTCGTTTGGACAAATATGCATCATCTCCGCTGCCGCCGGATTGGCAAAGTTCACGTTTCCATCCAGATCAAGCCCGATGACACCTTCAGACATACTATTGAGAATCAGAGCCCGCTCATAACTTAAATTTTCGATTTCCTCTACATAACGCTTCGCTGCAGTTACATCACTTGTGATGCCATACACCCCAACCACTTTGTCTTCCAGCAAAATCGGAACGTTAATAACACTGGTTTCAATGCGCTGACCATTTTTGTGAATCAAACCAATCTCGTAGCTCTGCGCTGTTCCTTTCACCGTCTCTTCAAAATGATACCGTGTCTTCTCCAGATCCACCGGATCGATGAGATGATCAAAAGGACGGCTTAACAGCTCTTCCCGTGTATGACCGGTCAATTGCTCTTGCCCGATGTTTGCTTTCAGCAGGTTTCCTTCCCTGTCAAGAGATGCAACCCCAAGCGGATTGCAATCAAATAACGATTTATATTCCTGTAAACTCAGCTGCTGCTGTTTGCTTTCGGTAATATCACGTGTAACGGCAACCATCTCCTGCACCGCTCCGGATGCATCATACACATAATGGGTCAGCGTGTCTGCCCATACAATGGAACCATTTTTGTGCTGCAGCCGATAACTGAACCGCTCCGGTGCGAGTCCCTTCATCTGTTCACGGATGTATGCCTGCACGGTTGGAACATCATCAGGATATATGCAGAACATGCCGGACTGTCCCACCATTTCTTCCGGTTCGTAACCAAGCATGCTTCTGCTGGCATCGGATACATATTTAAACGTGCGCTCGGCATCTGCTTGATGAATCGCAATCAGATCCATGGAGGATTCGGCCAGAATACGTGAAATACGACTGCTCTCCTCCAGCTCTCTCCGCTGTTCAAGCAGCCTTTGCTCCGCTTCCTTTTGCTTGCTGATGTCCGCAGCTTGTACTAATAGATATAACGGTTCACCGCTTTTCTCGTCCCGAACGATGCAGGCTCTGATTGTAGTCCACACCAGTGTACCGTCTTTCCGTTTCAGACGTACTTCCGTCTCATACATCGGCTGTCCATGATTGGTCATGTTCCAGAAGTTATTGCGAAACTCCTCGTACCTGAGATCTTCTTCATAAATCATATGTACAATTGAGGTATCCAGCAATTCCTCTTCCGTCGATCCGATCATCTCGCAAAAAGCCGGATTTAGCTGCACCCACAATCCGTTTACGTGAGAAGCGACAGCAATGCCGATTGGCGCATGTGTATATAATTGTTCGAACAGAGAGCGACTCTGTGTGATGGAGTTCGACACTACATATCCTCCTTTAATAAGAAGATGAAATGTTATTCGTATGAACAGATCAATCTGAACATAACTTTATCTATAAAAGAGTAGTACCCCAATTACCACGAACATTAAACCGAAATCGATGTAAAAAATCTCTGGCAGCACTCGACATGTTCACATTAGCCTCACTCCTGCCATATTCACAAAAGCAAGTTAAGAATGGAGGTTATTGCCCCATGATTATTGTTGCTAATCAACCAGTTCAACTGTCGCCCTCCGAATGGTCTGCATTTGCTTGGCAGTGGTTACAGCAGCTTCAGAACCGGCCTGAACGATATGTATATCAATCGATGGAGCATCTGCACTTTGAATGGGATTTAAGGGAATCTCTCGTGGATGCAGCCAAAGGACTGGATCGAAGCGGAGTAAGCTTTGCATCATTTGAGAATTCGCGCTGCAACCCTGCCTGCTGGAACCGGAATGCCGAGGGAGGATTTGAACTTCGTCCCGATGTAACGCCTGCCGACGGCATCCGGGATATATGGAAAAACGGACATTTATATGCCTTCGAGTGTGCAACCGCTGCCGTTATTGTACTGTATGGAGGAGTGCTTGGAAGCATACGTGAGGATGCCTTTAATTCCTTATTTCGCAACCTGCTGCTGTTTGACTGGCATTATGACAGTGATCTTCGTTTGATCGAAAAAAATGGCAAGGAATCGGCCCTGCCTGGAGATGTGCTGTATTTCAAAAATCCCGACGTATCTCCCGCAACACCTGAATGGCAGGGTGAAAATACGATTATGCTGCGGGAGAACTGGTATTACGGACATGGAATCGGCATTGCAAGCGGTGAGCAGATTATTCAAACCTTGAATCAGTTCCGCTTTCCGGGCAGCCAGGTATCTGCATATCTAATGGATATGGTTATTTATCCCGACTTTCTGTATTTATCCCGCTATGCCAAAAACAACTCAGCTGACAATCCAAATGCCTCTTCTCCCGTGCTGCCAGGTCAACTATATGTGAGAGTAGGCGGTCGTCGGTATTTGCGTGTCCCGAGTTCGGGCCCTTTTACAAGCGTTTAGCGTTTTAATCGCCGTTTATATCGAGTAACCCTCAGCTAACCGGATCAAGCTGCACAACCACTTGTTTTCCGCTGACCTGAATACCCGTCGTCTTGCTTCCAACATCTTTAAGTGCTTTGCAAAGCTCTTCAGCCCAGGCTTTGCCTGCTTCGCCTTCTTTCGCACCATGAACCTGAATAACCAACTTCACGGAATCGCCCTTTTTCAGAATGCGCTCTGCCTGTGACTGCTTGACATCACGGTCATGGTCCTCCATCTGAAGCTGCAGCCGAATTTCCTTTACTTTGCGTTTGTCCGGTGATTTGCTCGCCTGTTTCTTCGCCTGCTGTGCTTCCTCACGCGCCGCACCGGCTCCAATTAGCTTGCAGGGCGGCGGGCTGCTCATCAGAGACGTGCATACGAGATCTACTTTATGTTGTTTAGCCAGCGCCAGTGCCTCCCGTGTGGACATGATCCCCAGATCTTCCCCATTCAGACCCGTGAGCTGTACCTCGGCTGCCTTGATTTTTTCATTTTTAATGATCTGAGCCATAGTTGTTTCCTCCCTGACATGAAAAGCCTGTCCTGATCCATGAAAGATCAGAGCAGGCTTCATTATTGTGCTGCTTGTTATCAATTATACCGCTTCTTCGAATTACAGTGTGTTGAACGCTTCCGTCAGCACAGGTACAATCTGCGATTTGCGGGATACAACACCTTTCAGCAGTGCTTTGTTGTCTGCCAGTGTTACGTTGTATGCTTTCTCTACTGCTTGGGTAGATGCACCGTAAGCCAAGGCTACAGAATCATTGTTCAGGATATCTGTTACAACAAACAAGAACAGGTCAAGTCCTTTGCTGGAGATGATCGCTTCAATGGCCGCTTGAAGCTCTGGTTGTTTTACAAGCACGTCATTGACGTCAACCGCATTCACCTGCGCGATTTCAACTTTAGCTGTACCCATAGCGAATTCCTTCGCATCCAGAGAGATCAATTCAGCAATTGTTTTCTGGCTCAGGTCCGCTCCGGCTTTCAGCATGTCCAGACCGTAGCTGTCTGCATCTACACCAGCAATAGCTGCCAGCTCACGCGCCGCTGCAACGTCCTGCTCTGTGCAAGTCGGGGATTTGAACAGCAAGGAATCGGAGATGATAGCCGACAGCATCAGGCCCGCGATTGGCGCGCTGATTTCCACGCCGTTTTCTTTGTACATTTTATTCAGAATCGTTGCCGTACAGCCTACAGGCTCTGCACGGAAATACAAAGGCTGGCTTGTCTCAAAATTCGCAATACGGTGATGGTCGATAACCTCAACAACCGTTACGTCTTCAATATCACTTACGCTTTGCTGACGTTCGTTGTGGTCCACCAGAATGACTTTGTTTACTTCGTTCGCTGCTGTTTTGATCAAACGTGGTGCCGCAACCTTGAATTGATCCAGCGCATATTGGGTTTCACCGTTCACTTCGCCCAGACGAACAGCTTCAACGTCCTGTCCCAATTTGCTTTTCAGGTCTGCATAAGCAATCGCTGAACAGATCGTGTCTGTATCCGGGTTTTTGTGGCCGAAAATTAATGCTTTTTCCATATTCATTGCCCTCCGTCAATTCGAATTTAAGTTCAATTCTAGTCTATATTAAATCATACCTTACTGATTATAGCGCTTATACGTCTTAATTCCAATCCCTTTACAGCGAATTAATTACATGTCATGCAAAGGGCGGCCTTATAATCAAAATGCACCATGCCAGCTCTAGTTAGCAGAGGTTTTGGCTACGTTAGCAATCAGATGTTTGTCCAGTTTCTCCCCATTGCACAGAGCCTGCACGAGTTCCCGGCCTGATTCCGGCGTCATTTTACCATACCAGTCTCCCTGCGGATATACGATCGTCACACACCCGTCGTCACAACGGCCATTACATTTGGTGCGCGTTGTATGAATAAATCCTCCAGCCTGCTGTTTCGCGATTTCGTCCCGCACCGCCTGAGTAACCTCTTCTCCCTCATTACGCATGCATGTTCCGCCATTACAGAGTAAAATATGGTGCTGCAAGTGATCCAGATTATAGATAGCCAAGCTTGCTTCATTCCCCTCACATCAAATATAGTATGTATCCTGAAAAATTACACCGACAACATGTACAACACTATAAATTAGCACATTAATCCAGGTTCGTGCAATGATATTTACAGTTCATTTTCAGGCTTTGGAGCCTGTTGTCCTTTTTTCACATAAAACGTCTCGATCCTGCCCTCTTCGTCAATCTGCAGCAGATTTAACTGTGCGCCATAGGCACAACCGCCGTCGATCCCTATTTTGTCACCTCGCGGGTCCATCCACACTCCATGCTCATCATGCAGGTTCATGACAGGCGTATGTCCAAAGATAACCACTTCCTGAAGATTTGTCGGCCTAGTGTAAAAAGGTTCGCGAATCCAGATAAAATCCCGTTCAGACTGGCTTCTCCAATCGGCTTCATCCGGGTTAATCCCGGCATGTACAAAAATGTAACCCGGGATTTCATACGACAGCGGAAGCTTGTCCAGAAAATGCAGATGTTCACTGTAATGTGAGCGCATCCATTCTTTATCCTGAGCATAAGCCTGCCAATCCATCTGTTCCGGGTCGTAAGACACCTGCAGATAACTGGCCAGCGTTTGCAAGCCTCCATTACGAATCCAGTGCAGATCATACTCCTGCACGTCATGCTGCAGAGCCTTAACCATCATGGCATCATGATTGCCTTTAAGTACAACGACTCCGTGCTCCTGCCTCAGCTGCATAATCTGCTCAATGACCTGCTTGCTCTTTGGACCTCGATCCACATAGTCACCCAGTAAAATCAACTCATCCTGCGAAGGATCATAACCAGCCTGCTCAAGCAATGCATTAAATTCATCATAACAGCCGTGAATGTCACTTATAACACATCTGCGCAAGGTAATCTCCTCTCTCTCAGAAGCAGCCACAAAATAAAAACGGGAATGCTGCCGATCTGCCCAGGACAAACAAGCAGCATTCCATTCTATCATTAATATACCATTCCCGCTCTGACCCGGTTACTCCTGCTTGAGCCCGAACGCTTCTGCAATCAGGCTGAACGAGCGCAGACGTGCTTCAAACGAATGAATGGCCGATGCAATAATGACTTCATCGGCTTCATGGCGTTCAGCCATAGCGATAATTTTGTCCTTCACCTGATCCGGTGTACCAATGATGGAGGAGGAACGGCGCTGCCGAATCTGCTCCAGCTCCATCGCTGTATATGGATAATTTTTCACCGTCTCCAGCGAAGGGAACGAGCGCTGCTCCAGTCCCCGCCCAAGGCGCAAGAAAAACAGTTCATTGCTGCGGGCCAGCTCGGCCGCCTCTTCTTCGGTTTCTGCACAGAAGGCCGATACCGCAATCATACTATGCGGCTTGTCGTTCAGAATCGAAGGTTTGAAGTGACGGCGATAATGCTTCATCGCTTCCTCTCCACCCGGAGTTCCAAAAAACTGGGCAAAAGCATACGCTGTACCTTGTGCCGCAGCAATTCTTGCCCCTTCCGAGCTGGAACCGAGGAGCCATACCTCGGGAACGGTGGTAACGGAAGGCCCGGCTACAAGGGAAGCAAACCGATGGTCTTCGGGTAACTGCTCATGGAAATAAGCACCAAGGTCTGCAATCTGCTGCGGGAAAAGGTGTATATTGGAGGCTTTGCCTTCATTCAGCGCCCGACTGGCAATCGGCATGCCTCCCGGCGCCCGTCCAATGCCCAGATCAATCCGGCCCGGATGCAGGGCTTCCAGCAGACGGAAATTCTCGGCTACCTTATACGCACTGTAATGCGGCAGCATCACGCCTCCCGAGCCTACCCGAATACGTTCCGTATGAGCAGCCACATGTGCGATCATAACCTCCGGGCTGGAGAAGGACAATGCCCCGCCGCCGTGATGCTCTGACATCCAGAACCGGGAATATCCCAGCTGCTCGGCATGTCGTGCCAACGTAACAGCCTCCTGCAAGGCATCCTGTACCTGACGCCCCTCACTGATATGTCCATGCTCCAATACGCTCAATTTCATATATATTCATTCCTCTCGCTCGTGAAGTATGTCGTCTTTATCTTTCTTACTTGTTCATTGTAACATTAAAAATTACAGTTTCAAATGTTATGGCTCTTCTTACACGTTGAAAAAAAGAGAGAGGTTCGAACATTTCGATGAAAGAATACCTGCATTCCTTTGTGCTAAAAACATAAAAAACGCTGCCAGCGTTCATGCTGGCAGCGTTCGAAACGTTCGCTTGTTGATCCTACCGTTCATTCCCTTATGGTGTTCGTTTCGGCAGCAGCTTCACATACTCGTCAGAGAGCTTCATCAGATTCAGCACATGTTCATAGTCTGAACGGTATGGCTCCAGATCTGTCACCTGCTCAAACGTTTTAAGCGAGTAAGCTGTCCCGTCATCAAAGCCTGCACCAGGGATAAACATGATGTCATTGTTGACAAAAGAGCCTGTTGGCAAGTAATAACGAATACCAAATGCATTATGATCCATATTCAGCAGGTCATGCCCGAATGCAGTGAAGTTTTCCTGCTTCAGCGAGACGCCCATCAGGTTCATTACTGTGGGTAAGATATCCAGCTGACCACCCGGCTGCTCTATCACTTGCCCCTTCGTTTGCTTAGGAGTGTGAATCATCAGCGGAATGTTGAAGCGGCTTACTTTACCGTCATACGGGATATTGAGATTAGCCTGAATCTGTTGCGTAATTTCCTCCTCTTCAGGTAAGCCGAAGTGATCTCCGTATAGGACAAGAGTTGTGTTGTCCCACAAACCATTTGCTTTCAATTCCTGAATGAGCTGACCAACCGCATAATCGGTATAATTGATCGCTTGCAGATAATCATGCAGAAGTTTATTGGTAATCGTCGCGGGAATTTCAATTCGCGCGCGGTCTGCTGGCACGGTAAACGGCGAATGGCTCGAGGCCGTAATAAACTGGGCATAGAACGGCTGGCTCGCAGCCTGATGCGCAGTCATTTTTTCCACACCAACCCGATATAACTCTTCGTCCGATGGACCAAAATCGTTAAATTTGTCATTGGTGAAGCTTGGTTTATCAAAGTAACGTGTAAAACCAAGGGCAGGATACATTTTGTTACGATTCCAGAAGGTCACGTCGTTTACGTGAAACGTCTCGGATTCATACCCTTCCTTGGCAAGCAGCTTGGGCAAGCTAGGAAGATCACGGTCACTATACCCCGCTGACATCGGCACAACCCCCGTAGGATAGATCGATGTGTTCGACATGAACTCCGCATCCGATGTATTGCCTTGCCCGATCTGTTGGAAGAAATGATTAAAATAATAGCTTTCTTTCGCAAGATTGTTTAAAACTGGCGTTAATGCCTGACCATTCAGCGAAGCATTAATCGGAAAGTTCTGAAAGGACTCCAGCTGAAGCACAATCAGATTACTGCCTTTGGCCTGACCGAAATATTTTGCTTTTACGGCTGCACCATTCTTTGCTTTATCCTGATATGGGTACTTGCTTACCAGTTCGTTGATTTTGGCAATCGTTTCGTTAATGTTACCGTTAGCGATGGCTTCATTTTCCTTGCTTGTCAGAATAGCAGAGGATACCTGGTAGTTCAGAAAACCGAGATTTTCGGCTCGCACCAGCTCGTTGTCAATCGTTTCTCCTTTGACGATAAAGCTGCCTGAGCAGATGATACAGAAGGCCGCGGTAAGTGCAACTCCAAGCTTGCCCCAATAGCTGCTGCGTTTTCTGCCAAATGTCAGATGGCTGTCGCTATAACTGCTGCGATATGCATTGCTGCGTCTAATGCGTCGGCGTCTGATCCACCAGATCGGCACAGCAAGAATGATATCTGCAAAAAATAAAAAGTGTGTCGGCCGAACCAACGGCCCTATACTTCCTCTCACCTGCGCAACCTGCCCCAGCTCACTAAGCGCGGTATAGGTAGGAACCGAACTGAAATGTGCGTTATAAAGTGTCGCTGCAAACAGGATTAGCGAAAAGAACACGTTAAATATCGCATACACCGTGCGTTTCCAGCTGAGCGGCACAATGAGGTCAAGCACACACACAATGGTGAGCGCAGCAAGGGCATCCGTTAACAGCCCCAGACCCGACAGTCCGTTGAAAAAGAAATACCGCAGAAGCGATAACTTCAGCAGCATTAAAATAAACAAGACAGCGAATAAGGCCCGTGATGACGTCTGCCCGCTTTTTTTAGTCGATGTAAACATGGTCAATTTCAACCCTTATCTGAAATATTTTACGTTCATTTTACAAAACGCATATTTCAGTATAACAGTTTTCGGGTTACTGTTCCATTGAGGTCCACACTGGATCAGTGTTTTTTAAAATGAAGATTTAGGCAATGGTTGATATATCCTCATCCTCGCTAGTATTTTGTTTCTCCTTTACATGTCGGATCACCGCCTGTGCTGCTGCAACCCGGGCCCATGGTATGTGCTCTGGTCTGACGCATACTGCGTCAAGTCCGATTTGCTGAATCAATGCCATCGACTGCACGTCTCTGCTATGCTCACCTGATATGACCGTTTTCAGATGCGGCTTGCGCAATCGGCTCTGAGCCACCGCGTGTTCAACCAAACGACCAACGCCTTCGATATCAAGTTTCCGTAAAGGGGCGGGCTCCGTCTGCAACATCGTTGCGTAATCCTCCTGCTGCTGCTCCGCTCCCTCAGGCATGTAGCCCGGAGTCGTTTCGCTCAACTCATCTCCGGCAAACAAAATAAGATCCGCGTATCTCGCAATCTGTGACGCTGTCAATGCCGCTCTTGGTGAGGAAATTACAGCGCCTACCTTATATATGCAGTGCCTCCTCTCTTCACCAAGCACCTGTGCAGCCACATGATCTGCCAGCTCTCTTATGTCCTGCATCTCCTGTGCATGCTCGACATGCGGAATGAGAATCTCGGGACGTACCCATAACCCTTCACGAATGCATCGTACAGCCGCCCGGAAAACAGCTTCAAGCTGCATTTCATACAATTCAAATAGATCAATGTTCAGCTGGTCACCATGCTGATCTTCCTCACCTCGCCCTGGAACGAACTCATAGCGAGCAAAATCAAACAATCGAATCGCTGCCGGACGACCGTTCATGGCTTCAAAAAGAACTTCCAGGTCAGACTGCTGCATCGGCAGCAATCGTTCCAGACCACGCCTGCGTTCTTCTTCCGTATTTGCCATCATCATCTTCTGCACAAAAGGTTTTCTGTGTGGAGACATGAACATCGCATCGGTTACACACAAGCCAATTCCGTCGGCCCCCCAGGCCTTGGCCTGCAAGGCATCAGCCGTTTCTTCCACTTTTGCGAGAATCGATATATCTTTTATTTCATCAGCCCATTCCAGCAGCCGTTTCATTTCCGGTATTTCCTGTTTCCTGCTCTCTGCTAAAATCTCTGAATCCATTCGCAGAAGGGCATGTTCTGGTTGAATTACACCTTCCAGCACAAGGTCTACTGCACTCTTGATCGCAGCTGCCGGACTTAACCACGCGGACCGAATATGCTCTAAACAGATGGATGCCGAGTCTACCGTATAGGTGAGCTCCAGCACTGTCCCTGTTCGCTTCTCCAATTCCGTACAGATCGCTTCAAGCTCTGCATACCGTTCTGAATCATGCCGTTTCAAATAAGAGAGCGCATGCAGCATGCCCGACTGGCTTTGAGCTGGCAAGTAGTCTCCTATTATGCCCTTTTCTCCCGTTGCCAGGTTACGTGTGTATACGCTGCCTTTACCCTTCAAATCGCTATATTTACCTTGACTGACTGCATGTATAAACACAGGCCAAGCTGTAGTCTCCTGTTGTGATGTTAAAGTCTCTACGGAATTTTCCTTGGGATTGGAAAAAGACACCCCATGGATCGCTGCTTGAAGCTGAAGCCGCACATCCTGCGGAAACGGATGGCCACTCTTCTTCTGAATCAACTGTTTCCACTCGGCAATGGAATATTCAAGCTCCGCTTCTCCAGAAGAACGCTGGACATCAATAGGCTGCACTGTGGCTGGATAGGCGATGCCATACTTGATGTGCCCGTAGTGCTGTATTTCAGTCAGGTAACATTGAAGCGCATACACCCGATTGCCTGTCTGACGGGCAAAACCTTCCACCGTATCGTCATTCAAGCCGACATAAGGTATAATGCATGCTTCAGCCGTAGCTGGAGCAACCAATGAATCTGCCTGTACATGAAGCAGCATCGGATGGTCTGCATGGCCAAAAAGCTTGCCCGTTTGCTGCTCCAATTGCCCGATAGCATTGCCTATTTCCTCGTTCATCTCATCCGAAAGCTCCCCAGGACGGGCACAGCATGCACAACAGCTATCTGTCGTCACGACCATTCCCGTGGGAACAGACCATCCTGCTTCCCTTAGCGCTGCAAGAGCAGCTCCGATACTAGGAGTTATCCCTTTCATCTCTGCCGTACCGTCCTCTAACAGCATTACCCGTTTTATCATTGCAGCACTCCCGTCTGCCGTCCGTGGCTGTGATTGATTGGCAGCTTCACTTATGCATATCTGCCTTCTCTCTAATGTTATGTTGCACTGCCAGCGTCAAGGACTATCGGTTCAGGTTTTTGTTTGCGTAATTCATTATTTTTGTTAAAATTAGATCATCCTTGAAAAGAACAAGCAAAAAGCTCCCTCAGCCAATGCTGAAAGAGCCTGGAAGTGCCTCACGGCGCGATTCATTCTTGACCCAGTAAATATTCACAAAGATCAACATACATTTCTTGCATTTTGAGAGATTTTAAAAGATATGACGGATTAACATCTACCGGCGCAATCAACTTTATGATTGAAACGAATTCTTTATATGTTGGAGGCGAATCACTTAATAGAAAATCATCTGGAACTCCAAAGAATTTATTTCGTTCCATGATATCCTTTACCTTCTCACTGTGAAAGAGCTTGGACTGCTTATCACTTTTAGCAGAGTGACGACCTAATCGACGGTTAAATATGTACAATACGTCATTTAAAGATCGTGTTTGTTTTTCATTAAAATCATGATCCAGCAGGAACATGAAATATGGATGTTCGTCCGAGGCAACCACTGTTCTGATGAGCTTTATTTGATATTTCAAGAGCTCAAGTTGATCATCTACATTCACTTCATTCCCACCTTTATCACCAAGTTCTTTTCAACCACCAGTTCAGTCTCTTCTAAGAAATTCGCAATAGATATACGGTTGTCTTTTACATAATCAGCATACTCTTTTTCACCTAAATATTTCAGGGGGCGAAAAGGGGGTAAAAGATGCACTTCAGCAGGTTTCAAGACACGCCCTGGCAATCTTGGTACTTTCTACCCCATAAACCGCAGAATATCGTCGATTTTCTTGTTGTGTGAGAGAACACCGTAATTCATCCACGTCATAAAGTCTACCTCATACACCTTGCCATGCCTCACTGCCGGAAGCTGCTTCCATTCCTGTGTGTTCAGCATTTGGCGCTCCTCTCCGAAATTACAGGAATTACGTGTATCAAAGGTGATTAAAAGATGATCCGCATCCAGCTGATTTAACTGCTCCAGCCCAATGCTCACTCCGCGCTTCCCCTGTGTCCACTTCGGCACATATGGATGCGGACGGAGGCCAAGGTCTTGATAGATGATTGGCCCAATATAACCGCATTCATCACCATACAGCGTGATCTCGGAAGCAGAGACTCGAAGGAAAGCAACCGTTTCCTGACGCAGTCGGTCATGCAGATGTCTTCTCGCTCTTGAAACCTTGTGTTCATACGTATCAATAACGTCCTGCACCCGGTTATTTCTGCCAAGGATGTCCGCCGTTGATTTCAGGATCATGCGCCAGTCCTCTCCGTCATGACTTACATAATAAACGGGGGCAACTTGTTCAAGGCGATCCAGATTCCACGTCTTATATCCCATATCCAGCATAATGAATTCGGGGGTATGTTCTGTATGAAAACCAGCATCCAGCTGACTTACGTCAAATTCAGGTACATCATCCAGCTGCAGGTAACGCTGTCTTCCCCAAGCACGATGTGAGCCCTGAATGATCGGCTTGATTCCCAACGCCAGCAGAAAATCCTCCAGATAAGGAGCAAACACACGCACTTCCTGCCGATGATTGCGGCGGTATACACCAGGTGAAACACCCGTGTACTGTTTGAAACGACGGCTGAAATAATATTCATTGCTGAAGCCCACACGACTCGCAATCTCATGCAAGCGATCATCGGTTACATGTAAAAGCTGCTTGGATCGCTCCAGTCGAACCCTGTTCACATAGTCGAGTGGAAGCTGTCCCGTCGATCTCTTGAAATGGCGTGTATAACTTGCTCTGGAAAGACCAGCGCGTGAAGCCAGTTCATCCACTGTAATCATTTGATCATAGTGTGTATCTATGTAATGAACGGTTTCCTGTAGAGAAAGGCGATTGTTATGCAGCTCAAGCCTGGCATCATTTTGACGAACCATGTCCCTGAACCACTGTTGAAACCGAATCTGTACATCCCATTTTTCATAACAATCTGCGGAGAATTGCTGACGATATAGCTGCTCTATATACTCCAGACATGCACTCCATGGCACATAAGCAAACGTCTTGACCATTGGAATGCTTGCAGTGCTCAATCTGGGACCGGCATCGGAATCAACCTGGACATTAACATTGGGCTTAACAACATTATGTTGTTCCCAAGCATTCTCACCCGGATCTGGATGTTTACGATGCTTGTCAGCCATGTTTTGCATATCGATCTTGTACAATTTCAATGCCAACTCTGCCCCAGAATCAGCTCTTACAGAGAACTTTACATCTTCTGGCCCCGCTGCCATATAGACAGAACCCGGCTCTATGCTTGTTTTATCATCCTTGTACTCCAGAACGCCTTTTCCTTGAATGACAACGATAAACGAATATACGTCGTCTGCATTCCAGGCATACTTTGCATACATATTCGATGAAAATTCAATATGTTGTATCGCTTGTAGGGAAAAGAGCCAAGGTGTGTTTGTCATGTGTAACAATGGCGAGTGCATGTTTATTCATCTTCCTTATTTGAGAATAGTTATCATTTAGATGAGTGTAAACGAAAAAAGAAAGCTCTTCAATATAAACTGAAGAACTTCCTTAGCCAGAACGTTTCTTTTATGGTGTCATCTTACTCAACAGATCATCGATCTTCATCGAGTTTGCAATAACTGCTCCTGACTGCCAGTGGGATCTTTCCATGAAATACACATGTTTGTTTTTGACTGCAGGAAGGGACTGCCACAGTTTTCCGTCCAAAATATGAACAGCCTCCTGATTTTCTTTGGAATCCCAGGTTCCATTGGAAGGAAACACAATAATATGATCGGCATCGAGACTCGGGATGGCTTCTTCGGACAGAATCTCCTGATATTCCTGCATATCACGAGCCAGCGGATGAGGTGTCAGTCCAAGATCAGAATAGATGAAACCTGTATACCTGTTTTTGACTCCGAATAATGCCAGTCCTTTATCCGCAACATTGAGCCTTACAACAGCAACCGTTTCATTGCCAATGGAATTATGCAGTGAAGCTTTGGCATCTGCAATTTTTTGTTTAAACTGCTCGCTAAATGCTTTACCCTTCTCTGGCTGTCCAACGACATCGGCAACGGTTGCCAGGACTTGATTAGAGTCTTGAAGAACCTTGTCGGGTATACGATAGGTCGGTGCTACCTTTTTATATTGTTCGTATTGTGCAGCATCTACCCCGCCATCCACAATGATCAGGTCTGGATTGTATTCCAGCAGTGCTTCAACACTTCCTGTGATATCAAACTGAGGCACATCCAGGTTCAGATATTCTTGCACACCCCATGTGGGATGATACCACTGCACAATCGGAGTGATATCCAGAGCTTTGAGATAGTCCTCTACGTATATGCCTGCAATTCGCTGCGGATGGACCGGAATTGTAACTTCCCCGTATTCATCCTGAACCACGCGAGTGTCCGCATTCGTCGGTTGCGCTTCCTCACTGCTGTTGCTGCCATTCCCCTGCTGAGCAGCAGGGGAAGCTGTATTTACTCCGCACCCGGATAACACCAATCCTGCGATCAGCAGCAGAAGTATCCACCCTTGAATATTGTAACTGAGCCTTGCCATAATGCCCTTCCCCCTAAATCTAATCTGTTTTTGTGCTTATGAGAATGTTTTAATTTATAATGATAATCATTCTCATATAACATGATAGGTGAATTGTACATGAAGTTGGCATCAGCACACAATACACATATGAAGCCTCTTTTTTATACAAATAAAGCAGACGGATGAAACAAAACAACCCCTGGTAATCAACCCAGGGGCAGTTTTCCTTGACGATAACATCCTAACAATTGCCTCACAAAATCATTCTGTTCGTGCTTCTGCAGCAAATAACAGCCGATCAGCCCAAAGTCATCACTAACATACCCCGCCAGCTCCGGCTCACCTGTCAACGTAATCGTGCGTTTAAATGCTGTTTCTCGAATACTCCGCAGCACCTCTTGCTCGGCCACAGCCGAATCACCCGCGTATCGTTCATAAGCCTGCATCCATTCGTCTGCAAAGGAGGGTTCATCACGTTCATCCAGATACGCATCTACATCCAGCCCTTTGAAATTCTGATCATCAAGCAGATGTCCATCCTTCAAATCCGCGAGCAGGGTGTGCACATCATCTCTGTCCATGCTGTTCAATCTCCTTTCTCTTTTGTCAAATACATCTCCGGTATGACAAAACGTTTCATTCGTTTTCCTGAATCCGCTGTAAAATGATCTACACCACGCTGCTCATATTCCTCCAGTACACATTCGAAAATTCGGGCAATGATCCCGCAATCCTCCAGTGCATCATGTCTATGAATGCCTTCTGTATTGAGGTTGTAATAATGAATAAGAAAATCTGTCGATACCACATCCGTTACCTCTGGATGAATATAAGTGAACATCGCTTTCGTATCCAGCACTTTATTCGTGAACATCGTTAATCCAAACTGCTTGCAATGACGCTCCAGCATGGGCAGATCATATTCATACCCCGCATGAGTCACCAGCACCTGATCCCCGATAAAACTGCAAAATTGCTTATATACCTGTTCAAAATGCGGCGCCTGCAGCATCGCTGCGTTCTTGATGCCTGTAAGCTTCTCTACTGCTTCCGGTATCGGTTTGCACGCCCGAACCAGAGAAGCAAAGCTTGCCTTATCGGCCCCTTCTCCTCTTTTGTAATACATCGCACCAAACTGCGTCACACTCTCCACAGCTGTATCGATCCCGGTTCCTTCCAGATCAAATATACAGTACGTCCTGTCTTGAAGCGGTGTTACACTAAAGCCTTCGACTGTATATGTATCCGATTCAAACGTAATTTTCATATGAGCTGCTCCATTCTGTTGTCATGTACCCTTGCGTACACAGTCAGATAGTCGTTGCATCTTGTCCGTTATGGATTACTTCCACATTCGAGCAATCCGCAGCATGTGGTGATTCCTATCCAGATCAAGTCTGTAAATATCCGGCATCGTTGTGCTTTCCCAGAATTCGAACCCGTAAGCCGGGTCAAAATGCTGAAAAATAAGGGTCATCACATCCCCATGCGTACCGATCACAATGCTCTGGCCTGCATGCTTCTTCACAATCCGTTCTATCACACCTAAGGCTCTTGTCCTTGCTTGTTGCCCGGATTCTCCACCTGGAAAAGCAAACGAAGCGTCAAGGTACAAACGCCGTTTGGCTTCATGAAAATGCTCATGTTTCACATGAGGACCAGACAGCGTTCGCTCACGTAAATCCTCCTCCATGCACACCGATTTCCCGCAGAACTCAGCCCAAATCTGGATGGTCTGCACAGCTCTGAGATATGGACTCGAGTAAAAAATGTCTACAGCCTCTTGCTGCATGAGATTGGCAATTTTCCGGGCATCCAGACAGCCCTGTTCCGTGAGCCCACGCTCACGCTCCCTGCCCTCGACATATCGGGATTCCGCATGTCTTACAAAATATAGACGTGTGTGAGCTTCCTTGCTCATGCACGTATCCTTCCCTTTTTTTCAATCACAATCAGACAGGTGCTGTCGGGCAAGGTCACAGGCTCACCGTGCTCATCCATGATCATAATCCGCTCTGCCAACGCTTCGGTATAACCATCTTGCAGAAAATGACGCAACATCAAAATATCTGCTTCTTCCCCCAGCGTCTCCCGGATGCACTGCTCATAAGCCTGTGGTGTAAATATGCCGAACTGCTCCTGAATCTCATGCACATAAGCTTCTTCGCCCCAGGTATACGTGTACAGGAACTCCATCGCATCATTTATCGGGAGCATAACCTCATGATCCGACAGACGTTCATACGTAATCACACGGCCTTTGAAATCCGCAGCATAACGCTCCAGCCATTGCATGCCATCCGGCTCCAGAAAACGAATACGCCGTTTCAATGACTCCGGCTCACTCATAATGCCGTCCCGAATAAGAATTCTTCCCCCCGGAGAAAGCACTTGAAAAGCACTGCGCAGCGCAGCGGCCACCGTATCTGTATTAAATCTGTGTCCGTCCCGCTCAATATATGAATATAACTCATGCAGAATCGAGGAAAAAATGACCGTATCTACCGTACCAACCTCGACATATTGATCCAGTTGCAGGGCGTCCCCTTTCATTACATGCCAGCGATGGGATTCCAGCTGCTTCTTACGCTCCAGCGCTTCAATTACATTGGACGAAATATCAATGCCGATCGGCTCCACCTCCGGCTTTTCCTGTTCAATCAGATCCAGCAGAACACCCCCGCCTGGGCCGATGTCCAGCACGCGTTTGCCAACAATATAGTCCAGCAGCACCTTCTTGTAATCCCCCGAGCTGTTCATGTCTGCAAGATAGGTTTCTTCGTTGTGGAAACGGTCATATGCATCCCGTCGCAGCCCGAACAGGTCAAATAACAACAGCACTGCCTGCTCATACAATGGAGATTTCTCAGCTTCGATACAGAACGCAATCAGTTTTTCTGCGGCAGGTGAGAATTTAAACGTCACAAACAGCGTATCCGGAACGTCCGGGTATCGTTCAATGCGATGTCCGAGATGCGGATAAGGCAGCTGCTGCCCCGTAATGAGCTGCTCCCACGAATACTGCTCCAGATATTTTTCAATCATGCGTTTCTTGTAAATATTCAGCTTTTTGACACCTTTGTAGTCGTAATACATCGTGTTCATTAACGGCTCAAAGCTGATATGATGAATTGAAGTCGCAGAACAACCTTCATCTTGCTGCTCTATCTGTTTGCTCTCCGTGATTTCCGCGCTCTTCGCGTTCCCCGTAGTAATCGTGTGCTTCATATTTCCCTGGTTCCATTCTTCACTATGAAGTGCGAGCATGAACACTTTGACCATCTCTTCCAGCGAAAAATCCCGCATGGCTGACTCGACGTACCATAAGGTACGCGAAGCAAGGGGGGCTAACTGCTGCTCTACAGCAATCTGCTTTCCTAGCTCTGCATACGTTTTATCCATAGCTTCACCATGCCGGATCGAACCGCTTCTCAGACGGGACAAACGCTCCTTCACAGTCCAATCCCTGTGCTCCGTTCCATCCACAATCCAGCCTATGATTTGCTGCACCTCGTCCCGAACCTGGCTCCACAGCTCCTCATGCACCCCTGCAATGATACATTCGTTCAAGGCCATCAATATTTCACGCAGTTCACCATCGGTAACCCAGCCTTCGGCAGTCAGTGAGCGCAGAGGCAGGTTCTCCACAAAAGGAATCTCGCCTCGAATATACTGTCCAATAAGTCCATGCGTTGCAATCAAGATGCAAATGATCTCATGTCTTGGTGTCCGGATCGCAGATGCTGCATACAGCTCGTATAACTGGGCTGAGCCAATATTATGTACAAACAGGTTAATGCCCTGCTGCTGCCACGCTCTGCGCTGTTCCAACGAACCACCCTTCGCTGCCTCCGACCAGGCCAGCACCTCCTCGAGCAGCTCACGGATCCAAAAGGAAAGCCGAAGTCCCTCCAGTACCTGAAGTGTGCGCTCCGTGTAATCCATGACCGCATTGGTGTGCTCAAGCTCAGCCATCGAGTGAACACGCTCCAGATTGATGCGCGGCTTCTCTGCCGCTGCCAGCAGCTGCAGCCACTGCGGCTCGGCTGTTATATGCTGATGTGTATCTTTTGATTTAGATTTGTACATTCGGATTGCTTTTAGCGCGTGCAGCATGAAGCCTCACCTCTTTATCTCATGATGTTGTTTAGATTGGAGTTGTTTATATTGATTCGGGCAGCAGCCGTAATCGGGTTCGCACAAATTCAAGCAATTGCGCTGCTTCCGAGGGCGGCAGATCTTCATCCAGCCGTGCCGCTGCTACAGGCAGCATCCAGGCTTCAATCTGTTCACGAGTGATTCCTGAAAGAGCAACATACCGCTCTAAATAATGCTGCAGCATGATGCTACGGGCCCGATCGAATGCTTCCCGAATTGCTGGTGCTTCATCATCCGGTAGATTGCCGCTCATTAATATTACCCACGTTCGGGCCACATCACCCGCAGGATCACCCGTCATACCTGTCATCCAATCAATGATACAATACTGCTCACCGTCTCTGGCAAGCATGATATTATCGGGATGATAGTCACCATGACAGATATAACTCATTTCAGGCAAGCGGGACAAGTAGTTGATCAGGTAATCCCGTTCACGTTCAGAGAAGCTGGACACCCGCTGGATGGCATGCTTCAGCATATTTTTCTGCGCAGGCATTGTACTGCTCTCATCCTGTAACCTGTGGAGTCGGTAATGATAGCCCGCCATGCGGGATGAGAGCTGCTCCAGCTCTTCGGGCTGCTGCATCATTAAGGATAACAGCGTTGAGCCTTCGAAACGTTCGAACACAACGCCCAGACGTGACTCTTTTTCCAGCAGCTGCACTGCACGAGGTACAGGGAGCCCCTTCTCATAGACCCGTTCACTGATACGAAATTCAGTTTCTACGGCTTCCCTAGAAAAACCTGGACGATATAACTTCAGCAGCAGATTGTCCGCATACGGATAAATCTCCGCTGTTCTTCCTTGACCCATGCATTCCATTCATTTTCCTCCTGACATTCCAGTCAATGGATTCCCCCAGAGTAAGAACCTATACTCTTGATCTGTTTATTCTGCATGGTCACAATATCACACCAACTTGAATTTCTCTCTATACCTCTTCCTTTTTAAACTCACTGCCTCTGACTTTGGCAAAAACCATCATATCCACCCATGAACCTGTGCGGTCCTGCTGAACCTTACGCAAAATCCCTTCCAGCGTGTACCCTGCCCGTTCAGCCACCTTTGCACTGCGGACATTTCGGGAATCACAGCGAATTTCGAGCCGATTGGCCTGCAGATGTGTGATGGCAAACTGCTCAATGCCTTGCACAGCCTCTGTCACCAAACCTTCCCCTGACCTTGAGGTCCGAATCCAGTAGCCAATCTCAAAGCAGCGCACATTCCAGTCAATCCGGTGCAAACCACTGCAGCCTATAAACTCATCCGAAGCTTGATCACGCAAATGGAGCATCAGGTCACTGCGGTCCATAAATTTCAATCTGGCTTTGCGTACAACGATTTCGGACTCTTCTATGGATGGGATATTCTCGGCAAAAGGCATCCAGGGCCGCAGCTGCTCGGCGCTTTCCCAAATGGCTTCGTTCATCTCTTTACCGTCTCCCCACCGCGGAGCACGAATGGTCATCCTTTCCGTCTGAAAACTCTCGGGAAAGTCCAGCATTATCGGATTAATTGCCCCTTTATCTGTCATCAGAACTTACGCCTCCACATGAAAAACAGAATCAATAAACATCATTCCATTCACAATGACGGCATTGGCATATTTCCCGACAGGAGCACTGGAGCGCGGAAGGGTAATTCCTAATTCCTGCAGTCTGGCATCGATTCTACTCATAAACAGAATTCCATCTCCTTTATGTACAATTAAATAAAATACATCCTGACATGATTATATAATGCGATGTAAAACATGGAAGTTGTTTGGGCAATGCACCAAAACTGGATATGCCCCTGATTTTAATTTTATTTCCTTGACTCCACCCCGCTCTTGAACTCCTGCCTGTATGCTCTAGGGGACAACTGCACGATACGCTTAAACATCTTGCCAAAATGTGAAAAATTCCCGAATCCCGCAAGCAGGGCGATATCTGTGACAGACTGCTCCGTTTCACGCAGCAGACGCTGAGCCTCTTTCACCCGCAGCAAATTCAAATAATCACTGAAGGTGAAACCCGTCGTTTGTTTGAACAGCCGGCTGAGATAATGTGGACTGATTCGAAACCGGGCTGCGGTCTCCGGCAATGTCAATGCTGAAGCATAATGGTCATTCAGATAGCGGACTACGGTCTGGATCTTCGGGTGAAGAACAGGGTCCTGCTCACTCATATGTATACGGCCCAAGTGACGGTAACGATACGTATGAAGCAGCAGCTCCAGCGCCCGGTGACGAAGCACCACGCCCGTGCCCTCATCAGGATGACGCATCTCCTTCAGTATTTCAGTCACAATCCCCTCAGTTACCTTCGCGCTCTGAGCGGGCAGCCTGACAATCGGCACGTCCCAGCGAAACGGCTCTGTCAGCGCATCTGTCAATGCTGATGCAACGGCCATAGCGGCAAACAGCTCAGGCTTCACATACAAAACAATCCGTTCATGGTCGGGCATGCCGCTTTCCAGTGTTTTATGCACCGTGTTGCGATCGACAAACACCAGATCACCTGCCTTCACCCGATACGAGCGATCTTTGATAAAATAAATACGTTCACCAGACAGCAAGTAATAAAGCTCATAATAGTCATGAAAATGATCGTCCGTCATGGAAAAATACCCGATTCGACGATCGTATTCCATATGTAAATAACCCGTTTCATCCCGGTATTCGGCACGAATGGCTTCCGTCATATTCGGTCTCTCCTTTTTCACAATTATAGCAAAATATGCGGTGTTTGAAAGCGATTACGCAAAAAATGCGGCGAAAGAAGTGTTCCTTTGTTATAGGCTAGACCTATATTCAAGGAGGCGATATGCGTGGGTAACAAGAAACGATATGTATTGGTCGGTACTGGCGGCCGGGCTGAATTTTTCTATGGAGCCTTGACCCGGGATTTCAGCGAAACTTCCGAGCTCGTCGGCTTTTGCGATATTAATCAGGTTCGTATGAATTATGCCAATCAGCTGCTGCGAGAAAAGTATAACTACCCTGAAGTGCCAACATACACGGCAGATCAGTTCGATCAGATGATTGAACAAGAGAAGCCCGACTACGTCATTGTTACCAGCGTAGACCGGACGCATCACAAGTACATTATTCGTGCGATGGAACTGGGCTGTGACGTTGTTACCGAGAAACCGATGACCATTGACGAAGAGAAATGCCAGGAGATTCTGGACGCCGTTAAACGTACAGGACAGCATGTACGCGTAACCTTTAACTATCGTTATGCACCGCATCACACCAAAATCCGGGAGCTTATTCTGAACGATACGATTGGAAAAGTAACCTCCGTGCACTTCGAGTGGCTGCTGAACACCCGCCACGGTGCAGATTATTTCCGGCGCTGGCATCGGGACAAGCGAAATAGCGGCGGTCTGCTGGTGCACAAATCCACTCACCACTTTGACCTGGTGAACTTCTGGATCGGTTCGCAGCCGGAGACGGTATTTGCATTTGGAGACCTGATGTTCTACGGCAGAGAAAACGCCGAGGATCGCGGCGTGACTCAATTTTATAATCGTGCAACAGGCAACCCGCTTGCGCAGGAAGACCCGTTCGCCCTGCATCTGGATTCGGATGCACATCTGAAATCGATGTATCTGGATGCCGAAACCGAGGACGGATATCAGCGGGATCAAAGTGTATTCGGAGATGGCATCAACATTGAAGATACGATGGGTGTTCTCGTCAAATATCGCAACAAAGCCATTCTGACTTACTCCCTTGTCGCTTACCAGCCATGGGAAGGTTATCGCATCGCCATCAACGGCACAAAAGGCCGGATGGAGATGAACATTGTAGAACAGTCCTACGTCAACTCGTTGGGTGACAAGAGCAAGGAAGGCGCATTAATCGGCAAAACACTGCGCGTGCTTCCCATGTTCGGTGCCCCTTATGAAGTTGAAGTGGAGGAAAAGGAAGGCGGTCACGGCGGCGGTGACCCTGTGCTGCTGAACGACCTGTTTGGTGAGCCGGCAGAAGATCCATTCCATCGCGCGGCGGATCATGTGGACGGCGCCCGTTCGATTCTGACAGGCATTGCAGCCAATCGTGCGATTGCAACCGGCCTTCCGGTCAAGGTAGATACGCTCGTTCAATTTTAGTGTCGTTACTTGTCTTCGAGACTGGATCATCTCAACCTAAACAAAAGGTGCAAGCTAGAGAGAGACGTTTGATCTCTAGCTTGCACCTTTTGTTATTCACTTTTCCTTATTAACTTTTTCCATGTTCTATATAAACAGAGCACTACGAACATGGGCTCTCAATTGCTCACCTTCCTCCCCTGTTCATTCATATACTAGCTATAAATGATGAACGGAGGATGACTTATGAGCTGGCATCATCTTCGTACAGGCAAAACCCTTCAACAGCGCTTGGCCCAATTCCAGGGGCATGTCGCTGAACTGAACACCCCGCGATCCGGTCTGGAGCCTGGACGCATTCGGCAGGTATTCCCGCGTAATTTTATCAAAGTAAATCATCAGTTATTTATTCCGCTGAGCCTGAATTCCATTCGTGTATTCGATATACCACGCACACGGAGAGGTGTAAGAGTAGGGATTCGTACGACCTTCCCTTCCCGCAATGCGTTCCGAAATATGAAACTGGTTGGTGTAGGGATTGACTATATCGAACTGCAGGGCAAGGGCAGATTTCCGTCCCGCATTCTGTTTCCACTCTCCAGTGTGGAGTCAATCTATCGTCCCCACCGACAAAGCTATAAGCTGAAACGTACTTGTATCCGGCGACGTTAGAGCAGGTATCCTTTTCCAAGCTCAATTGAAACGGCTCCAGCAAAAAGCGGTGAGAACCGGTTCATTCCAGTTCCCACCGCGTGGCATGTCACCTGCAAACCACCTAACTTCCGTCAGTTACTTCCCAACACACCCTTATCTCCACTCAGTTGCCTGCCCACACATCCTTGGCATAACGGCACTGCTCCTCCAGCTGCTCAAACCAGACCTGCGCCTCTTCGGAAGTTTTGCCTCGAACATCGGCATAAGCTTGTTTCAGTGTTGCTTCTACATCAGGAGCCATATGGCTGCCATCTCCACAAATATAGAGGTGTGCACCGCTCTCCAGCAAAGGGATCAGCAGTTGAGCATCCTGCTTCATTCGATGCTGTACATAACACTTCTCTTGCCCGTCAATGCGGGAGAATGCCGTATGAAGCTGGACAAGTCCCTCTTGCTCTGCAGCTTCGAGCTCGTTTTTGTACAGATAATCATGTTCGGGATTGCGGCAGCCAAAGTAGAGATGAGCCTCGCCAATCTTCTGCCCCTGCTGCTTCATTACATATCGGGCCTGCAGGAAACCACGGAATGGCGCCACACCGGTTCCAGGGCCTACCATAATGATCGGTACCTCTGAGCGCTCTGGCAGCTGGAAGCCGGATTCAGGGGTGCGGACAAACATCACAACCTCATCACCAGCCTTCAAACCCGCCAGATAATTGGATGCTACGCCTTTATAAATGCCTTTCCCATTCCATGCAGGTGCCTGCACAACACTTACCGTGATACTCGCCTGCGTCGACTGTACCCGCGGTGAACTGGAGATGGAATAATATCTGGCCTTTAATGAAGGCAGCAATTCAAGGAAACGTTCAAACGGCAATTCACAGGCTTCATACTTTTCCAAAAAATCAAGCATGGATATACGTTTGTTACGTACTTCCTCCATATACAACGATTCATCCAGCAGCGCTTCAAGCTCCTTCTTGTGCGGAGGACAAACGGTGTAGGCGGCAAGCTCTCGCAGCTGTGCACGCGTTGCAGCTTCCTGCAGTTCCACGCTATGACTGAGCAGATCGTACAGATTCACTGGCTGCTGTATCGGAAGATGAGCTGCACTTCGGCCTGATGCATCCAGCACCAGATGTTCCGCGCCCGTAAATCCGTAGCGGCGAAGCACTCGTTCCACAAGCTCAGGTGAATTTTTCGGCAGTATGCCCAGATGATCCCCTTCCTTGTATGTGATGCCCTCTGGCAGCTGAATCTCAAGATGTCTTGTACTGCGTTCACTGCCCTCGTCATGAAGCTCTCTGTTCTCCACGATGGAAGCTGTATGAGCATTATACGTATCCACCAGTGGCGTAACAGCCATCCCGGTAACAAATTGCACGGACAGGGAGCTGCGTTCATTATTGGACCGGGTATTCAGCTTCAGCTCCAGCGTACGCGCAAGGTCTGGCCATAATTGTTCTGTCCAATCCTCCACCTGTTTCTCAAAATCACCACTGGCATCCGATTCACCAAGGGAGGAAAGCCGCTTCGCCCCGCGTGAGGACAGCTGCTCATCAATCAGACGTGGAATGCGCTGATACGTGCTGGCCCAGTTATGGTCACCACACCCCAGCACTGTATACTTCACACCCTTAAAGGCGTCGCCATCTGCCTGTTCGATCCATTCTACGAACTTTTTCGCATTGCTTGGCGGCTGACCATTATACGATGCACTGACAATAACGACAGCCCCTTCTTTTGGAAGTGTGCCTACCCGTTCATCCAGAGCAGCCACTTCGCTGCGGAAGCCCTGATACGTGGCAGTATCAGCGATCTCACGAGCAATGCCTTCCGCCGTACCCAGATTGGAACCGTACAATACAAGCAAGGGTGTATCGTGTGAGTCCACAGCCTGCATTTCACTCTTTTTGGCTGCTGAAGTCGATTCTTGCACCGCACCACCACCACCACCACCAGGCACAGCCATCACTGGCTGCCCTCCACGAGCGCGCACACGAATGATGAAATGATCCGGTTTAAGCGTCAAAGATTCCTTGACATCGAGCTGATAATTCATGTGGTCAATGAAATCAAAATGCTTCAGTACCATGCCCAGCACAAGCGCTGCTTCCTGAAGGGCAAACTGCTGTCCGATACATGCACGCTGTCCGTTGCCAAACGGCTTGTAGGCGTTATGCGGTACTTTGCTCGGGTCTTCGAAGCGCTCAGGCCGGAATTCCTCCACATCGTCCCCCCAGGCTTCCTTGTCCCGGTGCAATCTGGGGATCAACACGTTAACGCTGTCGCCCTTCTGCAGCGGATATTGACCTCCGAGCACTGTATCTTCCTTCGCATACAGAGAAAATGCCGGGGCTGTTGGCCACAGACGCAGCGCTTCATTCAGTACCATGCGTACATACTTTAACTGCCGAACCTGATTATAGGTAGGAACCGGATCTTTCAGAATCCGATCCGCTTCGGCCTGAGTCTTTGCCAGCTTATCGGGATTTTTCATCAAATAATATACCGCAAAGGATAACAAACCGCTTGTCGTCTCATGTCCTGCAATCAGGAACGTAATGATCTGATAACGGATGTTCTCATCATCCAGCGTTTCCCCGGTTTCCGGGTCTTTACCACTGAGCATGTGGGATAGCAGATCGTCTGCATCTTCCTGCGGATGCGCCTTGCGCTCTGCAATGATGTGATCCACCAGTTCGAACATAGAGCGAATGTCCTGTTCAAATTGCTTCTTTTTGGCGAACATCAGCTTATCCTGCAAAGGCAAACGCTGCAGCGAGCTCATCGATTCATCAAGCGCACGGACCATGCTTCCAATAAAGGGATGCGGCTCTTCCCGATAAAAACTGTTAAAACGATAATTGAATCCGCACAAACCGATCGTATCCAGCGTAAGCCGAGTCATGTCCTCAGGCACATTGACCGTTTCATCCGGATTCAGTCTTGCCCACTTCTGGACAAGCTGCACGGCAAGGTCCACCATTTTCGTATGATAACCCTGCATTGCCCGCTGGCTAAAGCTGGGGAGCAGCACATTATGCGCTTTTTTCCAGTTAGGTTCATCTGTACGGCTCGTGAACAGCCCATCTCCTGCAAAAGCACGTACCTTGGCAAGCGGTGCCCATACTCTTTTATCAAATCTGGTTTCATCGGAAACTTCGGCTACATACTTCTCGCTTGAAATGTACAGCTCACTCCGCGCGGCATACTCCATTCGAAAAATAGGACCGTATTCTTCTGCTAATTTGACCAGAGATTGCGTTGGCTTATCCAGATCCAGATGGGGCAGATTACCCAGTGGACCGTACTTTTTGGGCTGAGGCACAGAAACGGATGGCATAACTCTCACTCCTTCTTTTTTTCAAAAAATGTAAATGATGAGTGCTGCGACATAGCAACCTTGCTTGCATTTCCCCTTCGGCTTATAGCATGGTGACTCCCATTTCACTTGATTCATGATCAATCTTATTTCTAAAATATTACAGACAGTACCGATTGACCAAATTCGTAATCCAGTCATTTTCGAGTAAAAAAAATGGGCGTTTCTCTTTATGTATCTTTACAATAGCATCTACTGTTCCAATCTTCAACTCCACCAAAGTCGTAGGTCCTGAGGCTTGTTTTGATATATGTAAAAAAATGCAAAAACTGTCCCGGGTGATAAAACGCCATCGGGACAGTCATGCAATTCAACATTTACATGCTGCTCAGCCCTGCTATCCTACAATTAGACCGTATACAATTCCGGGGCCGTGAACTCCGATGGTCAGATCATTTTCGATATCGGAAGAACGGCTGGGACCTGATATAAAGTGAATGCCCGCAGGCAGCTGCTCTCTTCCCGCCTCGTCAAAGCGATCTAGTGTCTCGCCCAATCTGGTGTGCAGCCTCTCGACCGGAATGATCAGAATCAGCACCGTTGGCAGCAAGCTGACGGAGCGGCCTTTCTCCGGGGAAGAAAGCACGGTAACCGAGCCTGTATAGGCTGTGGCATAATCAGCCATCACTACACCAATATCCGCTTCTGCCGCCCGTGCTCTCCAGTTCACATCAGGCTCACTGTTCCAGACAGAGACCTGTACATGCGAAAGCTTTTCCTCCAGTCCCAGAGCGGTCAGTGCCTGCTCATTCTGACGAATCAGATATCTGGCACTTAATTCATGTGCTTTGTTGGTGATAAATTGTGCAACCTCGTCCATGCTCTGAACCCTCGCAATATAAGCACCCACACTGACAAAGTTATCTGTAAACGCCTGAATTCGCTTCTCTACATCCCACTCCAGCTCGTTCCAGAAGTCCGGGGCTCCTCGAAAGGCATGAGTTGGTGCGCTGCGCTGTCTGGGTCTTCTCAGCTTAGCGGCGATGTCGTCCATGAACTGCTCCTGCCTGCGCCTTGATTTTACCTCCATGGCTTCCAGCCATTGCCGATGCTCACTTTCCATGCTTCCCGCCCCCTTCCCCGCGCTCGCGGATGATCTGCTGCATTCGCTCATGTACAGCGGAATCCATAACCGTAGGCTGCTGACTCAGTTCCTGCTCCAGCTTGCTCCACTGCTGCCGGAAGGACTTTTTCGCCAGACTTGGAGCCACTCTGTAGGTGTTCCAGCCTTTCAGCGGCCCAAGCTTTAACGTAATGCCCCCGTTCAGCACCACAGCCTTCTGTCCCAGCTGTCCCAGCCGGATCGCAGCAGCGAAACGTTTGGAGTTCGCCGCTACAGCAGCGAAGCCCTTCATGCCCATCGTTTCCAGCTTGTTTCCATGGCCGTCCTCCACCTTGCGCCTGCGCAAATAGACGAGCATGTCATGCAGTGGAATTTTGACAGGGCACGCTTCATAACAGGCCCCGCACAGACTGGATGCACTCGCGATATCATTCCATTCATCAATGTTGCCGTTTAATGCCGGGGTCAGCACTGCCCCAATAGGTCCGCTGTAGGTCCCGCCGTAAGCATGGCCGCCAATATGGCGATACACTGGACAGGCATTAAGACAGGCTCCGCAGCGTATACAATTCAGCAGCTCCTGGAACTCGGGATCACCAAGCTGCAGCGAACGGCCGTTGTCCACGATAATGATGTGCATCTCGTCAGGTCCGTCTCCATCTGCCGTGCGGCGAGGACCTGTAATGCCCGACATGTACATCGTAAGCTTTTGTCCGGTAGCCGAACGTGGCAGCAAAGTGGCCATCACCTCCAGGTCTGCCCAGGACGGGATGATGCGCTCCATGCCCATAAGTGTAATCTGTGTCCGAGGAACGGTAGAAACCATACGGGCATTGCCTTCATTTTCAAATAAAACCATCGAACCCGTCTCTGCTATAGCAAAATTGCAGCCCGTCAAGCCGATGTCGGCCTCCAGAAATTTCTCGCGCAGCTTCTTGCGAACAAACCCGGCAAGCACGGTTGTATCCGGCTCCAGCACTTCACCGGCTTCTTTGGACAATAGCTCTGCGATCTGATACCGGTTTTTGTGAATGGCTGGAATAACGATATGAGACGGGGCTTCACCCGCAAGCTGAATGATATATTCGCCAAGATCAGTTTCGATCGCTTCAATGCCAGCCTCCTCCAGCACATGGTTAAGATGCACTTCCTCGGAAACCATGGATTTGGATTTGACCACGCTTGAAGCCTGCTTGTGCTCGGCAATATCCAGCGCAATGGCCGCCGCTTCTGCAGAAGTGTCTGCAAAATGAATATGCACACCGTTCGCACGTGCGTTGTTCACAAATTCATTCAAATAATAATCGAGATGTGCGATCGTATGCAGCCGAATCTGACGTCCTCGCTCCCGCCACTCTTCCCAGTTGCCATGCTCTTCCGAAGCGGCCTTCTTGCCGTTACGCAAACGTTCTGTTGTAAACTTCACAGCTTTGCGAAGAAAATCATCATTCAGCGCCAATTCCGCTCGGGATTTGACCGTTTCAGCCATAACACCAGGTACACTCATCTTGTCTGCACCCCTTCATATAACAGCTCAGCCAGATGCATCACGCGCACAGGCTCATTTCTATGCCTGAGATTGCCCGCAATATTCATCAGACAGGCCATATCCAGTCCGACGAGCACCTCCGCTTGTGTTTCTTTGACATGATCCACCTTCTCGGTCACCATCGCCCCAGAGATATCAGACATTTTGATAGCAAACGTACCTCCGAATCCGCAGCAATCTTCAGCGTGAGGCAGTGGAACCAATTCCAGTCCCTTGACATTGGCAAGCAAGGCGAGCGGCTCATCCTTCACGCCGAGCAGACGACTGCCATGACAGGAAGGATGGTATGTCACTTTATGGGGAAAGGAAGCACCGATATCGGTAATGCCCAGCACCTGCACAAGAAACTGCGTAAATTCATACGCCTTGGCCTGAAGCCGTTTCGCTTTTTCCAGCCAGATCGGCTCCTCTGCAAACAACTCGGGATAATGGTGAATCATATAGGTGCATGAGCCTGACGGACAGACAACAAAATCACTGTCATCAAACGCTTCAAGTATGGTCTTGGCCGCTGTTCTTGTCTCGTCCCAGTATCCACTGTTATATGAGGGCTGCCCGCAGCAGGTCTGCACCTGCGGAAATTCCAGGCGAACACCGTAGGCCGCCAGCAAACGGACCATCGCCTCTCCCACTCGGGGATAGATGGCATCGCTGAGACAGGTTATAAACAAGGAAACCTTCATCATCTCCTGCTCCGAAACATTTATCATCCCACGCTCCACAACCTTCATCATCCCACCTCCAACTTAACCAATATATTGTTCATGCCGCTTATACTGAAAAGCAGCCGCTCATTGCTTTATTGACATCAACGAATGTCGGAATCAAGCCAGCCGCATCCTGTTTCCGTTACACCGTATGGACCTCCAGATGATAGGCACTATACAAGGACTTCTGCTCTTCACTCAAAGGCTGATCCGTAATGATGGTGTGCACCGCCTCCAGTCCCGTCACACGTGCGAAAGCCCGAATACCAAACTTGCTTGCATCCGCCAGCAGAATCACCTGATCCGCGATTCCCACCATCTTCTGTTTCAATCTGGCCTGGAGTTCACTTGATTCACTGATGACGCCGCTCTCAACATGAACCCCCTTGCAGGACAAGAACAGTTTGTCAACATGGTAGGTTTCCAGTGAACGCTCTGCCAGCGGGCCAACAAAGGATAAAGAGCGAGCCGCCAGCTGTCCTCCAGTGGAGATGACCTCGATGTTGTCCCGGCTGCTTAGCTCCGTAGCGACTTGAATGGAATTGGTCAGCACCGTCAGCGATATATCCGGCATATTGGCTGCCATGTACCCTGCCGTCGTGCTGGCATCCAGCAAAATACGATCTCCCGCTGCAATGAAGGCCAAGGCTGCATCAGCAATCCGTTTTTTCTCCAGCGCATGTGTCGTTTCCCGAATTCGATAAGGAATCTCCGGCTGATCCTCCTTCACACTGACGGCCCCGCCGTGTGACCTGCGCAGTCGCCCGGCCTGCTCCAGCCGGTCCAGATCTCTGCGAATGGTTTCTTCCGTTACACGGCAGCGCTCGCTAAGCTCTGATACACGCATGCTGCCCTTGATATTCACAAGTTCCACAATTCGATCATATCGCTCTGCTGCCAGCATCCCTACACCTCATTCCCGCCGTCTGAACCCGGCGATACAGGGGATGCGGCAGCCGTGATTCGCATAAATCGCTCATAAGCTTCCGCCCATACCGATCTGTCCTGTGGCTCATATTCCGCTACCGGAAATGAATCGCGAATGACGCGGCGTGCTTCCCATATATCCTTGAATGCCCCACTCGCCATCCATTGCACGGCCATATTGCCGATGGCACTCCCCTCCGCTGGCCCGGCCCATACCGGCTTGCCGATCGAGTTTGCCGTCCACTGGCACAACAGCTGGTTCTGGATGCCTCCACCCACCATGTGTAAACCATTGAAAGACTGACCTGACAGCTGTTCTGTCCATGCCAGGACTCTGCGGTATTTGAGCGCAAGACTCTCCAGTATGGCACGAGCTATACTACCTTGATCCTCGGGTACCACCTGCCCAGTGCTGCGGCAATACTGACGAATGCGCTCCGTCATATCTCCTGCAGGCAGAAACAGATCATCATCCGGGTCAAACAAGCTTGCAAACGGAGGCGCGGCCTCTGCCTTCGCCAGCAAAGCTGCATAACTGATGCCTTTTCCTTCGCGCTCCCACTGACGCATGCTTTCCTGCAAAATCCAGAGCCCCATAATATTTTTGAGCAGGCGATACGTGCCTCCCGCCCCACCTTCATTCGTAAAGTTCAGCGCAAGACTCTCGGCACTTATCGCAGGCTGATCCAGTTCGGTGCCCATCAGTGACCATGTTCCGCAGCTAAGGTAAGCAAACGCACGTTCCGTCGCCGGAACCGCCACGACAGCCGAGCCGGTATCATGCTCTGCTACCGCAATGACAGGAATAGATGCAAGACCAAGTTCATGGCGTATGCTGCTGCGCAGCTGTCCAACCGAAGTACCCGGCATTACAACTTCGCCGAAGCATTGCCTGGAGACACCGATATGATCAAGCAATTCTCCATCCCACTCGGCAAGCACCGGATTGTAGAGCTGGGTGGTGGTAGCATTGGTGAACTCATTCACCGCTTCTCCAGTGATGAAATAACGCAGCAGATCAGGAATCATCAGAAAACGCTCAGCTTCACGCAGCAGTGGAGAAGCATTGCGCTTCAGCACCGCCAGCTGATATAAGGTGTTAAAGGGAAGAAACTGTATGCCTGTACGTTCAAAAATACGTTTTGCCGATAATTCTTGACAGATCTGATCCATCATGCCATTAAACTGTGTATCACGATAATGATAGGGGTTGCCAAGCAGTTCGCCGTTGCTGCCCAGCAAACCAAAATCCACACCCCATGAGTCGATTCCCAGACTCTCAGGCATTTCACCGTGCTGTTTTACAATCGTCAATCCCTGAAGCACTTCATGGTGCAGCCGCAAAATATCCCAATGCATACGCTCGCCAACCTTCACCGGTTCATTTTTGAAACGATGAATTTCGCGGGTTTCCATGCCTCGATCGTTCAGATGCCCGAGTATGGCTCTGCCGCTGCCTGCACCTAAATCATAAGCAAGTACACTCACTGCTTTTCCCACCTTTTCGGCACGTTATAGTTTCAAGCATCAACGCCCGTAACTCTTTACTTCCACCTTAAAACATTGTTTGTTTATGTTTGTTTAATACTGTTTAGTTTTATTTTTTGAGTATATCATCTTTGTAAGCGTTTGAATACCCATGAATTCGCTTTTTTGCTCCCACAACAAAACGGCCCGCTCCCTGTTCGGGAGGAGCCGCTGCATGCTTCTACATATAAAATTGCCCACTTCTGGTTTCGGTTTGCCCGGACTGCGGCTGGATATCCCGTTCAAAATGTTTGAAGCGGGTGCCCTGATACGTCAGCATGCCACGATCCTGCTCCACAAGCATACCGTACATCTGCCCGCCAACATTCAGCTCCACCCGTTCCCCGTTATCAAACTCAAAGGTTGCATAATACATCGTTGTGGCGCTGCTGTCTCCGCTTCCCCCACTAACCTCGGTTCGTTTGGTCACCACTCTGGAATGCAGCGTCAGCACCGCAGCCGCATTGTTGGAGGACCAGGTTCGCACACTGGAAAAAATAGCATAAACAATGCCGCCCGCCACCACCAGAAACACAATGGCGATAACAATTTGAACAAATGCACCCATGGCTCCAAATTCATTAAAGCCCGAAAAAAAACCGCTCTGATTGCCCTCAAATCCCGGTACACCACTCATATCATCAAAACCTCCGAAGCCATCTACACTCAATCGGCCCAAGGATGAGAATATGCCCGTTACCGCCATAACACATCGTTCCTTTCTACCTGCAAAATTACAGGTCACCATTCCCCGCTCAGAGAACGGTGCATGCAGACAACCCACTCTGCCTTGTCCTTATACTATATGAGCCGGATTAAGAATACAGACGTTCAAGTTCGTCAACAAGTGTGCCAACATAGGCAACAGCTGTGCGAATCGGCTCAGGCTGTGACATGTTCACCCCTGCCAGCTTCATCAGCTCCAGCGGCTCCAGACTGCCGCCAGCTTTCAGCGCTTCAAGCCAGCGCTCTACCGCCGGCTGACCTTCTTCCCTGATCTTCTGGGCAGCTGCTGTTGACGCGGTTAAACCGGCTGCATACGTATACGGATACAGGCCCATATAATAATGCGGCTGTCTCATCCAGGTTAGCTTGGCGCCTTCGTCAACAATGAGTTCAGGACCCCAGAACTCCGAGAGGACTGCACCTTTCAGCTCACTTAACGTCTTCGCCGTGATCGATGTATCCTCGGATGCAAGTGCGTACACCCTGCGTTGCAGTTCACCTTCGAGCAGATGGGTAACGAAATTGTGATAATACGTATTGAGCAATTGTAAAATAACCCAGCGCCGCATTCTCGGGTTGTCAGAACGCTTGAGCAAGTGATCTGCCAGCAGCATCTCGTTCATTGTTGATGGCGCTTCTATAAAATAGAGAGAAGGACGTGTATTTATCAGTCGTTGATACTTGCCAGCCAGCATGAAATGACCTGCATGCCCCACCTCATGGGCCAGCGTAAACGCCCCGCGCATGTTATTCGCCCACGAGATCAAAATGTAAGAGTGTGCACCATAAATAGAGGAACAGAATGCTCCCGTAGATTTGCCTGCATTGTCCGCGTAATCCACCCAACGTTCACTAAAAGCTCGTTCAACAATCTCTCCATATTCTGGACCGAGCACTTCCAGAGCTTCACGAATCAGGGTGCAGGCCTCATCATATGTAATTGCTGGACTGAATTCCGGATCAAGCGGAGCCTTGAGATCACAGAACATCAGCTTGTCGAGTCCAAGCTCACGCTTTTTCAGCGCAGCCAGTCTGCGCATATGCGGAGCAAGCTCCTTTTGAATAATATCAAGCACGTTATTGTACATCTCCCTGCTCACTTGCTGCGGAGCAAGCAGCATATCGGTTACGTCGTCATATCCGCGCAGACGGGATAACACCAGTTGTTTCTTCACTTCGGCGGCGTATCCTTCGGCAAACGTGTTTTTATAGCTATTCAATGATGCACTGAATGCAGCATAAGCCGAGCGGCGCAGCTCTGTATCTGCTGACATCTCATAATTATTTTCGTATAAAGACCAGGATAGCGGACGGGACTCATGCTCACCATCTAGCGCTTCCTCAAACGTCATATCTGCCAGCTTACCGCGCTGATAGATTCGATATGGTGAATCCAGCACCTCACTGAGTGAAGCAAGCACTTTCTCGGTTTCCGGCGAAAGGCGATGTGCTTTTTCCGCAATCAACCGCTCCAGGCTGCGCTTGTACGGCGCCAGAGCCGGCAGCTCCTCTACATACCGCTCGATCGTACCGTCCGGCAGCGAGACGATCTCGGAAGAGATAAAGGACAGACTTGAAGACAGACTGGACACAATATCTCCTGCTTTGGCAGCATTCACAATGTTTGCCGGGTTGATGCTGTCCTCTGATTGCTTCAGACGGGCATAGGCAGCAGCCTTGCCAATCCGCTCCTGCAGAACTTCACGAGCTTCCAGACAAGCGAGCAGTTGCTGTGCACCTTGACCCAATGAACCCTGGAATGTCTCGATATGAGCAGCAGCCTCAGGCAGGGACATGAGCTCCTGCTCCCATTCCGCATCTGTTGCAAACAAGTCTCGCAGATCCCAGGTAGCTTCCTCCATAACCTCGGCACGTGTACGTATTTTCACCATTTTCACTGTCTCCTTCCCTATATTCATCATCAGCTTGCTCCTTCGTTCTTCATCCTTCATCGTTTTTCTTCTTGAAATCTATAACATAATCCTCCTCAACATGCTTTCATACTCTTTCTACATTCCTTACATACTTCTTCTTCAACAATCCATCATACTTTTTCTCAACATTCCACCATACTTCTTCACATCATACTTAAAATCATAAGCTTCTTCTTTCAAACTTTTCCAATATCTCTCATCGTATCATACTCTGCTTATCTATACATGACATGAACTGAGAATGAGTCTTTTGGTTTACAAGTACAAATCAATCCCGGCTATAAGAGTTGAACTAAAGTGTTTACACAATCTACTCTGAAATCTTATACTATCCACTCTGAGGTTTTTACGGCATCACTCCGATGATAGAACAACCTGGAGAGTAGCTGTTATCCCCGGTATTTTTCAATTCTTTTTCCACAGGGGAAGATCCGGTGATAAGCGCATGCTATGCTTTAAATGTAGCTTTCTTACAGAAACCTTTCAGGTGTCCGCTCAGTTTTTTAGTTTTTTTGTCCTCTCCTCCTCTCCGTTACGTGAAAATGAATCGTTCATCTTATATAAAAGGTGAGCTGGGTTGTTTATAGAAGGTCGAGCCGGGTTCTTTTATAGAAGATCGTGCTGGATTAGTTGGCTTGCTTCCGCTGCGTTCAATCGAACTAACTGACAGCATTTCATGTTCGTTGGTTGTCGGCCAGTTTGGCAAAAAGCATGTAGGCTTGGCCGCACGGCTGAGCATCAGAGCAGCCAAGTGGATTGAGCCATCTCAAGCACGCCGATATCAGGTGGTGTGATTCGCTCAGGCCGCTAACGATCCCCAGAAGCCTTATTCCGTGCAAATTGGGTCGTTTGAAAATGTAACGATTCGTAGGAACGCTATTTCGCTGGAAACCGTGCAAAAGTGGCGGGAATGGCGTCATTTTGGCAAAATAGCGTCTCGTGAAATCGTTAGAATTTCAGGAGGGTCTAAATCGTGTAAATAACGTTTCCTGGAATCGTTAGCGAGGTCAGCAACGTATGGCAATAACGTGCAGCAATTTATGGACGAGATTATGAAAGGACCTTTGACGATTATGGACCAACTCTGTGTCAGGTTCTGATCCAGTGTTTCTTTTCAATAAATTCGGCTAAAAGATAAAAAAACGCCAAGCGCTGGACGTGTCCAGTTCCCTGACGTTTGGTTAATTCTTGTCGTGACATTTAATTAAAGCTTTTAATGACGCCGGGTTAAGCCCCTTCATCACACGGAGCTAAATCCTCTCATTACACGGAGTTAAGTCCCTTCATTACACAGAGTTAAATCCCTTTATGACATTGGGTTGAACCCCTTCCTTAAAGGTCTTTCCAGATAACATTCTCTCCATAGTTTTTGCCCCAGTTATACATGGCGTGCAGTACGGGCATCAGACTCTCCCCATGATCCGTCAGGGAATATTCCACTCGCGGCGGAACCTCGGCATACACCTTGCGCTCCACCAGCTTGTCCTCCTCCAGCTCACGCAACTGATTGGTCAGCATCTTCTGTGTAATATGGGGAATCAGACGTTTCAGCTCACTGAATCGCTTCGTGCCTTCAAGACCCAGATGCCACAAAATAATGAGCTTCCACTTGCCGCCAATCACCGCCAGCGTCAGTTCCTTCTCACAGTTGATTTCTTTCAGATTAATACGTTCCTTGACCTCAGATGCCATCATCCAAGCCCCCTTTATTCTCTTAAACGGATACCTCTATAGTAATTCTGAAATAATTCAGATTTAAACCTTGCTGAATTCCAAGCCTGCTTTCCGCACGCCCGCTGTACAGCATCTTTATTACTTCATCTTTATTACTCCATGTCTAATCATTTATTGTACTATAGCAGCTTCGTAATGAAAAGCGAGGCCCCCCCTTCTCACCAGAAAAGGCCGCAACCTTTGCATCAGCAAAGATCACGACCTGCTTCTTATTTTTATAGCCTCATCTCAGTCAGGGGTTTCTTTCCAAAAGCTATTCCAGATTGGCATGTTTGCTGAACATGTCCGCACCTGTCATGCCTTTCATCTCCATGATGGTGAGAATCAGGGCATCCATACCGATCAGCAGACTTTGTTCAAACAAAGAGCCCATCGGCTGCATCGTCACATCTCCTCCGGCTGCTGCTGTATCCTCTTTAGCCGAAGCTGGAACAACAACAACCGTCTGCGCCAGCCGGGCAATTGTAGACTCGGGCTTAATTGTGATTAAACCTACGGATGCACCCGCTCCACTCGCTTTCTGGGCCATAGCGGCCAGACTGCCCGTCTCCCCGGAACCGGAGCATAACAGCAGGAAATCCGCTGAACTGATGCCTGGCGTCACCGTCTCACCCACCACATACACCTCAAGTCCCATCTGCATCAATCGCATCGCAAATGCCTTGCCCATCAGACCCGAACGGCCTGCACCGGCTACAAAAATCCGCTTCGCCGCCAGCAGCTGCTCCGCCAACGTCTGCATTTCCGTATCATCAAGCTGACTTAACGTGCGTCCCAATTCCTTGAGGATCACTTCGGCGTATTGTCTGCTGCTCATGAGCTTACCCTTGTTTTACAAGACGCTGCATTTCAGAGGCCACTGCTGCCTTATCCGCTTGTCCAGTAATACCACCGCCAACAATAACAAGATCAGGCTGTGCTTTGATTACTTCCGGCAATGTGTCCAGCTTGATACCGCCAGCAACTGCGGTTTTTGCGTTTTTAACCGCACCTTTGATCGTTTGCAGGTCTTCGAACGGGCTTTGTCCAACCGCTTGCAGGTCATATCCCGTATGAACGCAGATGTAGTCTACGCCCAGAGCGTCAACTTCACGTGCACGTTGTTCCAGGTTAGGAACGTTGATCATGTCAACGAGAACTTCCTTGTTTTGTTTCTTCGCTTCCTCTACTGCACCTTTAATCGTCATGTCGTTGCTTGCGCCAAGAACCGTGATGAGGTCTGCACCCGCCTCCGCTGCCTTCATAATCTCATAACCACCAGCGTCCATAATTTTCAGGTCCGCCAGCACCTGCAGATTAGGATAGGCCTCTTTCATCGCCTTAACAGCGTGCAGCCCTTCGTTAATAATAATCGGTGTGCCGATCTCGACGATATCAATATAGGATTCAACCTCTTTAACCAGTGCGATTCCATCAGGGATGTTAACCAAATCAAGTGCGAGCTGCAATTTCATTATTTTTGTTCTCCTTTGTTGTTCAAGTATAACTAAATTGTAGAGCCTAGCGGTCCTTTCAGGAAGTACGCACTTTGAAGTGATGTAGTTACGTGCACGAAACTAATGAAATTAACACCTTGTTATATGAACTAAAATGAAATTCATATGATTCTTTAGGATTAAACCAAGCGCTTCATCGAAACTACATCCGACCTACTTATGAATCTTTTATGTCTCTTACGATGACTTGCAAATCACATATGAACAATATCCAGTAATCTTCTTGTTGATCACCTCAAGTCGGATAACCTTTAGAAAAAAGAAAACCCCGCCTATGTTCAAGCGGGGTTCACATTGCATCTCTATACCTGTACAAGCCTAATGTATAGAGATTCATTTTATTGAATTTAAACCTGTTTCAAATTACAGATAAACAGGTTTTACACATACCGGCTTGGATACACCTGTGCTGTGACCAGTGTACTTCAGACGACCGCTCTCTTGATCCACGGTGAACGTAACCATGTTGTTCGTATCACGGTTGGCTGCGATCAGCATTTTACCGTTTGGTGTCAAAGCGAAATGACGCGGGTGCTGTCCTTCTGCGGAAACATGCTCCACCAGGCTCAGATGGCCTTTGTCTGCATCTACAGCGAACACCACGATGCTGTCATGTCCACGGTTGGAACCATACACAAAGCGACCATCATTGGAAACAGTGATCTCGGCTGTTGTGTTCTCGGCGCCATCATAACCGTCAGGCAGGGTGGAAATGTTAGAGATCTCTGTCAACGTGCCCGCCGCCGCATCATACTTGTAGGATGTGATAGACGAATCCACTTCATTGATCACATACGCAAACTGTCCGTTCGGGTGGAACGCCAAGTGACGTGGTCCCGCGCCTGGATGTGTCTTCGTTTCACTGTGCAGCACCAGCTCATTATTCGCTGCATTGATGGAATAGATCGCAATTTTATCTGCGCCCAAATCCTGTACCATCATATATTTGCCGTCCGGGCTGAAAAATGCGGAGTGCACATGCGGCTTGTCCTGACGTTCAGGATGTGCCCCATGGCCTTCATGTTTTTTCTCGTCCAGAAGCGCACCAACCTCGCCGTTGTCCGTCAGCGCCTGAAGACCTACCAGTCCGCCGTGATAGCTGGACAGGATCAAATATTTACCGGAAGGATCACGTTGGATATGGCAAGGCGGAGCAGAGATGGAATCGTTGCGATTCAGCAGAGTCAGCTTGCCTGTCGAAGGATCAACGCTCAGCGCCACCGCTTCTGACATTTTATTGCCTTCGGCAGATGCCGTTTCACCAATCGCATACAGCTTGTTCGCTTCTGCGTTCACGTTAACAAACGTCGGGTTCTTCACACCTGCAATGCCATCCAGCTTCGCCAGACTGCCTGTGTCCTCATTTAATTCATATGCGTAAATGCCCTCATTTTCCGCTTCGGCATAAGAGCCCACTAATACAAGCAAACGTTTTGATTCACTCATTACAGTTTCCTCCTCTATGTGTATGTAGTCTTGCTGCACCTCTTCTATAATAAATCTGTCATATCAAAATAGCAATCCGAGGCGCGGTGCTCCCTGCCCTCAGCCAACCATTTTCAGCGCCGAACAATGGTATTCTCGTACGGTTCAACAGTCAAGCATTCAACTGAAATGCAATTCCTGATATGATAAGATAGGTTTTTCATCCAGAAAGGACTGAACAGATTGTTTACCTCATTTGTAATGACGCTCTACCATGTATTTCTCCCCATATCCCTGCCTGTCATTGGCGGAATGCTGTTAAAACGTTTCAAAGCCTGGGATACGCGGCCGCTATCGACATTTTCACTCTATATTTTGAGTCCTGCGCTCATTTTCCATACCTTGCTGCATGCAGAGATCACATGGACGGATGTCACCAGCACCTTCTGGTTCTCGGTTCTGAATCTGATTGCCCTCTGGGCCCTTGCCGAGCTGCTGAGCCGGATTTTTGGTCTGGGTGCACCGGAAAAAGCAGGCCTTACCCTCGTCTCTACATTTACGAACTGTGTCAATTACGGGCTCCCGCTCGTGCTGCTTGCCTTCGGTCAGCTTGGACTGGACAAGGCTTCGGTATATGTCATTGGACAGATGATTATCGTAAATACCGTAGGTATCTTCTTCGCCGCAAGATCGGAATTCACCGTCAAAAAGGCTATCGGGTCCGTGTTCCGCATGCCTACCATATATGCAGCTGTGGTTGCTATCTTGCTGAGAACCTTCAGCATCAGCTTACCGGAGGCACTGGATGGCGGCGTGTCCATGGTTGCCACAGGTTATGCACCGATCGTGCTTGCCATTCTGGGCGCGCAGATGCTGCGTTCCAAAGGAGATCGCGAGCCTTGGCAGAACAACGTTCGCCGGGCGTTCTGGGCCGGACTCGTCGTGCGGCTGGCGGCAGCACCGCTCCTGTCCTGGCTTATTCTCAAAGCACTGCACGTCGAGGGAACCTTGTTCCCGGTGCTGCTTATTCTGGCGTCTATGCCAACGGCAGTGAACGCGGTTATTTTGGCTGAACAGTTCGGGGCATCCCCTCAGTTTGTCTCTCGCTGCATTCTGTGGACAACCGCTGCATCCATGCTCATCCTGCCCATTATGATTGTGATGTTTTCCTGATCAGCACAGGCGCTGTGGCGGCACCAGAGGCGTTCGCTGCTTGGCGGCGCTTCTCCACCCGGCGTTCGTGCCGCCGATGCAGCGCTCTGACATAGAAAAATTTAACGACAAAGTACGAAATGAAGCCCAGAATCAGACCAAACACACTCATACCCGTTAAAATATCCAGCCCGCCCAGCAGCAGTTCACTTACTGCTGACCAGTTTCCACGAAACAATTCCAGCCATGCACTCTCATGCACAGGACCCTGCCCCATACTGTGAGCCGGCAAAATCCATGAACCAATCTGCTTCGCAAGCGGCATCAGTACAATGGGCAGAAACGTCAGCTTACCCACGACATTGCCTACAATAGCCGCTGGCATGGAACCTCCAGACAAACGCACAATCGGATAAAACACAAGATAAATCAGGGATGCGGTCGAGATCACAATCAGTTCAAGACCGAAACCTATGGCAAATCCGGTAGATACCTTGTGAGCACCACCCGGAGCACGTAAAAGCTTGAGAAAATTCAGTTTCATCGCACGAGTCAAACGTGCCAGTCGATTAGATTTGCGCTTCCGGTTTTTCATCCTGAATTTCTCCTTATTTTGCACAAATGACGAATATTGTCGCCTATCCCCCATTATATCACACTGCGTCAGCACCAGTGGTTACAATCACAGGCCGCGTTTCCATCGCCACATTACCAGCCACAGCGCGGGATATCATACAGGAGGCTTCCGCTTTGTGCGCCAGACGCTCTGCCTTGCTCTGATCGGACTCGGATGCTTCCAGCGGCAGCACAATCCGCGGCCGATGAACAATTCGTTCATACGTAAATACGTTATCTGTTACATCCACCGTCGCCTCCGACTCCAGCGTCAGCTCATCGGGGGTAATGCCTGAACGCTCCAGCATTGCAGCCAAAGTAATCAGATAACAGGTTGACGCTGCACCCAGCAGCATTTCGTCTGGATTGGTTCCAGTACCTGGTCCTCCCATCTCCTGCGGGATGGAAATGACTGTTTTCAACCCCCCTGCATCAATCGTACCCTCACTGTTACGCCCGCCATTCCATACGGCTTTCAAGTGAAACGGATGTTTCATTCTAATCGGTCCCTTCTATATTTAGCTTCCGCATATTTGTTGTCATTTTTCAAAAGCATTCAGGCTACACACGTATACACGTAATATGAAGCTCGTTCAGTGCATCAACATGCTCTTTCAGCACGCCTTGATCCGTAATCACCTTATGCACACTTTCCATCGCCGCCACCCGGGTGAACGCCTGAATGTTAAACTTGCTCGAGTCTGCCAGCAGAATTACTTCATCTGCAATATGAATCATCTTCTGCTTCACCAGAGCCTGTAGTTCATTTGACTCGCTGATGCCTTTGCTCAGATGCACACCTTTGCAGGACAAAAACACTTTATCTACGTGATATGCATCCAACGAACGTTCGGCGAGCGGCCCGACAAAAGACAGCGATTTCGATGCAAGCTGCCCGCCTGTGGCAATGACACGAATCTGCTCCTTCGTGCTCAGCTCGGCCGCAACCTTGATCGAGTTGGTCAGTACGGTTAGCGGAATGTTCGGCAGTCCCGCAGCCATATACCATGCCGTTGTGCTGGCATCCAGTGCAATTCGGTCTCCGGGCTCCACCAGTTTCACCGCTTCCTCTGCGATCCGGCGTTTCTCATCAGCATGCGCAACTGCACGTTCTGGATATGGAATCTCGGACTGAAGCTCATCCTTGTACTTCACACTTACCGCCCCGCCATGTGAGCGCCTGAGCCTTCCCGCCTGCTCCAGCTTGTCCAGATCACGGCGAATCGTCTCTTCCGTTACGCCGCAGCGTTCACTAAGCTCGGTTACACGCATGCTTCCCTGCGCGTCTACCCATTCCACAATTTTCTCATATCGTTCTGCAACGAGCATATTTCTTCACTCCAAACCGTTAATGTTCCACTGCATCCTGTCCTCCATCATAACACAGAGACGTTATAAGGAGAATTTCACGCATATACAGAAATGGGTTGACCTGTAGCCACATATGTGACATTCAGGTCAACCCAAAAGAGAATAATAATTGTTATGATGATATACTTGAAAATTCTCGACTAAGCTCGATGAGATATTCCCTGAACCTTCCTTGCAAATCTTTATTTTTTAACGCAAAGTCCACAGTTGCTTGAAGAAAACCAAATTTGTCACCTACATCGTATCTGCGGCCTTGGAACTGCAGAGCAATTAACCCTTGATTATGAGCGATTCCGCGCAATGCATCGGTCAATTGGATTTCGCCATTAGCTCCAGGTAAAGTATGTTCCAAATAAGTGAATACTTGTGGATCTAGTATATAACGTCCCATTATTGCAATATTAGAAGGCGCTTGGACCTTAGGTTTTTCAATTAAATCCAGCACCTCACTCTGATTTGATTTTTGAGCTCCCGGCTCGATAATTCCATATTTATGAGTTTCATTCCAGTCAACTTGTTGTACACCTACCACAGATTTGTGTTCCTGTTCATATACCCGAATCAATTGCTTCAAACATGGAACTTCACTATCAATAATATCGTCCCCTAACAGTACAGCAAAAGGCTCGTTTCCAACGAACTTCCTGGCACACAAAACGGCATGTCCTAATCCGAGAGGTTCCTTCTGACGTATATAATGAATATCTGCCATTTTGGAAATTTCCTGAACTATTTCAAGCAGCTCTGCTTTCTTTTGAAGAGCGAGCTCCAGCTCAACAGAGCGATCAAAGTGATCCTCTATAGCCCGTTTATTTCTACCGGTTACAATCATGATGTCCTCGATCCCTGAGGCTATTGCTTCCTCCACGATATATTGAATTGTCGGTTTATCTACAATGGGAAGCATCTCCTTCGGTTGGGCCTTTGTGGCTGGAAGAAAACGTGTACCTAGACCTGCTGCAGGAATAATAGCTTTTCTTATCATAGTGGAACCACCCCTTTCTAGTGTATTTGCTCACAAGAGGATTAGCTGTTTATTGCCATACAACTTCCCTGCCGGAAGTAAACCCTTTCGCATAAAGATTTGTCAGCTCTTCTGCAACAGATTCATCATGATTGGCTAGTTGGAGTATATTGTTAGCTGTCTTTAATTCGATTTCCTCATGTGTCCAGCGGTAAAACAAATACGCCTCCAAACTCTTGTGCTTTTCACAAAAATATAAGGAATTCCTCCTAAAATCCTTCTCTTCCTGAAATGAGTTTCCTCTTGGATGAAACTGATGAAAATTAACCAGATCTGAACAGAAGCGAAAGATGCCACCAGCTTTATACAGGCGATAAGACAAATCTGTGTCTTCCATTCCCCAGCCTTTGTATTGCTCATCAAACCTGCCAATCTCTTCAAGAAAAGAACGACGCAGCGACATGTTAGCGGTTGTACCCAAAACCCATTTGAGTTGAAAATCTTTCAGATCTTCCCCATATTCGGCGAAAATCTTCGGAAAACTATCATAACCGTCCATTGTTGCATATTGCTCAATCAGCTCGCTGTTATACGGATTCAAATCTTCTTCTGTAATTAAAGGAACAGACACTCCTGCTCCCACATCCGTTACCATAGCTGCAAATTCAGGATTCTGGCGAACAAGCATCAGCATATCCTGTGCACTGAAGTGTAATTTCTCCTTGAGAATAGATAGCATATTTTTTTTCCAGCCAATAACGATTGTTCTTTCGTCCTGTTCCATAAGCTTGTCGATGTGGGTTGCAATATAATCCGGTGGCACAATGCGATCATCATCATTAAAGATGATAATATCCCCTTCAGCTAACTGCAGACCTGTGTTTCTTGCTCTGGATCGTCCCTTATTTTGTTGAAAAACATATTGAATATTTAACATGTTTTTATAGTTATCAATAACCTGTTTTGTATCATCGGTGCTGCCGTCATCAATAATGATGATTTCAAAATCCTGAACCGATTGACTTGCAAAAGAAGCCAGCGTTAACTTTAAATACTCTGCTTTATTATATGTTGGCATAATGACACTCGCTCGACTCACAATGCTCACCCTTTTTCACATTTATGTTAGCCTTGGGCAACAGTTATTTTTTGAAGCATTTCCTCTTGCTCCTGATCCTTCGCAGCATGGAGCAAACCGGCTCCAAGCTTATAAATATGACTGTCATCAAAGGAAGAAAATGCATTCCGCGTATCAAAAATAGGCACGTGCAAATTTTTCAATTCTTCATAACGGAAAGCCTTGTGCGCCGTCATTAAAATGCAGCATTCATACTGTTTAAACGCGTTAACATCGTAATCGACTGAAAACAAGGTACGACCATTTTCAAGCTCGATATATTCTACATAAGGATCGTAAAAATCGACATGAGCACCCTCGTCTATTAATAACTTGATCAATTCCAAAGCAGGAGACTCCCTGTCGTCATTGACTTCCGGTTTGTATGCGACACCCAAAACCAAAATTTTGCTCTTGTTGATATGAAGTGACTTTTGATTAAGCAGTTGATGTAGTTTGCTCACAACATAATCAGGCATACCACTATTAATGCTGTTTGATAACTCAATAAACCTGCTAAAAAATTTATAGTACTTCGCTTTCCATGACAAGTACATGGGATCGAGCGGTATGCAGTGCCCTCCGATCCCGGGTCCAGGATAAAACGGCATAAAACCAAACGGTTTGGTGGAAGCGGCCTGGATGACCTCCCACACATCGATTCCCATTTTTTCACTCATCATTGCGATTTCGTTGATAAAAGCAATATTTACACTCCGAAACGTATTTTCCAGCAATTTTGTGAATTCAGCTACTTTGGGTGAAGAGACCGTAATGACATCTTTACATATTTTTTTATATAATTCAGAAGCCATATTAGAGCACTTCAGAGTAACTCCGCCAACAATTTTAGGTGTATTATTCAACGTAAAATCCCGGTTGCTTGGGTCAATCCGTTCAGGGGAAAAGCACAAGTAGAAATCTTTGCCGACTTGTAATCCTGTTGCTTCTAGACGTGCCTGGATAATCTCTTCTGTGCAGCCTGGATAGGTTGTGCTCTCCAAAATGACTAAACTGCCTTTTTTCATATAGGTTTGTAAATAGTCAACTACAGCATAAATAGAAGATAAATCCGGGTCCGTATAATCATTCAAGGGAGTTGGAACACAAGCTATGATAACGTCAGCATATTGGATCAAAGAAAATTCACTGCTTGCCATGAATCTTCCGGTATGATTGACCTTCCTCAGAGCTTCATTGGAAATATCACTAATGTAAGATTCTCCTCTGTTAAGCAGATTTACTTTGGACACCGACAAATCAATACCTGTTACCGTATAACCTGCCTCGGCCAGATTCAGTGCCAGAGGCAGTCCGACATACCCCAGTCCAATTACCGCAACATTTGCTTTAAGATTCAATATTTTATTCTCAACACTCATGTCATCCCACCTCTCATAAGATCATCCATTCACTTGTACAACTGTGATTTCACAGGTTATGTGTTAGCCACCGAGTTAGAGTCGGCTACTTTTCGCAAATCGATCTCTTTAGCGCGCTGAATCAATCTATCCCAATTCTCAATGAGCTTCACATGAAATTCGTATTCTTGATTCGCTTCTCTTACAAGCTGCTCCGAGTGTTCTATGATATAATCACCGACCTGTGAATATTTCTCGTCAAAAGGAATCAACACTTCATTCGCAATGCGGTCTATACGTTCAACACGCTCATGCACGCCAATCTTGGAAAATTCGGAAACATAAGACTTGATTGCTTGTACGATGTCATTGGTAATGACTTCCTTACGATCAGGTCCAAACGTCTCATTTAAATCACTGTCATAAATACTCATGTAGGCGTTAAAATAATCAGCAAATTTGGAAACGCCCTCCCAGTATTTTATTTTGTTTTCCAACTCGAACTCATCCTTTTTGTATTCGTGAAATACTTCTCTGGTATGATGAATAGACGGAATGCCCAGCGCCGTTGCTGTGTCAAAAGCAAAATAATCTGCGGCAGCAGTATTACGCCCAGGCAAGTTAGGCAGCTTCTCATGAAGCTTGTATACAGCCACATTACCGCAATCTGGATTCAATCCATCATTCACTGAAGTAACAAGTGTCTGCTTCTCTTCCTGTGTAAATTGCTGATCCAGCTGAAAAGCCGTATTGCAAATGTCCACGACGCTCTCCTTGGGGAAACCGAGCAGTTCGTACAATCTATAGATCGGATCGAATGAAACCCGGGCAAAATCTCTTACATCCAGATTCCACTCGCCATAATAGTTGCCACCTACCACCCAGATTTCCCGGTTTAAAATAGACTTGTCCGCCGTATTAATGGTTATATTGCTGCAATCCGAAATTCTTTTACCCAGATAATTCAATTCAAGCTCAATCGGATATAGTTCCTCAGCTTTCAATTCGTCAAAGATAAGCCTCGTATCCGAATCTCTGCGATGCAGCGCATCTGCACCAAGTGAGCAGGTCATCAAAAACAGCTTGTTCATGCAATTACCATAGTCTGTTTGCTGTGCCAGGAACACTTTTTTGAACTCGGGATCCTCCCCGGCCAGCAAGATATCAAAATAAGCTTCCTGCATTTTGGTGGTTAAATGTAAAATTTCGATTTTCGGATACTTCTCTTGCATTAGATTGATGGTTCGTGCATTTTGAGCTACGAATTCCTTATCATTTGTTTCCGGAACAACGATCGGAATATGAATACCATATTTCTTCTGGGCAAAATCAATCTCTTTCATATAGCTGGTCAAACATTTTTCAATATTGCGATTTGAGGGAATAAAATAGACTGATTTCATTGGGCATGCTCCTTTGTCAATCGTATATATTTTTGAATATGACAACCCCAGCCAAGCTTCGACTTAGCAATGTTAGGGTTGTGAGAATAACCGAAGTTCAAATAAGACTTTGTGGCGTATGCGTCATCAATGGCCTGTTTAAGAATCAGATAATTGCCTCGTAAGTTTCTGAATTCCGAATGTGAAGCATTGATCCAATAAAACAGATTATCTTCGTTCTGAAGAAATACACTTCCCGCAATGACGCGATTCTGTTCCGTTAACGCGATATAAAGCCGGGCCTCATGCGAGTAGTGAAGTAATTCCTTTAGAAGTTCATAAGGTGTTAAATAACTTGCTTGTACACGTTCCATCGTTGACTTGTAAATCTCGTAAAATTGTTGAAGCTCTTGTTCAGAATCATATAATCTAACATATACGCCAGCCTTCTCAGCAAACCGGATATCAGTCCGTACGCTGCCTTTGAAAAGCATATCCTTCTGTTCTCGATATTCGGCAAAATCTAAAATATAGGTGTCCATAACTTGCCGGTCAAAGCCGGATCTGGTCATATCCCAACTCAAAATATGCTCTCCCATTGGCGGCAGTGTAATTTGAGAGATCATTCCGTATGATTCTGAGATGATATCTATAATGTCCAGGAAATCTGGAAGACTTTCTGGAAAAGGAATAATCCCGCCATATCCTACGGCTCCAATCTGGTATGATTGGGTTTTGGTATTTTTATATAGAGATATGGCATAGACTTGACCCTTGCAGCACACTTCCACGGGCACATACTCAAAATCCAGGTATTGTCCGACAAGTGCTGCAAAACCTGGTTCAATGAAAGGGGTCCGTGGACTAAGTATCTGTTGAGTATTCATCATATTGGCGAATGAACCTTTCCAGTTTTTTTATATGACGCGTAGGTGTATCCGTGTGGATCGGCAGCAGCAATATTTCACTAAAAATACGATCAGCATTGAAGCAATCGTGAAGCTGAAAACGCTCCTTGTATCGCTCTATGTTGTGCAATGGATAATAATAGAAAGTCGTTTGTACCCCCTTTTGTGCGAGGTACGCTCCAATTTTTTTCCTTTTGTGATTGGGGATGCGAATCGGAAGCAGACATTGCTGATCACGGGCAAGAACAAATCGCAAAGTTTGTTTGCCGAATGTACTCTCCAGAGCATCTAATAGTCCTGGTACATGAACCTTCTGGCGCTCCATCTGTTTTAAAAAAACCTGCAAGCGCCGGAGCGCCATTTGCGCTTGCAGAAGTGTGATGCCCCGCGGCTCGCGCTGGCGGATTTGCTGTGCACGGTGCAGAGCTGCCAAATCAGCATACCTATATTGGAGCCCGTTTACTTTGCGCCACCAGCTGTACTTGCTTAATTGACGGCGGGTGACAGCTCGAAGATAGGGGAACCAGGATTCTTGATGCTGTAATGCATCCTCTGAATATGTTGTAAACATTGTATTCATCTCAGGCTGATGAACGATGAGTGCACCGCCCCCGATAGAGGATAGAGGCTTTGATTTTCCAAATGAGATGACTGAAAAAAAAGCTCTAGGTGTTGTCCCGCGATATTGCGGAGCCATTGGGAATGACTGTGCCTCGTCAAAAATAACGGGCATCTTCAATTGATGCAGCACATCCATAAGTTCCGATGGTATTGAGCGTGAACCGAACAACGCCGGGATCAGGAATGCGGCCCGCTGCACACCAATCAAAGAACGCACGAATTCAAGCTCTGGCCTGAAATCGTCTGTAATGTCATAGACATTAAACGTAAGCCCGGCGGAGATGACTGAATCAGCCAATTCTGTACACGAGTATGAGGGCATGTATACACACTCAATGTTGTGTTCATTTTTTAAAATCGTTAACAAGGCAGTAATAGCCGAAGAAGCACTGTCAAATAGATAAATCTGTGATGGGTTTCTAATATCAAATACGGTGGCGATTCGATCTCGTAAACCAGAGAAAACTTCATTACTGTTTCCCTTCAAGTTAGATATACCGCTATAACACAATGAATCGTATCGATATTCCGAAGGGTATAACACATATTTGATGTTGTTCGGAGGTGTGAAGTCGGTATTCATTTCAGTGCCTCCCAATTTATCTGAAAAATTCGATCAAATACGCTCTTAGCTGCTGTGCATAATGTTCAACTTCGCTTATCTCAATATATTCGTCCTCGGTATGAGCTTGAGCCAACCGGCCCGGACCAAAAATAACGGTCGGATATCCAAAATGATGGAATACGGAAGCATCACACGCGCTAGGAAATTCATGTTGTTCCGCCCCACGGCCAAACTTCAAGCCATCGTTTTTCATAGGTTCAATAATCAAATTGGGATAGTGCACAGTGTAAGGTGATAATGCCTGCCTGAGATTATTCTGTAACGTTTGGATCGTATACCTGCTGTCACTAGCCATCACGCCTTCAAGGATCAAATCCTGAATTGGCAGGCTGGGATCAGACCCGCCCGATATCGTACCAACATTCATATACAGTCCCTCGTGCTCTTCTTTGAAGGAATGAAGTGAATTGAATAGTGCATTTAAATCTGCAAGCTGGTTGTGCTCTTGTGCATTCATGTGTATGTTTTTAGAGCAAATTTGAATTTTGAAGGGAAGAAAACCAAGAGAAGAAGTACATATGGTTGTATTTGTAGGTTCAGCAATAACGACTTCCATCGGTTCGCGCCCGTTAGGGAAATAGCCATTTTTCTTAAGCCACTCGCAGGCTCGAATAGAGCCGTTGCCTCCAATTTCCTCATCGATGACGGAAGTGAGGATCAATTTTCCTTTATTAAATCGTTCTCCAATCAAGCTTAAAGCATAAACGAGAGTGCTAAGCCCGAGCAGCATATCCGTAGCTCCTCTGCCTAGCATCCTCCCATCTACAATGTTTCCATTAACATTCCAGGGTAATTCCGTTTCTTGGTTACCGTTCAGAATGTCTACATCAATATGGCCATTTAAGATTAACGTCGGGCCTGGGTGTCCCGAATCAGCAACAGCATATAAATTGTGCTTTGTCATTTCGAATCCATCTTTGTAGAAACGGTTATACTCCCAAGGATGCCGTATAAAGTCTCTACTGACCAATTGAGATACGGTGAACACATCCAAATAAGTTGTCCATCCCTCTTGCTCCAGCTGCTTCTGAATCAGAAGCTGGGCTTGTTTCTGAGAAGCAGGTCTGGTGTAGGTTGGATGCAAACGAATGAGTCTGGAACCCAGATCAAGAATACGTTCATGGATTGGATCAGAAGCTGTAGTTATCATAAAAAAGAATGCTCCTTTACTACCTTTTGTGCCCATTCCAGCATTTGAAGAACATAGTAGCGATGTGTATAGTCTTTTTCTGCAATTTCAAAAATGATCGCTTTATTGCTTTTCACAGCATCCTCGTAGATTAACCGCAGAGCCTTCTGGTACATGCTCTCTTCCACGCAGCTTTCCACAGGAAGAACACCTTCTCTGCAAATGGTCTCGGTCAATGGATTAGCCATTTGATCAAATGCAGAAAAGTGCCAGTGTTTGATTTTGCTTATAATCCTGGTGAAATCCATGTAGTCGCACGGCTGATAACTAGGAAGCATATCTCGAAATACTGGATCATTACTGGCATAATGCATGGTGTATACTGTGTTAAAATAATGGCAAATATCCCATGTGATACCTACGTTCTGTATATCTATCTCTTGGAAATCCTCAGTAAATATAAACACAGGATCTGCATCATCATACAAATTACCGATAGGTGGTAAATTTTCTAAATTCACAGATACATTACTTCCAGCCTGATAGATGACCTCCTGCAAGCAATCGAGATATCTGGACCTGAGCTCTGTCCAATTTTGATGTTTACATTCTTCTAACAGATATAACTGATTGGCATGAATCACCACATTAGGAATACCAAGCTCCTCTGAGCGCTTCAAGGTTTCGATCAAACGTGATCTTACGAAAGGGTCCGTCACAATATTGCTATTGTTCACAGGAAAATGAAAGCTGGTATTACAGCCGCCAAATAACTCAACAGCCTGACGGGTATTTGTCCAGACTGAATCCCAAGCAGCCCCCATCAAATCTTCACGATTGAAAATAGTAGCCTCTACTTTTCCGAATACATCTGCAAAACGGGATTGAAGCTGATTGTCATATATAGCATAGAATGAGAGCCCGAAGACATTATTTGCGGTCATTGCGATATCCCCATTTTTTCATTGCTCTCCATCTTTTTCGCCCAAGCAATATACTTTTTCAAACCTTCGCGTAAAGATACAGATGGCTCATATGCAAGATAACTTCGAGCCTTGGAAATATCGACTGTTCTCTGCTTCACATCAGGTTCATCCGAGTGCGAGATTATAATTCTGGACTTCGATTCCGTCAGCTCCACAATGTGATGCGCCAAATCTTTGATGCTGCATTGTTCGTTCGGATTACCCAGGTTGAATGACTCTCCCTCATATTCGGAATGTAAAGCATGAATAACCCCGGAAACGAAGTCGTTAATATAACACCATACTCTTGTCTGCTCGCCTGTGCCGCTGATCAATAAATCCTCGTTTTTAAGCGCTTTGCGAACCAAACTGGATATTGCATTATTTCCAAATCGATATTCTCCATAGACGTTAAATGGCCGAATAACAATCGTCGGGATAGACTCCTCCCTGTGATAGGCATATGTTAAATGTTCGCTTAATACTTTGCTTGCAGCATAACACCACCGTGCGGTCTCCGGAATTCCAATGGTAAACTCGTCGGTCTCCTTGGCGGATACAGTGTATTGTCCATACACTTCACTTGTACTGAACGTGAGGAATTTTTTGAGATGTTTCTGTCTACTTGCAAGTTCAAGCGAATACAAGCAGCTAAGATAATTAGTATTGATGGTAAGAATGGATTCCTGTGCCACCTTGTTAATGCCTAGAATAGCTACTGCATGCACAATATAATCGTAATCTGTACCCAAATCCAATACACCGGAACGATCCGCAGCATTGACTTGTACATAATCAACTTGGGTTATCCCTCTTAAATAAGCAACGGTTTGCTTAAATGGGACGGCATCAGCAATAGTGACCTCGTGAAATGGTGCAAGTTCCTCTGCAATAGCTGAACCTATGAATCCGCCTCCACCCAAGAGCAAGTATTTCCTTCTTCTCATATACTCATCTCCTTTTCATTGGATGACCGTATTTCGCTTTTAACCAGTCCTTTTGTAACCCAACCCATCCTCTTCCATCTGAAATAAAAAATTAAACCTCTTAACCATTCATCGAGAATAAAAGCAACCCATACTCCCATTAATCCGTATCCAAGTACGTTTCCCAAAATAAATGCAGCGGGTACACATAATCCCCACATGCTGATTAAACCCAATAGCGTTGGAAATCGAATATCCCCAGATGCCTTCAACGAGCTACTCAGAACAAGATTAAACGCTCGGCCAGGCTCCAATAAGATAGACAGCGCAAGAAGTGTTTTGCCCGTTTCAATAATATCTCTGTCCGATGTAAACAGCCCTAGCACAGTTTCAGATAAGAAGTAACACACAAGTGCAATGATCAATGAGATCAAAGATGAAACTTTCAGGCTAAAAATGGCTTGGTCATGCGCTTTTTGATGTTCCCTTGCCCCAACGAGATGACCTATCAAAATTTGTGTTGCTTGCCCCATAGAATAGGAGAATATCATAATCAGAAGCATAATATTGTAAGTAATGACCTTGGTTGTAATCGCGATTACTCCGAAAAAAGTGACAAAATACGTAATCAGGATTTGGGAGGACTGGTAGGAAAAGCTCTCCCCTGCTGTCGGGATGCCTACCTTTACAATAGATTTCCAATCCTGAATAAAGTGGCGCCCTTTCAATCTTAATTTTAATTTGAGCTTGCGCTTGTATAGATAGACCATACAAATCATTGCCAGCAAACGACTGACACACGAGCTGACTGCCACACCTGTAAGACCCGTCTCGGGAAAACCCAGAAATCCGAACAACGCAATGCAGTTCCCTAGTACATTAACAACATTCATTCCAACAACAACAAACATCGGCTCTTTGGCAAAACCATAGTTTCTCATAGTGGTACTCAAACAAATCAGAATGGCCTCAAAAAGAAGAGAAACGCTAACAATTTGCGTGTAAAGAACACCAAACTCGTAAGCTTCAGCTGAAAGATTGAAGAGGCCAAACAAAAAAGGTGCAGAGAAAAAAAGCACAAAAATAAGAACCAGACCAATAAGTCCGTTTAAATAGATGGAGGATTGTGCAATATTAGCGGCTCGATCACGCTGACTTGCTCCAAGCATTTGCGCAATCAGTATGCCAGACCCCATGGCCATAAATTCCAGAACAATAATAAACATGCCAAATATTTGTGATGATATGCCTACAGCAGCGACAGCTTGTCCTGAATAATGTGAGAGCATTACTGTGTCAACGTTACCTAACACGATATGAAAAAAAGCGTCCATGAAAATAGGCCAGGTTAAACGAAATAAGTTGAGCTGCTTTGGCTGCAATACAACATCCTCCTTTGAGTTACGCCCAAGCATGTATGCATTACTTCAAAAAGTAGTTATATACCTTGACAACCGCATCCACGACATCCTGCAGATCGCGATCCGTCATCAGAGGAAATAGTGGAATTGTAATCAGCTCTTCATATACGGCTTCTGCATTGGGACAAATGCCTCGTTGATAGCCCAGTGACTGATAATAGGGATGTAAATAAACCGGAATATAGTGAAGATTGACCCCGATATTCTCTGCGAGCAAAGCTTGAAAAATGGTATCGCGGCTTACGGAGAAAAAATCTTTTTTCCATCGCAAAGGATATAAATGCCAGCTTGATAATACTTCTTCAGCTTGTTGCTGGAAGGCTAATCCTGGCATCTGCTCGAAGGCCTTATTGTATAGAACCGCTAACTCTCGCCGTCTTTTCACAAATTGCTCCAGCCTATTTAACTGGCTTAAGCCCAGTGCAGCTTGTATATCAGTAATCCGATAGTTATAACCAAGGAATTGCATTTCGTAATACCATTTTGGAGAATTTTGCTGTTCCAGCATCCGTTCATCACGTGTAATTCCATGATTTCTAAACATTAACAATTGATGATAGAAGTCCTCCCGATCCGTTACAACGGCTCCGCCTTCTCCTGTAGTAATATGCTTTACAGGATGAAAACTGAAAATGGTCATGTCGGTTGACATCCCGGGTCGTCGCTCTTTATAGATTGAACCGATCGAGTGGGCAGCATCACGAATGGTGACAAGCCCGTGATTGGAAGCCATGTCATAAAGCTCGTTATATTGAGCAGGCTGTCCGGCAAAATCAACAATGATCAGCGCCTTCGTATTCGGGGTGATTTTCTTATAAACCTCCTGAGAATCGATGTTGAAGGTAAGGGGATCAATATCGGCAAAAACCGGCTTTCCGCCTGCATATAATATGCAGTTGCTGCTTGCTGCAAAAGTCAGAGGCGAAGTAATCACTTCACTCTCGGTCTCGACGCCAGCAGCAAAACACGCAGCATGCAGCGCAGCAGTACCACTGGAGAATGCCACAGCATACCGAGTACCTGCCTCGCGAGCCAGTGCTTCTTCGAATTTTGGTATTTCAGGACCTGAGGAAAGAAAGTCACTTCTTAAAACGTTGACCACACTTTCAATGTCTGTCTCGTCCACCCATTGTTTTCCATACGGAAGCATTCTTTCTCTTACAGGTTTGGCCCCGTACATAGCCAACTGTTCTTTTTGCATATTCAGCATGCCAATCTCCTCTTTTCCAGTTAGGTAATGAGCATTTTCAATATTGTCGAAAACGTTTTTTCAATAGTGCTGGAAAAACCATATATATTCTTCTATCTAGCAAAATTCGACTTGATAATTGAATATATATGGTTTTTATTAAAATATATAACATTTTTTTTCATTGTAACACCGCGTGCGTTTATTGTAAATATTTACAATAAAAGAAATAAAAAGGCCTGAAACAAGACATTACATCTTGATCAGGCCCTTCGCTATTTCGAATCAACTTCATGCTTTTCCATCACAATCATATCCACGGCCCTAATGCCGTTCTCCCAGATCTCTTCAGGGTAATCCAGGAAAAAATCTTTTTTTATATCACATATTCGAAACCCCAGTTTCTGATAAAATGCGAGATTGTTGATACTGGAATTGGCTGTTCCTACCACAAAATGTCTCATTCCATGCTCTTTATGTAGAGATATGGCTTTGTTTATCAACAATTTGCCGAACCCTTGACCCTGATGGTCGGGAGAAACGGCAATATTCTTTATTTCAATCGATTCACTGTTAAGCCTCACCGTCACGATCACACCCAAAGTATCATCAGAATCATTAGAAAGGCACAATACATCCCCTTCCTCTAAATATTCCATGACTTTCTCCTCTGATTCATCAGCAAGCAGCAGCAATGGCATCATTTTTCTTTTTTCCAATCGATCCTCGATTGGATATATTCGTTTATTCAAATCTAATCCCCCTTGGTGTAAATTATGTTAGTTACATCTCTTTTTATGTAATATAATAACAAATTAAGGGTATGATTACATGTACATTTTTCATTCCGATCATTTGCACCTTGAATACATCATTGTTTTTTGATATCTACATATATTCACTCTATTCACAATAAATAACTTCAACATTAAATAAAATGATTTTTTAGAAAATACAGTCCGATGTAATGGTTGGATTACATCAGATGGGGATCACTACGGAGTCACTGATAGTGTTAAATCAAAAACGGCATGAGTTTCATCACTCATACCGTTTCTGATTGGCAACCACTGCTCTCCTTCTTCAAACGGGAAGAGAGTATTTTTTATTTATCGTCAGCCATAGGGAACCAGCCCGGTGTGTGAATAATGGCATTCCACAAGCCGTCCGGAATGACCAGACGCTCCTGATCCGATTTGGTCAGCACCGTCTCGATGTCCTCTTCCCGTCCACTTTCAATCTTCTCCACCCAGTCCGGCTCGATAATAAGCTCACGTCCGATCGCCAGCAGTGGCACGCCTGTCTCCAGCGCTTCTGCTGCCTCGTCAGCCGTGTGGATTGCGCCGACACCAATGACCGGCACTTTACCACCAACCCGGTCCAGAATGTATTCAATTCTGGCGCGAGTATCCGCTTCGCCGCGTCTTGGCTTCGACCAGAACTCATTCAAGGAAACATGCAGGTAGTCGAGATTTTTTTCTTTTAATGCATCGACCAGCGCATATGTGTCTTCCATCGTCAAACCTGGTGTTTCAGGCTCTTCTGGCGAGAAGCGGTACCCTACTATGAATGGAAGCTTGGTATGCTCGGCAACGACACGCTGCACCTCTTCCACCACAGCGAGCGGGAACGCCAAACGTTTCTCTACACTGCCACCCCAGCGATCTTCACGGCGATTGGAGTGTGGAGAGAAAAATTGCTGGATCAGATAACCGTTGGCACCATGAATCTCGACTCCGTCAAAGCCCGCTTCAATCGCACGGCGAGTCGCTTCACCGAAATCACGAATGACCGAGGTAATCTCTTCATCCGTCATTTCTCTTGGCTCGGGTGAGCCTGGACGTTCACTTGCAACCGCGCTCGGTGCAACCACTTGTCCAGCAGGGACAGCCTGTTCCGGAGTCAGTCGACCAGCGTGGAACATTTGCAGCACTGCTACAGAGCCTTGTTGTTTGATGGTTTCAGCCAGACGTTTCAATCCCGGGATAAAGCTGTCGTCATAAGAGCCGAATTGCGCCGGAAAACCGATGCCGTTCGGTGTCACATGCGTTACCGCTGTAACCGACATCCCTGCTCCGCCTGTACGGCGTGCATAATACGCCAGCTCCGCATCCGATACCGTACCATCTGGATTAGAGGACATATGAGTCATAGGAGCAAGCACGATCCGGTTTTTCAGTGTAATGCCGCTAGGCAGTGAAACAGATTCAAACATTTTCGAATACTTTGGATTCATTCGTGTTTCCCTCCTGATTAATATCTCTTTAAATAGATATATGGATATATACATCATGTTACTGTAATGATTATAGTTACGTTTTAAGTCAATTGCAACTTTTCCTTCATGAGCACCACTCAGGCGCCCGATCAAAGCACAACAAAGAAAAGGACAGAGTGTCCTCGGACTCCCCATCCTGATGTTTAAACCCGTTCTTCACATCCTGCTGTTTAAACCCGCTTTTAGTATCAGAAACACTCCACAAGCTGCATCGTACAGGCTGCCTATCGCACAGTACTGCTTGCTTCAGAAGCTTCGGACATACGCCAGCTTTTGCTCCAACTCTTCCACGCACTCATAGCAATCATGCTCGTCGTTGGCTACCATAGGTGTGACCGGGTACAGGTTCATGTCGGTACGATTGTACGTCTTGAGCAGCGGAAGCAGCTGTGTCACCCGTGTATTGGCAGGGTCCAGCCAGGTATTGATTTCATCCTCTGACAGAATTGCCGGCATTTTATTGCCAAACTCACGAGTCACCAGGTTCGCGCCAGCCATGAGCATCGTGCAGGTACGCAGCGGCTGTTTGCGTGTATCTTTCCAGATTTCATACAGGCCAGCAATGCCAAACAGCCCCCGATCCGGCATCACCACACGCACCGCATAACGCTTTTTGCCCTCCTGACGCCAGTAATACAGTCCATTGCACGGAATCACACAGCGTTTCGTTTCAACCAGCTTGTAATACGCCGGGTTCTCATGCACCGTCATCAGGTTTGCATTGACCGCATCCCGTCCCCAAAAGGGGATAAATCCCCAGCGGAATTCATCCAGCACGCGCTCTCCGTCCTGATGCAGAATAATTGGCGTATGCTGCGTCGGGCTGATGTTATAGCGGTTTTTGTAGTAATACATTACACGTTCGATTTTAAAATGGTCCCGCACCTCGTCGAGATCGGCCGCAAGTGAAAAGCGTTCACACATATCCTACACTCCTTTTTCCTGTCAGGTTGAGTCTATTGTTTGTAAAAAGAAGGAATTTATGCATGTAATCCACCAGACAGAAAGCGACTTGTTGTGACAAGCCTTCCCAAGCGGCTCACGATTTTTCCTTTTTCCCCCGACAAAAACAACGACTTGGGACTCATTCCATTCACACATTTCCTTGTTACGATAATAGAGAAAATATACATTTATTGGAGGTTTTTAGTATGAAAAGGAAGTTGTTGATGAGCATCATGTTATTCTCTGCCCTCGCGATGTTTGGAAGCACCGTCTTTGCAGCCACGTTTCTGAGTTACGGCTATCCCAGCTCCACCATCCCGATCCGTACCTACAACTATGCTTCAGCATGGCAAGTCCCAATGGATACTTCCATTTCCAACTGGAACAATGCCGGAGCCAAGGTGCAATTTGTCAAAACCAGTAACTCATCCAACACGATTACCGCTGGCAACTTCAACAATACCGCTTATGGTGTCAACTACGCCTCCGTCTCCGGCAGCCAGATCGTGAGCTTCCGCGTTGAGCTGAACGCCTCTACCATCACTGCTGACGCCTCCAACCTGTCCAATTTCATCCAAAGTGTGTTTGTACATGAACTCGGTCATTCCATCTGGCTGGGTGACAACCCCACAACGAACAGCCCTTCCATCATGTCTTACTCGCGTAACCGGAATTCCATGACCCAGCCGCAAGCCTTTGATATCAACAATGTCAGATCCCGTTATTAATCACTGAAGCCCCATGAGTCGCATGAAATGAATTCGCAGGTCCAACACCTTATATCCAAGGAGGATTCCGTTCCATGAAAAAGAATAGAGCACTTACGCTGCTTGTATCATCCATCTTCATTTTATCTGCTGTCGGCTGCTCTTCCATGACTCCAGCCGCTTCAACCACCAATGCTCCCGTAACGATCATCGCATCCGAGGATTATCCCAGCTATGGCAGTGTGGATGCCTTGTCTGAGCGAGCCGACACGATTGTGAAGGGCAATGTGATTCAGACTCGTGTTCAGGCACTGAACGACATGGCTCAGGCAAACTCGTCTTCACTCAATGATATCAATGCTGCTGAAAGCGCAGTGAACGAACAGGTTTCTTTTGACAAAATCTATACAATCTATACGGTTCAGGTAACTGACTCCTATAAAGGACATTACTCAGCCGGGGATCAGATCGAGGTCAAGCAGCTCGGCGGTCAGCTGGGAAACACCGAAATTGTAAATGATGACAGCGTCAAGCTGATGCCGACCAAAGACTATGTGCTTTTCCTTGAAACGTATGAGGACACACCTGCCAGCCTGCTGAATACCGTTCAAAGTCTCTATGTCATTAAACCTGCTTCGAAGTCAAACCAGCCAAGTGAGCAGAGTGCCTCCGACGTGATAATCAGTGCAAATCCCGAGAACGATCTGACCCTGAGCCTGAGTGAACTGCAGCAGATCAAAGACGAACAATCCAATCCATAATCATTTTTCGGGCCAGCTTCTCGACATACTGCTTGCATCCTTTGGTTCTACATAAAACACAAAACGTGCGCTCGGTCATCCGGGCAGCACGTTTTGTGGTCCATCAATCAAAGACATTGCCTTGGAATTAATCTCTAAAGGTTCGAGCGACTGACATAGACCGGAAGGGTAAACCAGAAGCAGCTACCTGCTCCCTTTGTGCTCTGCACCCCGATTTCGCCTCCATGCCCTTCAACAATGGATTGAGCTATAGCCAGCCCGATTCCCGCGCCACCATTATTTTTACTTCGAGATTTATCAATACGATAAAAACGTTCAAAAATACGTGCAGTCTCTTCTGCATCAATGCCCTCTCCCTCATCTATTACTGCAATGCGTATACATTCTTCCTGTTGGGTGGCAGTCAGGATGATTTTGCCTTCAACCGGAGAGTATTGAATCGCATTTTGCAGCAAATTGGACAGAACCCGCTTCATTTGAGCAGGCACCATCAAGGCAGCGGGCAGTCGCTCAGGCAAGTCGATCTCCACATTCAGCTGTTTCTCATCAAGGTGAAAGGAAAAACTCTCCAGTGTGCTGAGCAGCAGCTCATCAACATGACCAGGCTGCGGATCGAATTTCTCCCCTTTTGCTTCCAGACTGGACAGATCAAACAAGTCCTGAATGAGCCCGCCCAATCGCTTCGTTTCCAGACGAATCGTGTTCAAATATCGTTGAAAGGTGACTTCATCCTTGATCACATCATCCTCCAGCGCTTCAACAAAAGCCTGAATCGATGCCAGGGGTGTACGCAGGTCATGTGAGACATTTGCAATTAACTCACGTCTGGCTGATTCCGAGTGATGCAGATCGTCAAAGCTTTCCTTCAGTCTGGAGCTCATTTCATTGAATTGCTGTGCAAGCAGCTTGAATTCCTGCGGACCGACGAGAGGGACTTCCGTCTGGAAATCCCCTTCGGCCAGTCGCTTGGTGCGTTCTGTAATTCGTGCGATCGATTTCTCCAACGGTTTGGTCAGTACATATTGAAGGACAAATGAAAATAAACCTATACCGGCACTTATTGCCGATAACCAATAAAATTGTTCAATGGTTAGCAGCATTTTGGAATAACTGACAAACAAACAGATCAGCAGCACGCCAATCCCCGTAAGACTGGACACGACCAGATACGTACGCAGCTTCATGAGTATCCACCTGCAAACTTGTAACCGATACCCCAAACGGTTTTGATATATTTCGGATCTGAGGCATTCTGCTCAATCTTCTCCCGTAATCTCCGAATATGCACAGTCACCGTGGTTGTATCTCCCTCATAGCTGAAATCCCATATTTTGCTTAACATCTGAGTACGCGAAAACACCTGTCCAGGGTGACTTGCCAGCAAATACAACATATCAAACTCCGTCACCGTCAAGTCAATGACCTGTCCGCCGATCTCTACCTCACGTTTTACAAAATCAATCGTCAGCCCTTCATAACTAATCGTATGCATGGGAGTAATAGCGGATGTCGCCTGTGCCGTTCGCATTCTCCTCAAAATAGCCTTGACACGCAGAACAAGCTCTCTTGGACTGAACGGTTTTGTCAGATAATCATCTGCTCCCATGGTCAGTCCCATCAGTCGGTCATGCTCTTCTCCGCGAGCCGTCAGCATTACAATCGGTACATCTTCAGTCTGCCGAATCTCGTTACAGACCTCCCAACCATTTTTACGAGGCATCATCAGATCAAGCACAATCAGACCCGGATTGTGACTTCGCCACAGCTCAATTGCTTCCATGCCATCTGTTGCAGTGACAACCGTATACCCTTCCCGTTCCAGATATCTCCGGCATACGTCTGTAATATTGCTATCATCATCGGCAACAAAATCCGTTCATTCATTCAACCCACCCCCTATTCCAAAAACACTCATTTGGCATAATCATATCACAGGGCGATGGTCATGCTACGTTATGTTTTCTTCTTTGTTACGCGTATCCTCGTTATTTCATCGCCTTCATTGGCTTCATATATTTGGACACGACTATATCACTTACATACGTATTCCCTTCGTAAATGGATGGCATCGACTTCAGATTAACCCGCATACCATCGACCATCATTTTCTTAGATCCAACCCACACTTGAATGGTTTTAGCCGAAGGCATCATCGCTTCTTCCATCATCATGTCATCTTTCATTTCCATGTCGTCTTCCATCATACTCTCATCTTTCATCTTCATGTCATCCTTCATCATACTATCGTCTTTCTTCATCATATTATCGTCTTTCTTCATCATCTCGTCCTTCATCATTTCTTCCATTTTGCCCATGTACATTAACGTAACGGATCGATCCTTGCTGTCCCACATAATGCTGTATCCATACATTTTTGCTGCCTGTCTCAATTGTACAAGCTCCATACCATCCTTTTTAATCGTTTTCATGTCGGCAGCACTTGCCAGTCCCGAAAAAGTTAAAGACATCATTAACACCGCTGCTACGAACGCTTTTTTGCTCTTGCTTGCTTTCCTCATCGTTATCACTCTCCATCGTTTAATATAGCTTGCAAGGACTACAATAAAGAGAACAACTTACGAATCGCTAAGCAAATGATTACGAAAAGATTACGAAGTTAAATTTTGTCTGCGTCTGTATCTCAGCGTCTATGTCTGTGTACGTTCTTCACACATAAAAACGGTTGAAATCTCTTTGGCAGAGACTCCAACCGTTATATATTATTGAATAAAATCAACCATCGAGCGAACCTCAACCGATCCCGGATTCGAGATTACACCCGCATGCTGTAACCCTTCTCTGGACGTGAACCGCACCTTCACCGGTAGGCCTGGAACGAGATCAAAGAAATTATCAGAGAATACCCCTTCAGCTTCAGAAGACATCCACACCTGCTTGGCAAGCACATCACTTTCCAGCAGGAGATACACACCCTCTTCATCGGCGCCGCCGCTGACGGTGATATTGGCAGGCTGTAATGCAAGCTCTTTTGCCGGTACAAAATAATGCTCCTGCACAAGATCAGCCTCACCGCTTTGTCTCAGCTCCACTCGCAGCAGCACCGCTGACGGATCATGTCCCTGAAGCCAATCTGCATGATGCAGAGAGATCAGCTTTTCACCCGAGTTTGGTGCAAGGCTCACTTCAATTGTATCTTCCCGATGCACCGTTCCATCGAATCCAATCAGTCGAAGCTGCAGTTGACCTTTTACCGGCTTTAATTGATCCGAGATCACGTAAACCTCGGTTACATCCGGCTTCGTCCCGTCCACGGATACAAGCACATCATTGAAGCTGCGCTTCGCATAATACTGCAGCGCCTTCCAGCGGCCCAGGTAATCCATCCCTGCCCATGAGGCAACGGGCCAGCAATCATTCATCTGCCAATACAGTGTGCCCATACAGTATGGCTTACGGCGTCTATGAGCTTCTATGGCTGTTTTCATCGCTTCGGCTTGAAGCACCTGACTCATATAGAGGAAGGATGGAAAATCTTTAGGTTCCGGCAAATACATATCCATATATTGTTTGATCAGCCGATTGCCTGCTCCATTTTTCTGATGTGCAAGCATAACCTCGGACTCCAGCGCCAGATCCTTTTCCTCCGCATAGGTGCGAACCGATTTGTATTCCGGGAACGACTGGAATCCGTATTCACTCATAAAACGACCGACATATACATTGTAATTTTCAAAAGGTTCCACGTTGTGCCACACACCCCAGTAGTGGATGTCGCCTTCGGAAGTAGAGGGATGAGCATGCTGCTTCTCGTCACCTGTCAGCGATACAATCGGTGAGGAAGGCCAGTAGTCGATCCCGGGTGCATAAGCTTCAACCACTTCTGGCAGAAGGTGATGGAAGATGGCTTCATAATCCGCCCAGATGCGTTCACGCTGCTCTGCGTTGTAGTCCTTTTTCCAGCCCCAGCCACCGTTCTCGATATAATGCGCCCAGGCCGAATCAATCTCGTTATTACCACACCACAGCACGATGCTCGGATGATTGCGCAGACGCTTCACATTGTCAATGGCCTCATGTCTGACGCTATTCAGGAATGCTTCGTCCCCCGGATACATGCTGCATGCAAACATAAAGTCCTGCCACACCATAATGCCATATTCATCACAGAGCTCGTAAAAAACATCTTCCTCATAAAAGCCGCCGCCCCATACACGAAGCATATTCATGTTGGATTCAGCCGCTGAACGAATCTCATGCAAATAACGCTCCCGTGTTACCTCTGTAATAAAGCTGTCATTCGGAATATGATTTGCTCCTTTGGCAAATACCGCCACACCGTTCAGTTCAAAATAAAAGGATGCACCCGCTTCGTCCCGATCACGGACAAGACGAATGGAGCGCAGACCCGTCTGCACCTCCGCTTCCGCCAAAACTCTCTCGCCCTGAAGCACTTCAGCAGCAAAGGTATACCGATACGGATCACCCAGTCCGCGGCTCCACCAGAGCTTCGGATTTTTTATAGAGATGGAAAGCTCCACCGTCTGCGTACCAGGCTGCAAAGCTGCTACCACCACCCAGCGCTGACCTGCGGCTCCGATACGAAGTACAGCATCCACAGCTTGAGAGGTTTCAATCTCCACCAAGGCAGTTAAGCTGGCCAATGCAGCATTCACTTCGTTTTGCCGGATAAACACATCGGTAATTCGAACATCATTCCAGCCTTCGAGCCTTGCTTCCCGCCAGATGCCACTGGTCACGAAACGCGGTCCCCAATCCCAGCCATAGTGATACGGTGCTTTGCGTGCAAAAATGCTGACACGTTTATCCCCCAGACCACCCACATCGGATTGGTCATTGGATGCAGGCAATGCGTAACCCAGCTTTTCCAGCTTCGGTAAATCCTCCTGAATCGGAGAACGAAAACGGACACGCAGCACATTCCCCTTTTCCTTCACCAATGCTTTGACCTCTGCCCTCCACACCCGGAACATGTTGTCCGCATACAACACATGCACGTCATTCACATATACATCCGCATACGTATCCAATCCGTCAAAAACAAGCTCCAGATGATCCTGCGTATAAAGTTCAGGCGCCACATCAAATGTGGTTTGATACTCCCAGTCCTTCTTGTCGATCCACTGGACTTCCTTCTCGTTGGTCCCATAGAATGGGTCGGGGATAAGGCCCAGCCTCAACAGATCGGTATGCACGCATCCAGGTACCTGAGCCGGCATCCATTCCTGGTCTTCACATGCTTTGAACGTCCAGTTCTCAAATCGCTGCAATTGGTTCATGCTCATGATAGCCTCCAATAGGGTTAGAGTAAAAGAAGAAACCTGTTTTGTTAGGTTTTGTTATTATATAAACAAACAATTAACAAAACAAAATTAACATGTTATCCGTGTGCAGTCAATGTGTTTGGTCGAAAAGTTTTGAAACAAACACCCATAAATCGAAAAAAGGACATAGCGCGTCACATTGTGAACTGCTCCATGTCCTGTTCTGTTCTGTTCTATTCTATTCAATTCTGTTCTAACTTACCTTATCAGCCCTGATCTTGTGTTTGTTTTGCCCTTCACTCGCGCAGCGAATGATACTCCTCACGCATGATGAGTTCAGCGTGAATCAGCTTGCGTTCATAAGGAACTTGCGGATGCTCTATTCGCCATAACAGCTGATCCACCGCTCTCGCACCGAGATGCTCCTTATGAATATGTGCGGTAGCCAGAATAGGATCTTCTGTGCGTGTATTATCAAATCCCGTTACCGTACATCGTTCGGGCAGCTGAAGCGCCCGACCCTGCAGCGCCTCGATGATAATTGAAGCTGTATGGTCATTCGCACACACAAACACTTCAGGGATGTCCTCAAGCTGCATGTCCCTAACCACCTGCTGCATCTTTGCATACTCCTGCACCAGCAGATCTGGATGTTGTTGCTCCTGCAGCCCCAGCTCCTCAAGGCCCATCCGATAGCCAAGCCAGCGCTCTCTGAAGCTGACTGCATCAGGCAGCTGCCCGGCAAATTGAAGCTTCCTGTATCCCTTCGCGCCAAGCATAAGCACCAGTTCTTTCATACATTTCACATTGTCTGTAAATACCGCATCTGCATGAATGGCCGTATCCTCATGATCAACCATCACAAGGGGAATACGCAGGCGATATATTTCGAGCAGCACGGACGTTGAGATGGTGCCCACTGTGATTACCCCTCGGATGGCCTCGGGGTTGAGAACCGAAAACATATGATCGGAAGACGGCTCTGTCAGTGTCATGATATCCATGCCAATCTCATTCAGGCGTGCTGAAATGCCCTCAAACACCGGCCCCCAATACAAGGAAGACCGATTCTGCGAGCGTATATTTGGGAAAAGAACCAAGATGGTCCCTTCCCTCTTATCGCCAGCTGCCTTTGTACCAAGCTTGGTATGTGGCGGCTCTGCCGAATAACGCTTCGGTTCCATTTTAAAATAGCCCAGCTGCCCCGCGGTCCTGACAATCATCTCCCTTGTGTGCTCACTAACCCCCGATTTGCCCGTCAGTGCACGCGAGACAGCAAATTTGGATACTCCCGCAGCATCTGCAATCTGCTGCATCGTTACTCTTTTCCCCATCCTGCTCACCCGATTTTCCTGATTTTCCATCCAGTGTAGCATAAAAGTCCAGATTAACAAAACATGTTTTGTTAATCTGGACTTTGTTAGGTTAAACGCTAAACATACATGCTTCTTTCTAGATCTCTCTTTTGCTTGGGCAGACTTCAACTATCCCCGTGCAAAACGCAATGTTATATCGCCGGACGTTTTCTGCGTCGAAAGACAGGCTGTGATAGCTTAATCTCCGTAATCAATACACCAGCCAGCATAAACGCTGCTCCGATGTATCCTTGCAGGGTTAACATTTCTCCCTGAAAAGTAAAAGCAAAGGCAGCTGCAAACAGCGGCTCTAACGAGAAAATAAGACTTGTTCTCGTTGGAGAAGCGTGACGCTGTGCCAAGGTTTGCAAAATGTAACCCAAGCCACTGCATAATATACCCAGGCCCAGAATCGCTGCCCAGGATTGAGGAGTATCCGGCAGCCTGGGGCTCTCAAACACAAATGTAGCGGCAGTGCCCCACAGTGCTGCTACACCCAGCTGCACCGTTCCGAGTGTCAACGGGTCATGCTTGGGAGTAAATTTGCCCGCAAGCATAATATATACGGCATAGATCAGGGCGGCAACAATACAGAGCACGTCCCCGATATGCAAACTTAATTTGTGTTGAAGTGTCAACAATGCAAGCCCTGTTACAGCGACCAGAACACTGACGAGCAATCGTTTATCCGGCATTCGGCGGCGCAGTATCGTCGTTAATACCGGAACAAAGATGACAGCCAGGCTGATCAAAAATCCGGTCTGGGATGCCGTCGTTCGCTGAACGCCATAGGTAATGAACACAAATGCTGCAAATAAAGCCGTTCCCAATATAGCTCCGGCAACCAGCGTTCCACGATCCAGCTTCCTTAGTCTTCTGTGAAAGAAAAGAGCTGCCGCTATAAAGGCAATCCCGAATCGCAAAGCGATCAGATTCAGTTCCTGAATCGAAGCAAGCCCCGATTTCATAAATAAATAGGACGAGCCCCATATTACTGTTGCAAGCAGCATCTGCATATCTGCTCTTCGTGATACATGAATCTGTTTACCGTGTGCCCCGTTCATTTTACTTCTACCTTCATTCTATATAGTCTGAGCTGCGCCTGTATGTATATCAAACTAACTCGCCTTGGCAAGTATAAACGATCTCTTTGCATTATAAAAATGAATATTTATAATAGTTAATATGAAATTAACTCATAATTCGGAAACCAGCTCACATGGAGAGGAAGTCACTGCATAATGTCACTCATCAAATACGAAATAATAAATACTGTTGTTGAATACGGAAGCCTGACTAAAGCCTCCGAAGCGCTGAACATCACACAGTCTGCCGTGAGCCATGCCATCGCCAGTCTGGAGAGCGAGTGCGGCTTCTCCCTGCTGCATCGGAGCCGCTCCGGTGTACGTGTTACACCCGAGGGAGAGCGGATATTGGCATACACCCGTGAGATTATGCGGTGGACGGAACTGATGCATCAGGAAATCTCTCTGATCCGGGGGGCCGAGATTGGTACTGTTCGCATCGGGACATTTGCCAGCGTCTCCACCCAGTGGCTTCCCGGAATTCTTAAACAGTTCAGGCTTCGCTATCCAGGGATCGAAATCAAGCTGTGGGAAGGCGACTATGCGGAAATTGAACACTGGCTGGCCAGCGGTGCTATTGATCTTGGCTTTCTATCTCTCAGTGACACCTCTCCATTCGAAACGATTCCATTACAAAAAGACAGGATGATGTGCATCCTGCCTCTCGATCACTCTCTTGCATCCGCAGAGTCCGTCTCGTTTGAGCTGTTGCTGGAGCAGCCCTTTATTTTGCCCAAATGGGGAGGCGACAACGAAATTGAACGTTTGATCCGTCAGCACAACGCCAAGCTGAACGTCGTCTACGAAGTAGCCGAGGATCAAGCCATTATGGCCATGGTGCACAACGGACTGGGCATCAGTCTGCTGCCCGAGATGGTCTTGCAAAATCACACGAAATCACTTGCGCTTGTGCCACTTGCAGATGATCCGTATCGTACGATCGGACTGGCTTGCGCTTCTCTTCGGAATCTGTCACCCGCATCTCGCCGATTCATTGAGGAAGTAGAACAATGGCTTGAATCATCGAAAGCATCCAGTTAACCCACGTTCACAAATTGAAGTATTCCCACAACCATCAGCAGCAGAATGACCACGACAATAGTTATACCAAATCCGGTGAAAAAACGTCTGCGTGGTGAAGCTTGCTGCTGCTGCATATGGCTTGTAAGTTCATCCACTTTATGTTCAAGCTGATTCAATCGATCCTTCACTTCGTTAAGCTCCTGACCTGAATTCATGCTCACATCTCCTTCCGTTTAATTCCATACCCGATCAAGCTGATCTGCGTAGTATCGAATGGCCCGGCTGTAATCGCTTATTCCCTGATCCGTAGACGTATCTGCAAGCTGTAAGAGCAGTCGCTGCATCGCCTCTGCATGCTCACCCAAGTTATAGAGCACCATCGCATAGAAAACTTCGAATTCCCGACGCTCGGGAAATTCTTTGATGCCGGTGAGCAGCCACATTTTGGCATGTTCATATTGTGCAAGTGTGCGATACGTGCTGCCGAGCCCGAGAATTGCACCTGCCCGATCTTCTGCGGAAAGTTCGAGCTGTAATGCCTTCTCATAATAAGGCACGGCTTCGCGCTCCAAGCCAAGTGAATCATGGGCCCATGCGAGCTGATACCATGCTTCTCCATGATCAGGTTCCTGATCGGTGATCTTATGTAGAAGCTCAATGGCCTCCTTGAGTTTACCTTCCTGCCGCCAACCTATAGCCTGCTGTAAAAAACTCATGCTGTCACATCCAATAACATATAATATGTTCATAAACTCTATACATCTTGATTATTGTACCATATTTCACCATAAAAATAAGATATTAACCCCATAACAAAAAGCACACCTAGAAATGATTGGTTCAACCGAGGTTGTGCTCTCAATCATTCAGCGTGTGCTTTCTGAAGCTGCCTTACCTTCAATACCTGTTACGACCAGGCTGTGTTGGCAACCATTACAATGAAAATGAGCATGAGATAATTGACCGAGATCAAAAAATTGATCTTTGCCCATCGTTCATCATTTTCTGTTTTCAGACCACTGATCGTATGTACAAACCAGATGATGCTGCTAATCAAGGAGATGATCAGAAATACCAGTCCAACGTAATCGTAATAATACAGCAGGAATACGGCAGGAATTAGCAGAAAAACATACGGAATCATCTGCAGCTTGGTACGTTTCACACCTTTCACCACGGGCAGCAGCGGAAATCCCGCAGCACGATACTCTTCTACCCGACGAATACCGAGCGACCAGAAATGCGGGGGCTGCCATAGAAATAACAGCGCAAATAACAGCCATGCTCCTGCATCAATCTCATCCGTTACCGCTGTATAACCGATAACCGGCGGCATCGCCCCGGCAATTCCACCAAGCGAGGTGCTCCAGGTAGAGCTGCGCTTCAGCCACATCGTGTAGATCACAATATAAGCGAACCAGCCCAGCAGGGCCATCCAGCCGGATAGCGGATTTACCCACAGGAACAATACCGCCAGTCCCGCGATGCCAAGTGCCAAGCCATACCCAAGCACAAACCCGGGCTTAAGATGGTTAATGTACTCCATCCTTTTTTTCGTTCGTTCCATCTTCTGATCCAATTCCCGGTCCCAATAGTTGTTAATGACACAGGCTGAAGCAATGACCAGCGTTGAGCCAAGCACAACCAGCAGCAATGACACCCAATGGATATACCATTTTGAAGCGACCCAGAAACCAACGGCTACTGCAAACACATTCAGCCTTAACAGTCCGGGCTTGGTTAATGCAATCATGTCTTTAAGCATCAGAAGCCTCCTGAATGATGTAAAAACGCCATTCCTATAATGATACATGGACAAATCATGAATTACAATCGCTTTCATGGATTTGTCATAACAAAAAGCATTCTTATCCGCTTCATTTACGGAAAGAATGCTCGTTTTGTCGTTGTTATTATATTGCATCCAATTTCATGATTCATGCATGTTTTACGGAATGTACTGCTGTACAATTTGAATCACTTTACCATCCTGAACGGTGAGATGATACGGGAAGACCGATAAATCCACGATTCGTGTATCTCCGTATAATGATTCGAACTTGGACAGCGATACAGGTTCATTCCACTGAATCTCCGCTCCCTGCATGGTACCGTCGTGATCATAAAGCTGCATAAGAACTTTGGCATCAGCCTTAACCTCAATCTGCTCCTGCTCCTTGTTATCATTCACAATATAGTAACCATCGGGTGCTTCATCTATGCCCGCATCCGGATTGCGTTGTTTGAAAACTGTATTTGCTTCTTCGCCCTGATACCAGCCGATCTTGTCTACAGTCAGCATTAATTTGCCGTCCTCGACACGTATTCCTTCAATATACGCCGTGTATACTTCGGAATTGGCAAGCTGTGCTTTATTCGCTGAAGGTGACTGAACATTCGTACGCTGCTCTGCATTGGCAGGGGTTAGCAAATATGTAGCCAGCACGATGATGCCTAATAAAGCTGCTGCTGCACCAATCATCTGTAATCTCCATTTTTTCGCCGCGTTTTTCATGCCAGCATCTCTCCTTATTTCACTATGGCTTTTTTCACTAAACAATTCGAAGTTTCAGAATGCCAATGAATAGTTCAATACATATGATTATTAACCGAAAGCTTTTCTCCTCAAACGGACATGTTCCGTTGTAACGAATTCAATGGTTATGTACACATCATACGTCAAATCGTTTCTGCAAAAGTTTCATCCAGATTAAAAATAGTTACAATTCACGTCATCACTTCAAGCCTGTCTGTTTATTAATCACAGAGAAACCCTGAATGAGTTTGCTTCAGGGTCTCTGCAGTGTCTATATACTGTATGCTTGTACCCTCACCTTATGCCTTAAATGTGCAGTGAGTCGTTTAATGGCTCGTTCTGGTGTCTTGAGCCAAGCGAACCAGCATATGAGCGAGCATATGCCGCTCGTCTTCTTTACCCACATTCCAGAGCTCCTGCAGCAGCTTCTCTTCACGGTTGCGAGGTTCCTCGTTAGCCGCGAGATGATCGGCCACCTTTTGGGCGATTTTAGCCATTTGTTCTTCGCTTAGGCCGATGGATTCACCCATCGCAATCCGTTTGCCCAGATAATCCTTGAATGCATCAAAGTTTTGCAAGATGTGATCTCTTTCCTCCGGTGCAATCTTTTCAATGGCATTGTCTACCTGATCGGTGGAGACCTGTCCGTCTTTGTGAATCACATGATTATGTTCATTCATCTTGATTACCTCCCAGAGTTTAATTGCATTGTGATCTTGTGATCATCTTTCCATCGCTGTCATTGGCAGTTGGCAGATTGTTCTGCTATGTGCTTCATCATTACAGGACACTTATAATATAAACGTCCTGCTGAAGTTTAATCAGCCTGTTTTCAAACAAGTAAAATTTCGAGCAATAGGTACACAACATACGTTTCAAAAAAGCTCATCGGGTTAATCGTTTTACATATACATGATGGTGTTTGGTTATGTTAGTAAGCATCGTCACTACTACGGAAAACTAGGAGGAATTCTCATGAATAACGATTCCAAGCGTGATAAAAGAAACGACGAACTCAAACCGGGTGTTAATACAGTTATCGAGCCTGACCAAAGAAATCCTGGTCCAACCGATATGATTGAAGATGCCGTTGGCGATATCGTAGATAACATTCGCAAAGATTTTACCCGCAAACCGAAAGATTCCTCAAATAATGAGTGAACAGACAATACTGTCGCATAGATTGTGAATATATTAAAATAATGCAAAAACAAGTCCTCCCTGCTGCCAATCGCTTTGGGAGGACTTGTTGTCGTATCAGACCGTTTTTTTCATACGCTGCAGCTCTTTATGAATCCAGATTGCGGCAATCGAGCCTTCTCCCATCGCAACAGTGGCCTGCTCTGCATGCAGACCCAGATCCCCGGCAATCCACACCTGAGACGCTGCTTGCATGCTGCGCGGGTCAGCTTCCACGTGTTTATTGTCTGTGATCACTGCACCCAGCTGCTCGGCCAGTTCATAGTGCACCCGGTTGCCGCCAAACGCAATAAATCCACGCTCCGATTCGTAAATCTGCCCATCCTCTGTCAGCACACCCGTAATATGGCCGTCCTCCATCTGCTGCACCTCCTGCACGGCAGCTTCCAGATAACGCACCCCTGCTTGTTTCATCTGCCGATGCAGGTCTGCCGAGATGGGTGTCTGATCATGATTGATATATAACAGATCATCTGTACGTTCGATCAGAACCATGGCCATATTGGCCCCGGCTTCGCCAGCGCCGAGCAGAATCGTGCGCTGTCCTTGAATTTCGTAGCCGTCACAATCGGGGCATACATACACCGTTCTGCCCAATGTGGGTTTAAGACCCGGAATGTCAGGCATTCGATCCGTCAAACCTGTTGCCAGCAGCACCGTTTTCGTCTCATATATGTTGCCGGAGGAACCCTTCAGTCTGATTCGTTCCTCCTGTATACGACTGGCTTCAATGATCCGATCCTGTTCAAAATGAACGCCTGTGCGTTCGGCCTGCATCCGGCCGCGTGCTCTGAGCTCTTTACCCGATATGCCCTCAGGATGACCAAGGATATTATGATAGGTCCGACATAGTGTTGATCGTCCCTCTCCTGAATCGATCACCAGAATCTGGTGTACGGAATAACGTCCGAGCTGGATGGCGGCTTGAAGCCCTGCGAGCCCTCCACCCACAATAATGCAATCAACCTCTCGCATGCTTCCTCTCCTCCTCTGTGTCCAGTACTCTCACTCCATAGCTTAAACCAAAATCAAAAAACCCAAACCTTCGCTTTCATAGCGAATGGTTCGGGTCCGTTATAAGAATACAATTTATAATAACATATATGAGATCATAAGGTGCTGTTAAAACGTATAAGAATCAAACCGCATCGCATTGGTAATGGCATTCCATACATCTGCTGTCTCACCGCCCATATACCAGTAAGCCAGCCCTGCAATGTTCTGCTCACTGCTCATCAATACCTTGGCTGAAAGAGAGCGACTTTCCTCTGCCCATATCTCTCTTGCAGCATGGGCGGCAGTATAATTGATCCTGTACTGACTCAGGCTTGTGTCCCATTGTGTTCGAGAACCGGCTGCGGCCGCCCGAATACCCTGCTCCCCTAGTGTAATATCCCATGAAGCTGTCTCTGGACTTGCCATGGACCAATCCCGAGTATATAACGGTAAAGCCAGAATCGTTTTGCTATTTGCCACCTCGTTCAGCATCGTTGCCAGCGCTCGCTCCACCCAAGGCAGCGAAGCCACTGAGCCTGGCTTCGGATCACCGCTCCAGTGCTCCTCATAACTCATCAGCACCATATAATCAGATATCTCACCCAAGTTGACGTAATCAAAGGCGGCCGTCCAATCTGTGCCTAGATCAGGCGAGACATCCACTGAAACAACAGCACCCAGCTTGTGCAGAGCGGTTGTTAAAGAAGTCACAAAAGCGGTGAAGCCTGCCCGATCAGATGGGTCTACATTTTCAAAATCAACATTGATGCCGCCAAGCTTGTAGGTTTTCACTAAACTGGTCACTTGTTTGACTACTGCTTCCCGATTCGCGGAACTGGACAACATCTGATGGGTGATCTCTTTGTTGGAACGATTGCCAAGCAAAGGCCAGAGCTTGCGATCTGTACTTGATGCCCATGAGATCAGAGTGGAGTCAACATGATTGGATACACTCATATCCCCATTCAGGAAAAACCAGCGCGGCACCAGTGTGTTTACAGGCGACTGCTGCACCTGCTTGATGAATTCCGCCGTTGATGAATTATACTGCCAACCCAGCTGAATTCCAAGCTGCTCTTTACGCTTGAGCTGCGCGGCCCATGTTTGATTCTGGAGTATAGCATCCAGCATAACGGCTGCCTCTTCACGTGTGACCTGCTCACCCGGCCGAAATAAACCGTCACTGCCTCTCATTAAACCAAGCCGATACACCGTCTGTACATATGGCCGAGCCCAGGTCGAAATCTCCGCAGCGTCCGAATATGTATTAGCCAGGTTATTCATTTCTACGGGACGCTGTTTGAGCATTCGTACGAGCAGTGCCGCTGCCTCCTCACGTGTGATGGATGCATTCGGTTGAAACAGGCGCTTTCCCTTCCCCTCCAGAATGGATAGATTGGTCATAGCTGCCACGTTGCCATAATACCAAGCCTTAGCAGATACATCTGCATAAGGATTCATGCTGTTCTTGACCGGCTTTAACGCGAGCAGGCGTACAGCAAACGAAGCAAATTCTGCTCTTGTAACCGCCTTTTTCGGTTCAAACGAATGCTCGGTCGTTCCAGCCACAACCCCTTGATTCACCAGACGATCAATGGCTTCTCTTGCATAACTTGTGCGAGTATCCTCAAAAGCAGACTGATTTCCTGCTGCATGAACGATCCCGCCTCCATTACCCGCCACAGAACCTAACATAATAGCGCCGATAAGGGCCGTTTTCCACAGGGAACGACAAGCGTGTTTCATATCTATTTTTTTCACAGTAAAAAGCCTCACTTCAATAGTTTACGATGTATTTATCGTATCAAATTGAAGCGAGGCCGTATGTGGTTAAATATTGGAAATGTCGAAGCTTATTTGTGTACTTTCACGCGCTCCTGGATCGGTTGGAACTCTTTCTCACCTGGTGTTGCTGTTGGTTTACCAAATGGCATCTGTGCAACAAGTCTCCAGTTCTCTGGAATATTCCATTCCTGTTTCACTTTTTCATCAATCAGTGGATTGTAGTGCTGCAGAGACGCACCCAGTCCTTCTTGCTCCAGAGCAGTCCAGATTACGAGTTGAAGCATACCGTTGGATTGGTTTGCCCAGATCGGGAAGTTATCAGCATAGGATGCAAAGTTCTGTTGAAGCTGTGCAATGACATTGTTGTCTTCAAAAAACAGAACCGTACCATAACCACTACGGAAGCCTGCCATTTTCTCAGCTGTGGACTGGAAAGCCTCTTCGTTACCAACAACTTCACGCAAAATTTCTTCCGTATGATTCCACAGTTTATCATGCTGCTCGCCCAGCAATACTACTGCTCGGGAGGTTTGTGAGTTAAATGAGGTCGGTGTATATTTTACCGCTTCTTCAACGATTTCCTGAATTTTCGCATCCGAGATCGTGGATTCCTTGCTGATTCCATAATAAGATCTTCTGTTCTTCAACGCATCAAAAAAAGTAGACATTCGTATACGCCTCCTAAGTAATTTTAATTCATTACCAACACAGTAACTATAATATAGTAACATACATTAGTCAATAAACTATTTTATCTATATGGAAAATTAAACAAGCAGGACGAACATTGTAATGCGTGTGTAGCTCCTTCTCTTTCCCTTCATTCTCATTATGCTTCCATAACTGCTTTTTTTTCATTCATTCCTCTTCCGATAATCTGCACGATACTTTTCTTCCGTAGACGAATTACTCTTGGTTTGATGTTTGTTTTTCTCCTCCTGTGCTTCCATATTTAAATCCTGCATCGGAATCGGGTCTACAGTCTGTTCCTGCTCGTACCGATCCAGCATGCTTTCATTTTCCGTCTTATATTGTTCTGGTTGGTCATGCATCTTGTCCTGTGTGTCATTTTTCCCATTTTGTGCCGGTGTTTGTTTATTCATGCCGCTTCGCCTCCCAAGTTTGAAAATGGTTCGTCAATTGACAGCTATCGATTCTTTACCTTTCTTTACCTGTTCGTATGAAATTCTAAACATCCGCTGCTTCCGGGCAGTGTCGATTCATGGTCGTTATTGTTGGTTGTGATTTGTGAAAATGAAAACTAAAAAAGCCGACCCCACATGCTGGTCGACTTTGAAGTAATACAACGATTAATCTACGCTCTAAGCCTTGATATTGGCACTGTTCTGTCATTACATCTGACGGTGCAGCTGGCTTCGATACAGATCAGGCGAACATCCCACACTCTGTTTAAATATTCGGCTAAAATGGGACAAACGCTTGAAACCAGCCAATCGACTGGCCTCCGTCACGCTCATCTCTGGCTGAAACTGAAACAGCAGCTTGGCCTGATTGATACGGCGATCATACAAATATTTAAAAATCGTCAGCCCCGTCATTTCTTTGAACATGCCTGCCAGATAAGGCTTGGACAGATGTAACTCCTGTGCCAGATCATCAAGCCCGATATCCTGCATATAATGCGTATCTACATATCGAATAATATGCTGGACATGCCGTTCTTTTTCCGAGGATACGCGTTGTTCCTGCACATGTCCCTGACAGATTTCCGCCACACAATACAGCAGGTCACATACCCGGATATGCATACGCTCTTCTCTGAACCTGGAAGCGTGACGGGATAACTGATGCAAATCCTGCAGCAGCGCTTCAAACTCTGAACGAATCTCCCCAGTAAGATTTACCCGGCAATTGCCGAGCTCATCAAATGGCTTCAGCACCTCCTGAATGCGATCCGGGTGCAAACTGCTGCGTATAGCGGAAGGATCAAAGTGAAGAGTTGTCCGCACATACGGTTTGCCAGCTTTGGGATGCGGCCGGTGCAATGTCAGTCCATGCATGAGCACCAGATCACCCGGCTCCAGGTTGTATACCCGATCCCCGATAATGTAAGTGCACTCTCCCTCATGAAAATAGTAAATTTCATAATGCGGATGTGAATGGAAGCCGTCGGACTTTCCGGGATCAAACTGACTTGTAGCTCGGTAGGTATACGCTAGTGGCGCAGTAAACTGCATCATGCTGGGCACGTCATCACCTCCTGTCCATAACGAAAGCGGGAATTATATTATGCTTCACTACCCCCGCTGACAGACTACCTTTTTTATAACAGCTCCTGGATGCTTGCTTTGATGTCATCCATAGGTGCAACCGGTTCAAACCGCCGAACCACTTGACCTTCTGCATCGATCAGGAATTTCGTAAAATTCCATTTGATTGCATCGCCATGCAGCCACTCTGGCGCTTTATCCGCCACCATCAGCTTGAGCAGCTTGGCCTGAATGTCGCTCTCGTCAAAGCCGGCAAACGGACCCGATTTTTTCAAAAAGTCGTATAGCGGATGCGCTGTCTCGCCATTCACATCCAGCTTGGCAAACATCGGGAATTTCACCCCGTAGTTAATCTGGCAAAAAGACTCCGCTTCTGCACTGCTGCCCGGCTCCTGCTCCGCAAACTGGTTGCATGGGAAACCGATAATTTGCAGGCCCTGGTCTTTGTACTCATCATAAAGCTTTTGAATATCATCGAATTGATGTGTATATTTGCATTTGCTTGCCGTGTTCACAATCAGTACAGGCTTGCCTTCATATTGATAGAGCGGAAAACGCTCTCCATTCGTACGGGTTACGGTGAAGTCATAGATGGTTGGCATAAGTCTGTGTGCACCTCGCAATTATTATGTAGTTACTAATCATGTAGAATTCCTTTTCATTATATACGAAGTGAGTCCGCTTGTATTGAGGAAGCTTTAGATTTTGCGCTAACGATTCCCACGAGCCTTATTTGCCCTTTATGTAACGTTTTAAAAATGTAACGAATCTCAGAAGCGCTATTCTACCAAAAAGCAGCTTCAATCCTGTCAAAATGAGCTAATTTCACAAAATAACGTCACTCAGATTCGTTACATTCCCAGCAGAGCCAAATGAGAGTCAATAGCGTCATCTGAAATCGTTAGAAGAAATTCATGCCCAATCCTGCCAATGCTGCTCCAGAAAAAGCACCTCCTGCTCATAGTGAGCCAAATGACCTTCTTCGACCATCTTAACAAAGGCAGCATCCCCAGCTGCCGCGCGCTCCTCTAATGTTCTGCACATAAAGCGAATACGCGACAGTACCCAATTTTTCATATTCGGTGAAACCTTCATTCCGTAGGCATCCATAAACAGCTTGATCCGTCTTTTCCGAATAGCTGCATGGCTCTCTTTATTATAGGATGTAACAGCTTTCCCATGACCTGAAGTCAAAGGTGAAAAACTCGCCAGCGGAACACAGGTATAAAGGGTGTAAGCAATATCCCATAACCGCGGACCCGGAGCAGCCATATCAAAATCAATAACTCCCTGCGGCAAACCATTCCTGAACACCAGATTGTACGGGGCAAAATCGTTGTGGCAGACCACCTCCGGTTCTAACTCAGATTCCACTAACCATGTATATTCATCTTCCAGTCCCCTTTTCAAGCCCTGCATCCCCGGAAACCGATTGCCCGGCAGCGCCGCCGTTGTAAAACCAGCCGTTGCATTGTGGTATGTTCTCAGCAGTTGAGCAGTTGCAATCAATGCTTCGTCTGACCACATATATGCGTCAATCTCTGGATAATCATCACCTGGCACGTCTCCCTCCAGATAAGAAAGCATCTCCCTTCCCTTCTCATCCATACCAAGGTATCGGGTGCTTGATGGAAGCCCTGCTTTTCCAGAAACAACAACAGTTCATTCGCATACTCATTCGGCTTTGCGCTCCGGCGCACCGTCTCTCCAACACGTACCACTTCGTTCACGTTCCCTCCAGCCAGCCGTTCCTCCTGATGTTTAGACAGGCAAATCCCTCCTTTTCATGCGATTCTTCAGCCATTTCCTGCTACCCATCCATCCTCGGTCATTTCATGCTTCATCTATCCTCGATCCTTCCTCTTGTAACTCCCGGGGAAACTGGCAACCAGTAGAACAAATCCGACAAAAAACATGAAATACACCAGCAGTCCTGCAGGCACATCGACCGTTCGTGTTACCTCCCGCAAACCTTGCTGCGAGCCACTTCCCGCCTCTACCAGTGCAGCCGACAATCTCACCGATATGCGCTCCAGCGTGGATATAAACACACTTGCAATCATCAATACAACACCTAAAATCTTGTTCATCTGATTCAAAAGGTAAAACCTCCCCAACATCTATGATCTGTTTTATTCAAAAAGTACTTCGCTATTCGTTCCCGCCAGCATGGCTTTTAACGTTTGAGCCAAAACATAATGGTTCGGCAGATCCTTGGAGACAACTGCTCCGATATTCCCCGCCTCCCCCTGTGTCAAACAGGTCAACTGAAGCTCATCCGAATTGCCATGTATGTACGAAAGCAAATATTCCATGTACTGCTCTGAATGCTCTGCCTTGTTTTGCTTCTGTTCGTTCTGCTCGACTCCGTTCGGGGAAAACTCAAATATTCGTATTCTGGTTCCTGCCCAGATTGGCTCTTGATCCTGAATGTGATCGATGGGAATCCATATATTGCTTGTCAACTTAATCCTCTCCTTCATGCAACTCACTTTAGTATAATCCATCTTCTTCCATTCGTGAATTCGACGGACTGCGAAAATGCCATATTTCTGCATATCAAACAGCGTCGTCATCGCTGACGGCGCTGATGTACTTTTTGTCAAAGTATACCTGTCCATTACATTTTGTGATTAAAAATTCACGTCACCATCATGTGCTGCGGCTCCAGTCCGCTGGCGAGAAATGAGTCCCTGTTCACATGATATAGATCGAATATAGGCTGCTCCATATTAATGTTCCTGACGATTTCCGGATAAAGGTCATGAGCGTGACTGACATAAGGCAGCTTCTCCACCGCTTTGCGGGAACGGACATTTTGCTTGCGTATTTTCATAAACACCGTCTGCATTTCGTGCTCAAGAAACAATTCTGTCAAAAAAGCCGACTTCGCTCGCTGGCTGTACCCGTTCCCGAAATAGGGCGCACCGATCCACGTTGCCAGAAATCCGGTATGATTCACAATGTGATACAGATCAATTGTACCGATGACCGTGCCTGTCTCATTCAAAATCGTACGTGAAATGACGGTTCCCTGCTCTTCTTCCGCAATCAACTGCCGGGTTAAAAACATCATCTCTTCCTGGGACTGACATGCGTAACGAACATAAGGAAAAACTGCGGGGTCCATCATCAAATTGTACAGCGATTGACATTCATGCAGTTCACGTTTCTTCAACATTCTGCCTACCACCCAATCCTTAAAGTTCGCTAGATCAAAGCAAAATTAAGTATAACGATGGAGGTGTGGCTTTTCGTGAATTCTGATTGAGGCTTGTGTAAAATTCATGGACAGAAATACGTTCATCATACGCTTGTTGTAACCCGACACAAATCAAAACGGCATGCTCCTATTTTTGATAAGAACATGCCGCTGAATTCTTCTGCAGACTAATGCAATTACTGCATGCCCTGCATAATGGCATTGATAATATTTTGCTGTGTCACCGTGTTGTTAAATCGGTTAAACAGGGCAAATCCATGCTGTCCGTTATACCCGTTATCCCAATAAACAGGAACCAGCTTGTACTTTTTGGCTGTAGCCGTAACCGCTTTGGCATACACTGCACGATAGTTATTGTTGCTGGAGTCATAGGAAGACTTATCAATGGAGCCGAACTCTCCCATCACAACAGGGTAGCCCTGCGTAACAAACTTGTCGTACATGGACTTGAACTGGGAGTCCAGATAATCCTCCTGTCCCCATGTTGAGCGTTTGGCAGGATTGGTCGCTGTTGCCCCCCATTGCGTAATGTTACCATTCTCTTCACCGGCAAAATCCCATGGAGAGTAGTAATGCGCCGAGATCATGATGCGCTTCTGCGAGCTGGGAATAGCGGAGGAACGGAAGTTATCCGTTGGAACTACGAAGCCGTAATTACCTACCGTGTAGTCAATGTTTGTGTTCCAGCCTGGAACGAGCAGCCATCTGGCATTGTTGTTGCCGCCCGTCTTCCGAACCGTATCTACGAAAATCTGATTATATGCATTCAGGTTGCTATAATACGACGTATTCGGGTTGTTATAATTACCGTCAAACACCTCATTCATGGATTCAAAAATGAGACGTTCATTATACGCGCTGAACTTGGTAGCAACTTGCTGCCATACCTTTTGATACTTGTCCTTAATCACGCTCTGATTGCTGCTGTTCACATGCAGCCATGAACCCGGAATCGAGTGAAATCCGTCGCCATGCATATTAATGACAACATAAAGTCCTTCATTATACGCGTAATCCACGACCTGCTGGATACGATTAAGCCATGCCGCATTCACTGTATAGTTGGGAGCGCTTCCAATATAATTCAGATAAGAAACGGGTATACGAATTGTTTTGAAACCTGCCGCTTTTACCTTTTTGATTAATTCAGGTGTAATCGTAGGATTGCCCCATGACGTTTCATTCGGTGTGCCATTTACTGTAGCTTCCAGCTGATTGCCCAGATTCCAGCCTGCACCCATCTCTGCTGTAATCTGAGCAGCGGTTAACGATCTCATGTCCGCTGCCGATGCCTTGGTGCTCCAGCCAGCGAATGCCGCTGTTGCCATGAAGAGCAGAGCTAAACTGGCGATGCTGAATCTTTTAAACGTTTTCGTCATAACCTAACCTCCGCTTATTTTATTGGTTAACAAGCAGTGCCGTTGCTCTAGTCTAACGAAACCTCTAAGCTCTGTTTAGCATGTGAAATGGAGATGCAATCCTCCCTTCTCGACGATATCAATCAATAAGCGAAAAAGCGGTTCGCTAAAAACATAATAACACAATTATGGAAAATAAAGTGCATATTTTTGTCTATTTAGACATGTTACTACATCTTTTTTAACTCGATTTAAAATGCTCATACAGCCAAGTCGTGAATCTATCACTTTCTTCGAATTGCGGATAATGCGCAGAATGATGAAAAACAATCAGCTCCTTCTCGGGAGCTTTCAGTTTGTTTAAGTAAACGTCAGCCTCTTTCAGCGTTGTCATGTAATCATATTGACCCATCAGGAAATACACCGGGATGTGAACCTCATCTACCTTCCGGGGCAAAGGCTGCTCCAGTGCTTCTCGCACGAGACGGTCTTGGGAGTGGAGAATTCCTGTATAAAAACGTATGACATCCAGCCCGTTATACTCCGATCCCAATAGAAAGCCTTCAGCATAATCACCGTTCTCGCTGATTTGTCTGGCTGATCCACCATATTTTTGTACAAAGGTTCGCGGAGTAAGCCCTTCCCCCTGATGAATAGCATTCCACAAGTGCTCCAGTTCCCGCACATCCTCCGTATTGCCAGCCCTGCTTGCCTGTTTTATCGTATAATCTAACGTTTCAATCTCACTCTGAACGGTATCCCCCATCTGTCCGATGCCAATATACGCCTGGAACTGTTCAGGTGCCTTCGCAACGGCTTTCATGCCGATATATGTACCAAAAGAGTGCCCGATGAGCACGACCTTATCCTGCTGCAGCTCCTCTGTAACATGCTTCGTTAGAGCAATCAAATCGTCGACAAGCATATCTGTTGTCAGGTTTGAGTAGTCCTCTGTAAAATGATAAGACTTGCCGCTCCCGCGTTGATCATAATGAACAATGGTGAAATGCTGCTCCAGTTCCCGCTGGTATTTTCGGACATACGGAATTTCGGAGCAGCCCGGCCCCCCATGAACAAAAAGCAGCACCGGATTACTTCGATCTACACCTCTAATCATGACTTCATGCCCAGTACCGTTAATATCAATCTGCTCAAGTCTGCTTATGCTGTTCTTTCCTTCGATACCTGGTGTCCAGGTAGGGAAAAGAAGAGCAATGGCTATAATTCCTATCATGGTAAAGAAGGTATACTTCATGGCTTTAGCTATCTTTTTTCGCATAGGCTCTCCTTCTACCAACAGTTGTCATGGATCAAGCTCCTTATCATGTGAACATCTTTGGGCTCTTTGGCAAACAATTCTTCATCCACATCTGTTGTTATCCGACTTCCCTGGCTTTGATAAAAAGATACGGCGGATCTCGTCTCTGTGGACGAGATATACAATGATTTGGCCCCGCGTTTTCTCGCCTCTGCACTTAAATAAGCCAGAATTTGTCTGCCAATCCCCTGTCGTCTATACGGCCTGGATACATACATAAGATCCAGCTGTAGCTGGTTCTTATCTTCGCCTCTGAATGGATGGGCAAGCACGCCGAAACCGACTAATCTCGCCCCGTCAAAAGCACCATATGCCATGCCCCCCTGCTGTAGCTCATGAGTGTAACGATCCTGAAGCTCCTGCAGCTGCTCCCCATCCCAACTCGCGCACTCGTGGTCCTGTCTGTGCTCAATTAATTGCTGCTCTTTGACCTCGTAGATCAGGTCGATATGCTCTGAGCGATCAACTTCATGCAGCAGCTTCACATGATCCAGGTTCATGATTTTATATGTAATCATCAGGACTTGCCCCGCCTCTCATCTGCATCCCGTTTGGTCAAATACTCATCCTTCGTTAAGCCAAACAGTATAAAATCCATATATTTCCCATGAATATAAACCACCTGGCGGCGAACGCCTTCTTGCACACACCCCAGTTTCCGCATCATACGTGCCGATCCTTCGTTGCCTTCCAACACACAATCATTAAACTTGTTGAGTCTGCGTTCCAAAAAAGCGTAGCCCAATAAAATCTCCATCGCACTTGTACCATAACCTTGACCCCGATACGGCTCATCAATAACAATCCCGATACTGAACGTTCCGTTCCGCTCATCAATACTGTTCAGATTAATTCCACCAATTATCTCTCCATCAAGAGTTTCAACTGTGAACATAATCCGTCCATTGGTTGATGAAAATGCTGCATTTTGTTCCACGAATTGCTTGGCCCCGGATATGGTTGGCGGCAGCTCGACAGCACACTCCAGCAAAATGCGAGCAGGGGAGTCAAAGCCAGCTACATAACTGCTCTCCCAATCTCGCTCTTCAATCGCTCGCAGCCGCACCTTGTCATTCTGCCAGTAATACTGGCTGTAATCGATTGTTCTCATATGAAGGCCCTCCTCGTGAAAAAGTTTTCCTTGACTCAGATATAATTTAATTTACTTGCAGCCGATAAATGACCTCATCATCGGAATTGGTCTTATTTTCACTTACAAATGACATGCTTGTATATAAACGTTGAGCAGTTACGTTATCTCGCTCAACAGTTAGTGAAATGACACGGCATAACGGATGTTCTTTTTTAATAAAATCAATTACTGCTCTTAGTGCTCGTTTACCCATGCCTTGTCCTTGAAACGACCGGTCCAGCTGAAAGCCACCAATCCAGTAGTTATCTGCACTCTCAGGTGTGTAGCTTAAATAAAAGAATCCGAACACCTGACCCTTCAGCTCCAAAACAAAAGGATCAAATGCTTCATCCCACGGTTTGATATATGCATATGCGAGACCCTCCATCACACTTGGAACCAGATGTGTCTGGTGTTCATGCAGTGAAATTTGCAGTGCCTGCTCCCAATTATCTCGGGTAACGGGTTGAATCTGGACGATGTTATTTCCCATACACAGACTCTCCTCATTCAAAAATGCAGCACTCACCTGCTACAAGCTTATATGTACCTTCAATCTTTGTTATAGCTTGCCTCGTATTCGTAACAATAACTGCATTCTTGCCGTATCGACTCGTCATCTCGATGACATCCTGAACAGGATATTTATGGTTCCATTTCACAATCATTTTGCACAGATTGCTGAAGGACTGCTTATAATTCCATGCTTGCAAGCCTGTTCTGGAGAGAACAAACCTTCTAACAATCCGATAATCTCTCACCAACACATGGGGATGCAGCACCAGCACCAAGTCCGCTTCCAGAATAGATGGAGAAGTCCAGGCTTCAAGCTGAGCACCTTCAATAATCCATGCTTTTGAACTCACAATGGTTTGCAAGGCTTGGTCTCTCACCTTTTCAGGGTATCGCAAATTTACTGCGCTTCTGTCCCAGATCAGATTGTCCAGTTCGTGACTGGCGATATCGTATTTTCGGGATAATGCTCTCGCTAAGGTTGACTTTCCGCTTCCACAAGCGCCAATAATCCGAATTTTCATTGTAGGTTACACCTCTAGCGAAAATACGGCCACCTGTTTCCCGATGATGTCGACATCCTTCTCATGAATCATGCCATTTTTTTGCGCGATGCGCATTGAACCTGTGTTTCCGTGCTGGATTAGAGAAATCAAACGTTTATGCCCCAGCTTTAGACCCTGTTCCTTCCACGCATTGGCCTGCTCATACCCGTAGCCCTGCCCCCAATACTGCTCTCGCACCCAATAACCGACTTCAAGCTCCTCCTTGCCTTCAATCACTTGTGGTATGAGTCCTGATGTCCCAACAAGCTGGTTATCTTCCTTGTTAAAAGCGAGCAAAAGCCCTTTGCCTTCCTTGTTCCATTTTATAAATTTCTCCAGCGTTTGCAGCGTCTCTTCCTTTGTCCACGGATTACCGTGCCGGATATACTTCATTACATTTGGCTCGCTTGTCATCGTATACAAATGCTCAAAATCATTTTTGGTATAATCACGAAACACCAGTCGTTCTGTCTCCATACTCCCCACCACTCCTTATTATTTAATCTCATTTAAGAATTGTCTGGTCCCGATCCACCGTCGAGGTAAAAAACTGCTGCTGATTATAATTTGAAGCGGCACCCTTCAAACGGAAGATCAGCTTCAATCAGCCTGACCGTCTGTGAGATTGCATTCTTTTGATTTTCAGATAAGCTGCCCTCATCCCCGTTCCAATCATTCAACCACCAAAAGAATGAGCTTATATTTCTGTACTCCATAAACAAAGGGATGCGGGATATCCACTCCTGTGCAATGGGCTGTTGTTTCACATACCCTTCCAGAAAAGCAGTCAGAAAGGTCTGCGCGAACTCATCCTTCGTTCCCCACTTCGCATCATGTGATCCCCACCATACCGCATGAACTGCTGCTACCCCAATGTCCAAAGCATACCAGCCGCGTATTGCATCATCAAAATCAAAAACCGTAAGCTCACCCTGATCAATCATAAAGTTATAAGGATGAAAATCATAATGAATTAAACCGTAACTGTCAGCCCTTCTCGGTAAATCCGTTAGCTGCTGCTCGATTGCTCGAAGCTTACCGGTTAACAAGGCAACATCGCCTGCATGGAGATGGGGATTATCTAATTGCAGCGGATTCCAATCCGCTCTTATTGAATTTGGATCATCGGGCTGATAATCTTGCGTTAAATGGTGTATCTTTCCCATAGTGCTTCCCCACTGGCTAAATAAATCCGTGTCCCATACGCTCCAGTCATAATCAAAATAATGTCCTGTTGCTCCCTCGAATACCGTTGCAACATAACATTTCTCCTGATCCCGGCATACCGTGGTTAACTTGCCTTCCTTACTCAGAATGGGCAAAGAAGCACGAACACCGTTAGACACAAGGTAACGAATCCATTGCACTTCTGCTTGTATCGATGCTTCATATGCAGGTGCTTTTTCAGATAATCGAAGAAAATAAGTTTTATCGTTCTGAATAAATCTGTATACCACGTTAGTGGTATCACTTACCAATGCCAGTGAGTCAGGAGCAATGCCAAATGATTGAGCTGCTTGTGAAAGTATTGCTGTAGACACCATCTTGTTTCACTGCCTTTCCTCAGCGTATATTCCATTCATCGTGCTACAATTCCACTCGTAATTTTCATATTCGGAGCATAGGTCATGCACACATTTTCATTAAATTCCCTCGCGAATCTCTCTTCTGCTTCATACTGTTGATTGGCCTCTTCGAGAGTCAATCCCCGATCTACAAGCTGGGCAATAACATCGGGCCGATTACCGGGCATTGCACCTAATCCTTCTTCTTTTAATGCATGAACCAGTCTCTGCTTGTCCGCATCAGCCATATGTTGATCCAGAAAGTTAACCCGATCGCTTACTCGACATTCCACCCCTCTAACCCCTAATTGACTCAAGAGAACAGGAATGCTCATGCCGATGTTTCCATCTTTACCGCTTCGGATCGCATCCTGCTCATATATCTTCTGGAGCGCGCCCAGCTGTATAATGCTGGACTGCTGCACACCTTCGAGCGCATAACTCGACATGTTTGCAATCCAATGCGGCTCAAAACAGATAACTCTGCCTCCATCTACCACACTTCCAATCATCTTCTCCAGGATCGATTTAGGTTCCGGCATATGTAATAAAAAAGCATGGCTCATCGCTATGTCATAAGTACGATTAATCTGAAACTTTTCAATGTCGCCCTCAATAAAGTCGGCTTGATACGATGTATGTTCATAGATTTCTTTAGCATGTTTGATCAGTTCTGTTCCTTTATCCACGCCCGTGTACTTTGACCCCTCTGGCAGGAGTGGAAGCAGCTTCAAGCCCATGTACCCGAAACCGCATCCGTAATCAATGATATGTACAGCTTTCTCAATCTTCCAGACTCTTTGAACCAGAAATTCTAAATAGTCGTCGTTATAATATAACCAGCGCGTATTCCTCAGATATTCAATCTGTTGATCCCAGTAATATTCGGACAATGCACAGCCTCCTTTAGATGTAATCGCATTCAAAAACACCCAGACAAGCTACTTTTATTCCAATTCCTCACATCCTATTGTACTGCTAAACTTTATTCTGGTCTATCCAACCTCAGCCCTTCACTTTCTCCAGAATGATATCAATCACATCGCCAGTGTCCAGTTGATCGGTGCAAATACGGGTTTCGAATACATCCGCCTTGAACGCTTCAACACACTTGGGAGCTTGTTGATACTGCCAGCCGCCGAATTGATCCCCGCGCTTAGCGAGACGCTCATATATCGTATCTAAAGAAGCTGTCAGACAAAAATGATGCAGGTCCTGATCCACTTCCTTCAACCCACTGTAGATGTAATCAAAGTTTTCTTTTTTATAGATGGTCATGGGAATAATGAGATGTTTATTGTATTTCTGCTTCACCTCTCTGGCGATCTTCACCGTCAAAACTCTCCACAGCTCGATATCCTGAAAATCGTCAGTACGCTCCTGCTCCTCCCGATGTTCTTCTGGAAGCAGCTTGCGAAGCATATAACCGATCTCCTCCGGGTCATAGACCATACTGTTTGCAATTTTGGGCTGCAGTGCTGCTGCAGCTGAAGTTTTTCCCGCACCAAAGGCGCCATTAATCATGATGATCATACGAGCACTCCTCTTCAGCATTATCGTATTATAATTACTAGAATCTACGATGAAGCATCTCACGGCTGGCACTTTCCTGGGTGAAAATATCCTCCCGGGGCACCATACGTTTGGGCAGTGTACGCCCTGCAATAATTTCTTTGGCTGCCTGCATGAGCTGCGGCCCCAGCAGCGGGTTGCATTCAACCACCGCGTTAATCTGCCCATCGGCCAGAATTCGCAGCGCTTTGCGGGAACCGTCTACCGATACAATAATTATATCCTCGCCGGGCTTCAAGCCAGCCTTCTGAATAGCCTGTATCGCACCAAAAGCCATCTCATCGTTATGAGCAAAAAGAACCTGGGCCCTTTCCTCCTCCGGCACTTGAAGAAAACGCTCCATAACCTGTCGGCCCTTATCCTCTGTAAAATCAGCAGGAGCACTTTGCGAGATTAGAATATTATCTCTCTCAGCCAAAATGCTTCTAAAGCCCTCACCACGCTGGATCGAAGGTGTTGAGCCGCTAGTTCCCTGCAGTTCAGCAATACGAATCGTTCCCGGAACATTCCGCAGCCGATCGCGAATATACTTCCCTGCCTTCACGCCCTCTTCATAGAAATCCGAGCCAATCGTGGTTACAAAAAGGGAGGAGTCCTGAACATCTACGGATCGATCCACAATAATGACAGGAATGCCTGCGCGGTTCACCTCCTGAAGGATGTCATCCCAGCCGGATTCTACTACGGGTGCAATGGCAATCACATCCACCTTTTGCCGGATAAAAGAACGAACAGCCTCAAATTGTTTCGTCTGAGACTGCTCTGCATTTTTCAGAATAAGCGTAATACCTGATTCCTTGGCAGCATCCTGAATCGAAGTCGTATTCGCCATACGCCAGGCACTCTCTGTGCCTAGCTGCGAAAAACCGACGACGATTGATTTCTTTTGCGGAGTCATATATTCGGCCGATTGCATCCATTCCTCTATTGAAGGTAGTGATTCTTCGGTTGTTGGCACAGGAGGGGGCTTCGACTCGGACTCATACGTCGTGCAGCCAGTGAGGCATAACAGAAGCAATATATACAACCAGCTCGCCATTTTCCCCAACGAATTTCTCCCTCCTCCAGCTTGATGGAACAGACTAACCCGACCTATACGATGATCCGAAGCTAATGTAAAGACTTGGCGGAACTTCGTCGTTCACTGAGAAGACGCTGGAACAAAATAAAGACAAACAGCATCAGACCAATCACAATTTTAGTCCACCATGAGCTGAGTGTGCCTTCGAAGCTAATTATAGTTTGGATCACGCCCTGGATCAACACGCCGAGGAATGTACCTGCCACGTAACCGACACCACCCGTGAGCAGTGTACCGCCAATCACAACCGCGGCAATCGTATCCAGCTCAAGACCCATGGCATGTAAGCCGTAACCGGATAACATATAAAATGTGAAGACAACACCCGCAAGCGCAGAACAAAAACCGCTGAGTGTATACACCATAATTTTGGTACGAGCTACGGGAAGTCCCATCAGCATAGATGATTGCTCACTTCCGCCAATCGCGTACACATTGCGTCCAAAGCGGGTATAGTGCGCAAGGAAAATGGCGAGCAGCAGCATAATGACGGCAAGCAGTACGTTGATCGACACAAAGCTTCCTCCCGGAAGTGAAATCTTGGCCTGGGCAATCGTAGTATAGAAAGAATTCGTAATTGTGATGGTATCGGTACTGATGACATAACAAAGCCCGCGTGCCAGAAACATGCCTGCCAGCGTGACGATGAAGGGCTGAATTTTAAAATAATGAATAATGGCCCCCATCATGGTACCAAATAGTGCGCCCATTACCAGCACCATCGGAATGACAACCGCGGGCGACCAGCCTTGCTTTTCCACCAAACTGGCACTAATGATCGTTGTCAGCGCAATGACCGAGCCTACAGACAAATCGATTCCCCCGGACACAATAACAAAAGTCATGCCAATCGCCGTAATGATGAGAAATGCATTATCAATCAGCAGATTAAACAGAACTTGTGTGGAAAAGAAGCCCGTGTAACGAAATGAGCCGATGGCAATCATGACGGCGAGCAGACCAAAGGTAACCAGGACCGGTAGAAGTTTTCGGTTAAGATACATGGCGATTTACCCCCTGCTCAGCTGGAAACTTCCGCTTTTTGAGACGCTCGGCCATCGTTTGACGGAAAGCTTCGGATTGAATTAAACATACAGCGAGTACCACAAAAGCTTTGACTACAAGCGTAACCTCTGGCGGTACACCAATCATGTAGATCGTGGTTGTTAACGTTTGAATAATCAGTGCTCCGATCACCGTGCCCATCAGATAGAAACGTCCACCATTTAGTGAAGTTCCTCCGATCACAACGGCCAGAATCGCATCCAGCTCGTACCAGAGACCAGCATTGTTTCCGTCCGCACTGGATACATTCGAGCTGAGGATCAAGCCTGCAATACCGGCACATAAACCACAGAACACATACACCGCGAGGATCACGGTTTTGGAGCGAATACCCGCCAATTGACTGGCACGCGCATTGTTGCCTACCGATTCAATGAACAGCCCAAGCGCCGTTTTTCGTGTGAGCAGTACAGCAATGAGCAATACCGTCAGTACGATAAAAATGGAAAATGGCAAAGCGGCCAAGGAACCGGCACCAATGTATTGATACTGCGCATTGGACACCGTGATAATCTGTCCACTCGTAATCAATTGAGCAATGCCGCGTCCAGCCACCATCAGAATCAGGGTTGCGATAATGGGCTGAATCCGGGCAACGGATACCAACGCCCCATTCCACACGCCAAGTGCGAGCGACAGACCGATCGATAATGCGAGCGCACTCAGGACAAGCCAAAACGAGCTTTGATCCGTGCCTTTGCTGATTGTCAGACAAGCCATTGCTCCCGATATGGCAACGATGGAACCGACAGACAGGTCAATGCCACCCGTTGCAATGACGAGCGTCATACCAATGGAGACGAGAATGAGCGGAGCTCCAAAGTTGAGAATATCAATCAAGCTGCCATACAGATTGCCATCGCGCATCACAAGCGAGAAGAAATCCGGCGAATAGAGCAAGTTAAACAATAAAAGAAAACCGAGCATACATAACGGCCAAAACAAATGATGTTTGCGCATTCTGCTGATCATCACTCAACCTCCTGCCATAGCTTTCATGATTTGCTGCTGATTAATGTCATCGCCGCTCAGCTCTTTCACCTTTTTGCGGTCGCGCAGCACCGATACCCGATCACTGACCCGAATCACTTCCTCCAGCTCGGAGGAAATAAACAGCACACCCATCCCCTGCTTGGATAGCGAGAGAACCAGCTTCTGTATCTCTGCCTTGGCCCCGATATCAATGCCGCGTGTAGGCTCATCCAGAATCAGCAGATTCGGGTTCATCAGCAGCCACCGCGCAAGCAAAACCTTCTGCTGGTTGCCACCGCTCAGGTTTTTGATCAGATGCTCCGGGTTTTTCGGATGGATCTGCAGCAGGTTCATATATTTCTCCGCCAGCTCATCCTGCTTCTTACGAGAAATCGGCTTGGCCCAGCCTCGCGCAGCTTGATAGGCCAGAATAATGTTTTCGCGGATCGTCAGATCATCAATAATGCCTTCCGTTTTGCGATTCTCGGAGCAGAACGCGATATGCTGATCAATCGCATGTCGTGGTGACTTGACGGTATTACCGGTGTCCGCAACGATCAATTTCCCTTCATCTGCACGATCAGCGCCGAACAACAGTCGAGCCATCTCCGTTCGTCCTGAACCCAATAAACCGGCCAGCCCGACCACTTCCCCCTTGCGGATCGTAAGGTCAAACGGATCAATGGCCCCCTTCCGTCCGAGTCCAGCTGCGGTTATCATAATGTCGCCAGCACCGTCGGTTCCCGTGCCTCTCTCTGTATGACCTTCCTCAACCTGCTTTGGCAGATCTTCCAGCACTTCAAGCTCTTTGCCAATCATCTTGAGCACCAGCTCCATGCGCGGAAGCTCCGCGGCAAGGTATTCCCCCTCCAGTTCTCCGTTGCGAAGCACGGTCAGACGGTCGGACATTTCATACACCTGGTCGAGAAAATGGGTCACAAACAGAATCGCCAGTCCCTCACTCTTCAGCTTGCGCATAATCTGAAACAGCTGCTGCACTTCATTTTTATCCAGACTGGATGTCGGTTCGTCCAGAATAAGCACTTTGGCCGAGATGCTGAGTGCCCTTGCAATCGCAATAAGCTGCTGTATCGCAACGGAGTACGTCTGCAGCGGTGCCTTCACATCAATGACCAGATTTAATCTTTCCCGCAAAAGGTTCTCCGCATCTTTGTTCATCTGCTTCCAGTGGATGCGGCCAAATTTCATCGGCTCCCGGCCGATAAAGACATTTTCTGCCACCGTTAAGTTCGGGCACAGATTCACCTCCTGATACACCGTGCTGATCCCTGCTTTCTGAGCCTCGAGCGGCCCTGATATCGCCAGAGCTTGATCATCCATCGTCACGATGCCCTCATCAATGGAGTACACACCTGTAAGCACTTTGATCAGCGTTGATTTTCCTGCTCCGTTCTCACCCATCAGTGCATGAATTTCACCCGGAAACAGGCGAAAGCTGACATTGGAGAGCGCCTTGACACCCGGAAATTGCTTCGTAATCCCGGTCATTTGCAATATGGGGGTGTGAACAGCATCCATGTAATCCTCTCCTTTTTCATAAAATCAAGTTGAACTAAAGATCTTACACAATCCACTACGATGACAGAATAACCTTCCAATCGCTGTTATCCCCAGATTTTTTCGATTCCCTTTACAAAGGGGAAAATCCGGTGATAAAGGCGACCGCTCCGCTTTTTCAGGTTTTTTCTGTCCTCTCCGTTAACGTGTAAATAAATAGTTCACCTTACATAGTCAGATCAAATAAAGCGTTCATCAGGTATATGCAAAGTTGCTACAGAAAAAAGTCATTTAGCGACAGTCAGGTCGAAAAATGACTTTTCTTTGTTATTCGCATTTGCTTTTAATATTCACGTGTTGGCAATGCTTCTTTGGCTTGCTCGGATGTGAAGGTTGTTTCGTCAGTGACGATGCGGGCTTCAATCTCTTTGCCGTCCACGACAGCCTGCACTGCTTCCATTAATTGAGGCCCAAGCAGCGGATTACATTCGACGATAAAATTGATTTTGCCGTCAGCTGCTGCCTGCATTCCATCCTTCACGGCATCCACAGAAATGATTTTAATATCTACGCCTGGCTTCAAGCCGGCTGCTTCAATCGCTTGAATAGCCCCAAGCGCCATATCGTCATTGTGTGCATACAGAACATCGATTTTTTTATGTGCTTTGAGGAAAGCCTGCATAACCTCTTTGCCTTTGGCACGTGTAAAATCACCTGTTTGCGATGCAATGACTTTTAACTTGGCGTTTGATCCGATTACCTCCATGAACCCTTCCTGGCGGTCATTCGCTGGTGCAGAACCTGTTGTGCCCTGCAATTCAACGATATTCACGTCCTCCTGGGCATCCTTGTACTGATCCGCCAGCCACTGTCCTGCCTTACGTCCCTCTTCCACAAAGTCTGAACCGATAAACGTTTTGTATAAGGATTTATCCGCCGAATCCACCGCGCGGTCCGTCAGAATAACAGGAATACCTGCGTCCTTGGCTTCCTTCAGTACTGTATCCCAACCGGACTCCACCACAGGTGAAAAGGCAATAACCGTTACCTTTTGCTGAATAAAAGAGCGCAAGGCTTTGATCTGATTCTCTTGTTTCTGCTGTGCATCCGAGAATTTGAGGTCATAACCTGCTTCTTTAGCTGAATCCTGAATGGATTTTGTATTCGCTGAACGCCAGCCACTCTCCGCACCGACCTGAGAAAAACCAAGGGTAATGGTCTGCGCACTCGCAGGTGTACTCCCCTCTCCCCCTGCCGAGTTCGCTGGGTCTGTGCCGGATGCTCCTTTGCTGTTACAAGCTGTGCTGACAAGCATGACCATCGCCAGCGTTAATACAAGTCCCCACTTTTTTTTGCTTTGCATCAGTTGATCCTCCCTTTCCAAGTTCACCTTGTGCGGTGTGATCACATTATAAAACGCTTACAACATGAACTAACATGGAATGTGATGCGATTTTTATGTAATAATTTAGTAATTTTAGAGGACTTGCTGTGAAAATGTGGAATTTCTTTGGATATTGGTGTACTATTTTGCGATCATCTGTAATGGTTAAAATTCATGTTATAATAATGCTACCTATATTATCCTGATCCCTTCAGATGGAGTGGAAGACGTTGAAACTTGTGCAATGGATAACTTCAAGCCTCAGACTTAAATTGCTCAGCATGTTCATCATCCTCAGCTCAGTGCCGCTTATCGTTGTAGGATTAATCTCTTACCATAAGTCGTACACCGTCGTATCGAATCATAATAAAGCTTCCACACAATTGGCTGCTGATCAGCTGGCAAGAAACATTGATATTATGTTCGAGGATACGGAACGACTGCTGGAGCTGGGCAAAAATCCGCAGGTGCTTCAATATTTGTACTCCCAATCCGAGTCTTATGCCGAAGCCAAAGCCATTTTACAGACGTACAATCTTTATCGTGAAACCTACAAATATGATAAGGTTCTGAATATTTCTTTTGTTAATTTCTATGGCAAAGGCCTCAGTGAACGCAAAGGCGTATTCAAGCTGGAACGCAACCCGCTTCGGAATCCCTATTTTCAGTATCTGGTGCAATATCCCGATGCCATTTTACGCATCCCGCATGCCGCGCCCTACGCTGAACAGAATCAATTGGACGGATTTGTGTACCCAAAGCAGAATGCGCTTTCAATTATGACCACTGTCAAAGAACGCATTACACAGGAAGTCATCGGTTTTATTGTGATTGACATGAATGACGCGTTCATTGATGATTTTTTGACAACAACAAAGATCAAGGATTCCGGCTTCTTTTATATTAATGATCAATATGGTCAGACACTGTTTAAACCGCCATCTGAGCAGGCCACCCCTGCCGTCATCGAGCAGATTAATTCGATGTCCGTACACGCCCGGAAGGACAGCTTTAATCTGTCCACAGGTGCCAAACCCCAATTTGTCGTATACAGCACGTCAAAACAAACGGGATGGCAGATCGTCGGAGCAGCTCCTTTTCAAGAAATTCTCGCAGAGGCCAACAGCATTCGGCAGTTAATCATCATCAGTGTTTTGTTAAGCGCATTCTTTGCTATTTCTTTATATTTTTTCCTGAATAATCGACTGATTTTCCCTATTCAGATTCTGATGAACAAGATGCGCAAGGCGGCGAGCGGTTATTTGGAAGCCAAGGTCTCCCCTGCGGGCTCAGACGAAATCGCAGATCTCGGTCAAAGCTTTAATACGATGCTGGAGCAGATCAAAGCGCTGATGGAACAGAGCATCAAGGAAAATGAGCAGGTAAAAATAGCCGAGCTGCGCACACTGCAAGCACAGATTAATCCGCATTTCCTGTACAACACATTGGAATCGATTATCTGGATGGCTGAAGCTGACAAAAAGGAAAGTGTGATCACGCTTGTTCAGGCCCTCTCCAAATTTTTCCGTATAAGTCTGAACAACGGCTTCGATTGGGTAACGATTCAAACCGAGCTGGACCATGCCCGCAATTACCTGGTTATTCAGCAGATGCGTTATCACGATATTTTGTCATACGAAATCCAGGTTGACCCTGAGCTGCAGCATTATCCGATTTTGAAAATGACACTGCAGCCTCTGATCGAAAACGCGATCTACCATGGGATCAAAAACAAACGTGGTCAAGGACTTATCTTGATCCAGGCCTGTGCAGATGAAACAAGTATCGTGCTGACCGTACAGGACAATGGTATTGGCATGTCTGAGGAGCAGCTGGCTCAATTAAGAGAAGCACTGGAACAATCTTCAGACTTCCATTCCCCTCCCAAACAAGAACAGGAAGGCGGATTTGGTCTGATGAATGTACATCACCGGATTCGGCTCTATTTCGGTCCTTCCTATGGTGTCGAAATGGACAGCATATATATGGAAGGAAGTACATTTAAAATTCGAATTCCAAAGAGCAAGGAGGTTCGGCATTGAAAAAAGTGATAATTGTAGACGATGAGATTGCTATTCGGGAAAACATTCGCAGCAGCGTCGATTGGGAGAAGGAAGGGTTTCATTATTGCGGGGATGCTCCTGATGGAGAGATGGCTTTACCTTTAATTGAAGAATGGGCACCTGATATTCTGATCACCGACATCAAAATGCCGTTTATGGACGGATTAGAGCTGGCCTCCATCATCCGTGCCCAAAAGCCTGAGATCAAGATCATTATTATGAGCGGGCATGATGAATTCCGTTATGCTCAGGAAGCGATCCGGCTTGGTGTAACCGAGTATTGCCTGAAGCCTGTCAGCGCGGCAGAACTTCTTCAGATTTTGCATCAGGTCAGCCAGAAAATGGATGAAGAGGAGCAGCGGATGATGAGTCTTGCCATGACTAAAGAAAAATTGCTGGCCGATCTGTGTGGTGGTCTCATCGGTACAAGTGATGCTATTGATTCCGCCAAGAAACTGTCACTCCCCCTATCAGCCAGGTTCTACGCCATCGCCATTGTCGATATAAGACTACACGATGAGTCACAGCACTCGGAGCAAGTGCTGAATAGAATACTGCATGTTCTGGAAACAGCTTGCAGCGTGCATGCCGAGCTTCTGGCTTACATTCGAAGCCGCACCGAATTGGTGCTGCTGCTTAAATCCAACTCGAAGGACAGCATCAACACGTGTCTGGAAGCGCTTCGGGGGCATACCCGTCTGGAGCTGGAGCAGCAGTTTAACTGCAGCATCATTCTGGGCATTGGCAGCATGCAGGAACGTTTGCAGGGCATTCATATTTCCTATCTGGAAGCAGATGAAGATAAATATATTACACGTCTGACCCTGCAAAATAAAGCCTCGCTGCGCGGCATTCAGCTGCATGAGAAAATAAATGTTTTTCTGGATCGCCGTCAGTTCCTTGAATTTCTCAAGCTCGGCAGCCCTCAGCTGCGTGACAGCTTTGTACAAGAATTTGCTTCCCCGCTGAAATCTGTTGACTGGCATACCTCAACGTATGGCTTTTATTTGTTAAACGATCTGACCCTTGAGTCCTTTCGCATGGCGAATCAGCTATTTCGGATGGGGGCTGATGCAGATGAAAATATCAGGAACCTGCAGCAGATGATCGAGAGCATTGAAAGCTGGGAGCATTGCAAGCAGTACCTGTGCACTTTGCTGGATCAATTATGGCAGCGAAGGGCCGCATCCTCTGGCAAATATAGTGATGTCATTGACCAGGTCAAATCCTACGTATCACAACAATATAATAATGAGCAGGTTTCATTGAAAACCATCTCTGCCCATGTTCGAATCAGCTCAAGCCATCTCAGCAAAATTTTCAGTCAGGAAACCGGTCAGACGATCACAGAGTATCTAACTCAGGTGCGTATCAACAAGGCCAAGGAACTGCTGAAAACAACAAGCAACAAAACCTTTGAAGTTGCCTACAAGGTAGGTTATAATGACCCGCACTATTTCTCTAATATTTTCAAAAAAACAACGGGCTGCACGCCCAAAGAATTTCGCTCACAAGGAGTTATGCCATTTCATGAACCGCCATCCGATCAGATCGAAGAGCCCATGTATGACTAAATCCAAATGCACTGCCTGGCTCCTCTTTACGATGCTGCTTCTATTCATGCTCACTTCTTGTGCGGTCGTAACTTCTGATTCAAGTGTGCCTGCTGGCTCAACGCTGTCTTCTCTTTCAGGTGAATCAGGTGGATTACGACCCTCAGAGCGGGAAACCAGTCTGCACGCTGCGGCATCTACAGAACAGTCTGAGAAGAGCAAAACCTTCGGCATCATCTACCCGATGACATATTCAACCTATGAGATGATTACGATGGATGCTGCCCAGGCCGCTGAAAAGCATCAGGTCACCTTGAACGTCAATGCACCAGATGAAGCCAATACGGAGCAGCAAATCCGCATTCTGGAGAACATGATCAAACAGCGCGTTGATGGTATCGCCATATCCCCTGTGGACGCGGCCGCGCTCACACCTGTTATTGATAAAGCAATAGCGGCCGGTATTCCCGTGCTGACTTTCGAATCCGATGCGCCTTCCAGCAAGCGCACTGCTTATATCGGTGCTGACAACTATCGTACGGGACAACAATTCGCAATCACCACCTCAAGACTGCTGAGTAATCAAGGTATGATTTTGGTCGAGAGCGGGCTGCAAGAGATGCACGGGCTGCAGCAGCGGCTGAACGGATTTATTGATTATATTCGCAATGAAACAGCGATTGAAGTGCTGGAGGTCAAATACAATCAAGGCAATGAAGCTCGGGCTGCAGCCGATATTGAAGCCATGATTGATGCTCATCCGCATTTTAATGCAGTGGTCGGGCTGGATTTTGTATCTGTCTCGGCCTCTGTTCTCGTCTGGAAAGCCAAAGGGTTAAACAGGCATCTAATTGCATTAGGTGACACCTCTACAAGTAATAAAGGACTGATGAATGGACAGTTATCTGCTGTGATCTCGCAGAATGAACGGATGTGGGGAGCGGAAATTATTGAAACGCTGCTCCGTGCAAGCGACAGGCTTGCTGTGGAGGAATTTATGGATACGGGGATTACTGAAGTCAATCAGTAATTCATTGCAATTACTTTTTCCAATCATTACAGAAAATTCTTCCTGATAGCTTCATATTAATCATTGGAGTATAAAATCGATAAATCTATTCTGCTTGACATTGATAATGGTTATCAATAGTCTGGAGGTGAGATTAAGATCTTATCATTAAATCTCTAAACACATTGGAAACGGAGCAGATCATGTGAACATAGACGTTAATCAATTAGCAGAGCATTTTGCTCACACTCCTTTTCAGGTCAAAGGAATCTATAAATATGCCCAAACGACCGGGGTGCCGCACGCTGACTATACGGATGCATTTCCCGGATTTGTGTTTCCTCTTACGGGAAGGATACAATTTCAGTTTAATGAAACGCCTTACATTCTATCGCCTGGGAAAGTTGTACATGGTGGTGCCAAAATGAAGCTTGCTAAAAAAACAATTCACAATACCAGCTGGGAATACATTCTTGTTTTATATCAGACATATGGTTCAGAACTTGAGGCATCCAGTTTTTCCAATCAGCATTTTGCATTACCCACGGGACAATCCCCTCGGCTTAACGAGCTCATTATGCAACTCTGGCAAGTGTACAATCAGCCTGGAGGCATCTCGATGTTTCAAACTGAAGTGTTATTTCGTGATGTACTTAATGAAGCCCTGCTGTCTGTTGTTAACAGACGGACGAGCCGGGACTCCCTTGCCTTGTTCAAGGAGGTATCCCATTACATACATGAAAACTATTATTTCAATCATACCGTTACCTCTCTCTCAGAGCAGTATGACGTTAATCGAAATCGCCTATCGTATGTATTCAAACGATATGCCGGGATGGGACCAGCAGAATATTTATCCACTTACCGCATAGAGATGGCCAAGAAAATGCTGCTTGCAAGCGATGTAACGATACAACAAATTGCACAAGCTGTTGGCATGCAGGATGCTTTTTATTTCAGCAGAGTGTTCAAGAGGCTTGTGGGATGTTCGCCTACTACCTACCGTCAACGATTCATCAATAATCCATCCTGACTTCATCAGGTATCCATTTTAAATGAAAAACCAATTTCGTATACTTATAGACAAGTTCAAAGAACACCTTTTTGAAATAACGCAGACAAGAAAATACATAATGAGGAGGAATTATTATCCATTACCAAATATTAAAACCGACCGAAGAACTGAACAAATTTGATGATTATTGGTCTCCAAAACACATTGGCGACATGAATGATTATCAATTTAAACTTGTGAAGATGCTTGGGGAATATGAATGGCATGCTCATGAAGAAACAGATAAAGTTTTTTTCGTGCTTGAAGGAGAAATGATCATTGATCTGCGTGATGGTCATCAAGTTAGAATCGCTAAAGGCGAAATGTTTATAGTTTCGAAGGAACTTGAAATCAAACCTTCTGCCGAAAACGAATGTCATATCATGCTGATGGAACCTAAGGAGCAATAATTCCTGAAGGGGGCCGTCTCAAATCCCATACCAAACCTAAGCCTTTTGATTAAGAAAAACAAGCCGATCCATTCAAAAGGGACAAAGTAAGATCAACCTTTACTTTGTCCCTTTTTTCATTACGGTTATTAAACATTTAAGCAGATTATGGACCATCCCCTATTAAGCTTCTGGAATCCGCAATGCCTCAATCAGAATAAACAGGGTAAGCGCTTGCCCATAACCCATCGGACTGATCGGTATTTCTTTATAAAACTGGGCATCGTTGCCCACAGGCGTTCCATAAGATACCTGCTGTACTACTCCGTTATGATCAATGTGTCGCAGCACCGCTTCAAGTGCCTTTATACCGATATTCCGATAGGACTCGTCCAGGTAGCCATACCGAATCCCTTTAAGAATACCGTATCCAAACGCTGCCGTTGCGGAGGTTTCTTTATACGAGTCTGGATCATCCAGAACCGTATGCCACATCCCGTCCTCATGCTGCAGCTTGCCAAGCGCTCTAACCTGCGCAGTCGCTGTATCCAGCAGATAAGCCTTTAGCCCATCCTCAATCGGAATGATATTCAGGAAATCCATCACTCCAGCCGTATACCATGCATTGCCTCTTCCCCAATGAACAGCTCCATAGTTATGATTTTCATTGAAATCCCAGCCATGATAGAACAAACCGGTTTGTTTATTATAGAGATATTTAATATGCACAAGGAATTGCCGCTTGGCTTCTTCCACATAGGCTGGTTTCTTAAAGTGCACTCCTGCTTTGCCCAAAAACAACACGGTCATAAATAGAGTATCTATCAGAATTTGGCCATCATTCGCATCGCCCGTGATCATATGCTGAAATGCACCATCTCCGGTTCGCAGCAGTTCCTCCATAATCCAGCTGCTCCACTCTTCACAAACACGTTCATATTTCTCGTTCCCGGTCAGCTCGCATAGCGAAATCAACGTAAGCAGCGGTGCACACGTATTCACATTTTTCTCCGGTAATCCTTCCGTTAATCTTGCATCGTACCAGGATTCAAGAAAACGAAGCACCTCTGCATCCTTTGTTGCTTCATAGAGCTGAAGGAGACCATAAAGTCCAACCCCTTGCGGCCATTCCCACAAATGGATATCGATTAGTCCAATCGGAAACTGTTCATTGATGCTTGTATTTTTCATCGATTTCATCGCATCGGATACCTTGTTTATGTTCTCCAGAAGTACGACTTGATTCGGCATTATGGCTGTCACTCCCTAGATTTATTACACACGATTCAACGCTTTATATCCTGCAGCACCAGCTGTCCCTTTACACCATAGCCTGCATGGATGACTTCCTCCCCTTGAACAAGAAAAGGTTTGTTCATTCCCCATTGAATGGAACCGTATACAGGGTCGATCAGACTGAGCGTAAGAGAAGCGCTGTCGAATTGCGGGCTGGCGGAGCAAACCTGGTTAATAAAGTTGCTAAATGATCCGAATTGCAGTTCGCTTCCTGCCCTGATGATCCAGGCATTACGCAATCCTGGGGAAATAAGCTCACGCTCTCTTGTCACTCCGTTCTTCTCCATGCTCATTCCATTCGCTGCATATAGTGCCACATACCCTTTATCCAGACGGGCAAAATACCAGTTCTCATGCTTTGCCCACTCTGTAAAGAAACTTGTAGGAAAATAAGCATGTGTCCAATCGGAAGTATGGGTTGCTGGAATATCAAACATCATCAAAGCTATAGCTTCATGCTGAACGACGTCGGGCAAAATCGCGTTACCAGCCCAGAAGCAAGGGCGGCCATCTCCATGCTTGTATATTTCTGCGGGATGATTCACCCATACCTGCGCTTCAGGTGACAAGGAGAGATGATTGACATGCTCCTGATAACCTTGCTTGCCTGGTCTAAAGCGTATGATAGATGAAAGTGCGTACTCCGCTGTTCGATAATGATAGAGTTTGGCATATCCTCCCTTGCCCTGCTGATTGGTAAACGTTAGCTGCTGATTTTCCTCAAGCAAGAGATGTTCCTGGTATTCCGCAGGAGGCATGTAATCGCATAAACTCAAGGCTACATTGCTGATTGAATAATTATTTACGTGACCGACACCATAACCGATCCAGCACATGGACGTTGTTCCCGCCGCATAACTACCCAGCAATTCCTTCTCATAGCTACGGCCAAACGTCGTAGACATAACCCCTCGGTGCATTTGTACCGTAATATAATAAAATAACAAATCCATTGCTTTTTTCGCTTGCTCTCTAAGCTGTTCATTCTGAGCAAACTCATAGATATGCAAGAGTCCAACGGCATCAATGGGAATGTATGCACTGGAATTCCATTCTGCCAATCCTTCGTCCATAAAGCGCTCAAACCATAAGGCAAGTCTCTCCTCTGCTTTCAGACGATGCACTTCACCTGTTTCCCCACTATTCGTGAACATTTCTTCCCCAAACAGTTGTCCAGCTAAAAGCTCATTGGTGTGGAACAACAAGGCATGATTCTCACTGAAAAACCACATCACATCGTCACCAGGCTCATCAATCCAGTAACGATAGTTCAGAATACTTGCTTTTACCCGATCCCAGAACGCTTCACTGAACAAACCGCTATTTCGTTCATCTCTCCACAGACGGAACAGTCCAACCAGATAAAAATCGCTGCAATCCTTCCGCTGTTCAATGCCTTCGATGCCTTCCAGTAGCATGTTCTCCGCCTCTTGCACATTACCATTGGTTTTGAGCATAGCGATCGCTGTGTGAATGTTAGAGCTTCCCTTCTCGGCGATACATTGCAGAGCCAAAGATTTCCGTGCTTCAATATCCTTAGCTTGCTGAGCAGCCTCATCATAACGGGTATCGTAGGATTGACAGCCAAACTTCTTGGTCAACAATACGTTTGAAACCGAGATCGTCAGCGTGAAATATACGTAGTGGTGGCCGAGTTCATTGGTATGTCCCAGAATCAGATCCGTTTCTTTCTCAGCGATGTGAATCGTTTTGTTTTCGGTGCCATCAAAGAAGTTGCCATACTCGACATGCATCTCTCTAACCATATCTGGCAAGGGAAGTGGAAGACGAAGCTTAATCTCTTCACCTCTAAAAATATCTGAAGCGAAATAGGCTTGTTCCAGTGCTCGCTCAGCGGATTGCACAGGCTCTACCAAATGGGAAGCAATAGGCAGTGAAATATGTAACTGCTCGTTCCCAAGGTATTCTACTGCAAATGCATACATCGTATCTCGTTCAGCCAGATCCTCCCAGCAGGCATAAATCTCATTGATTCCGGCGAGCAGCTCGGCTTGAATAACGACTTCCTGCTCCTTGTTGCGAACGAGCGGCGCAAAATCCGTCACCTGTTCTCCATTGATCCACAGTGTCAAGCTTCCATACGTTTTGATTCGGAATGAGGCCGTATGAGCGACCGGAGATACGAGGCGTGTCGCCGCATAACTGCGAAGATGGGTAGGTACAAACCAAAAACCTGATCTCTCTACTCGTGGATTGCCCCAGGGAGAATAAATCTCCCAGGGCATCCCATCCTGTTCCCCCTCAAAATGATCCCCGGGACTTGGGAACTCACTTAATTGTTCAAAAAATCGGGGTACAGATTGTGATCTTCTATTTTCAACAAATTCCTGTCTGCACGGGTTCTCATGAATGGCAAAGCCATCAATAAGCCAATCATTAATATCGCCTTCCATCGTTGTTGGAACAAAAGCTACAGGCTGCATATATATGCCACTGATTAACCAATGATTGATAACCTGATTACCGCCCAATTTCATGGGCTTGTAATCCAAAGTTTGCATCCCGCTACGGGTGGGTTCTAACATCTAGCTCATCCTTTCATGCCTGAAGTAATCATACCGCTGACAAAATAACGCTGGAAAACCATAAATACAATCAGTACCGGAAGCATCGTGATGACGGACATCGCAAGCAGGCTTCCCCAATCGACGTTGTATTCCCCAATAAAATTAGAGAGCGCCAGCTGGATCGTATATTTGGATGGATCACTAATTGCGATTAACGGCCATACAAAGTCATCCCATCTCCACATAAAAGAAAAGATTGCAAGCACAGCGAGGATCGGCTTTGCTATGGGAAGAATAATGCTCCAGTAAATTTTCCATTCACCTGCTCCATCCATCCGTGCCGCTTCCAGCAGCTCGTCCGGTACGGTCAGCAAGTATTGCCGCATAAGGAACACCCCTGTCGGAGTTGCGGCAGGCGGGATAATGATTGCAAGCAGCGTATTATATAGACCAAGTGCACTTAGGACTTTGAAGATCGGAATCATGATAACCTCAATGGGAATCATAAGAGTCGAGATAAAAGCAATTAATATGATTGAGCTTCCACGGAAACGATACTTTGCAAGTGCAAAACCTGCCATGGAGTTAATCAACAGCAGCAGCAGCGTTGAAGACAGCGTGACAATCGTACTATTCATAAAATACAAGCCAAAATCACCTTTTTTGAATGCCGCCGTGAAATGTTCAAAGGTCACTGGATCTGGCCACAATTTGGGAGGAAAGCTGTACAGATCGCTATTGGTCTTCAGGGCAGAGATCACAACCCACAGCACAGGCAGGAGCCACAACACTGCGGCCACAATCAATATACCGTAGATCATTATTTTGGCCATAGGTTTCATCACCATCAGACAGCCCCTCCTTTCGATAAGCGGAATTGAAGCGCCGAGAAACCGCCAATAAGTATAAACAAAACGACGGACATGGCACTGGCAAGACCTAATTCCTGCCTGTTAAAGCCAATCTCATAAATATATTGAACAATATAAGTGGTTTCTTTGCCCGGGCCCCCGCCTGTAAGCGCAAACATAAGTGGAAAGGCTTTAAACGCGTCAATGAGACAAAGCATGACCACGAGTAAACTTGTCGGCTTCAATAGCGGCAGGGTAATATAACGAAACACTTTGGTACCCGTTGCTCCATCCAAGCGAGCAGCCTCATAATAATCTGTAGGTATAGCCTGCAAGCCCGCGATAAAAATGACCATGAAAAAGCCCGCCCGTGACCATACTGTTGCAATAATTACAGCCGTGTTGGCCCAGAAAGATGAGGTCAGAAAGCCGATCGGCTCGGCACCTGCCATCGTGAGCAAATGATTCAGAATGCCAAACGAATCTCCGAAAATCCACTTCCAGGTCAAACCTACGATGATAAAAGATATCATGGTTGGCCAGTAAAATATCGCCCTGAAGAAGCCGCGCATTCGAATCTCACGAGCAAGCAGCAAAGCAATACCTAATGCTGCTGCATAAATTAGCGGAACAACAATGACGGCATAGATGCCTGTTCGGCCAATGGTTGACCAGAATTCCCCATCTGTCATGATCTTGATATAATTGTCCAGACCGTTGAACTTCATCGGATTCAGTCCATCGTAAACATGGAAAGAATAATACAATCCCAACAAAGAGGGAAAAACGATGAAAATACCAAAGATCAGGAGGTTGGGAAGTATAAACAGATACGGAGCGATGAGAAGCTTCCTGTTCTGTCTTGCCAAGGTTTTTGGATTGGATCGTTGTGTTTCACTCATCTGTGTGCTCCTTCCTTATAAGTACATGGAAAGGGGGCTTAACAGGAATCGGTAAGCCCCCGTTGTTATTACCACGTAACTTTATGTCACGCTTTGCGTGTTATTGACTGGCAATCGCTTCATTAATCTTCTTGGCCATAATGTCCAAAGCTTGTTGCGGTGTTGCTTTGTCGGATAATACGTCCATAATATTGTTTTTCAAGTCCGTTGAAATTTTGGAAATCAGTGTTTGCTTGGACCAGTCACTCGCTGCAAGAGGCGAACTGTTTTTCAGTTCATCGGAGAAAACTTCAAACATCTCCTTGCCAAATTCATAATTCAGCTTGGCACTGTCTTTACGTGGGCTCATGAACAATGACTCCTGATTATATTTCGAATTGACTTCCTTGGACGTTAAATATTCGATGAATTTAGCTGCCTCCTGCTCTTGTCCACTGCCTTTGAAAGCCATAAGGAACTTTCCTCCTGGCACGGAAGAACGCTGCGTACCTTTTGGCATATAAGTAACTCCCCATTCGAAGTCGGTAATATCCTTATAGTTGTTAATCATCCAGTTACCAGCCCAGTGAGTTGCTACCGTACCGGAACGGAACAGGTTGTTCGGGTTCTCTCCACCGAGCCATACCGATTCAGGCATGATTCCCTCTTGATGAAGCTGCTTGAACATCTCCATAGAACGAATTCCAGCTTCACTGTTAATCGCTGCCGCGCTGCCATCCTCCGTCAAGATGCTTCCACCATTCTGGTACAACAGCGTAGACCACCGATGCGGAGTGACATCCCATACCATCCCGTATCGCGCTCCGCCTTTGGCCATCACCTGTTTCAATGCAGCGATATATTCATCCCAGGTCCATACCTCATCTGGAGAAGTTGGCACCTTGACACCGGCTTTATCAAACAAGGTTTTGTTATAAATCAGCCCATTCGCTGTGACATCCATCGGCGCGGCTACCAGTTTGTTGTCCATAACATAATAAGGTTTAAGGGAATCGATAAATTGATCCTCGAATTGTTCCGCATTTCCTACATAAGGGGTAAGATCAACGGCCTGATTCGCAAAAGACCCCGTATCTGTAACCCGGCTCAATGCTGGCGGTTTACCTCCAGATAACATCGTTTTTAATTTGGTCTGGATATCTTTAAAGCCGACTTCGATGAGATTGATTTTAACGTTGCTATTGTTCTGCTCGTAATCTTTAATAATTTGTTTAACAACTTCTCCTTCGTTCCCATCCGAGAACCATAAGAAATCGAGCGTTGACTGTTTACCACTGGCGTTGCTCCCCGTATTATTGCAAGCAGTCAGCATGACAAGCACCGCTATCATTAGAACGCTGATGCTCATTTTAATCCATGTTTTTCTTGTCATATCAACATCTCCTTAAGAGGAATTAATGGTGTTTAACTGCGTTAAGCAATTCGTTTTTACGGAAAAGCTGAGGTGAGACACCTACATATTGTTTAAAAGCCCTACTAAAATATACAGGTGTATTAAAGCCAAGTGTCTCCGATATGGACAAAATAGATTCATCTGTGGAGATCAGCAGCTTTTTGGCCTCTGCTACCCTTTTGCGTATGACATAATTACTAATGGTATATCCCGTAGTCTCCTTGAAGGAATGACAGATATAATATTTATTCAAATGCAACGTTTGGGAGAGTTCATCCAGCGAAACATTCTCCGCATAATTCTGGTTTAAATAATGTAAAACCCGGCTCACACTGGACTGTTTCTGTGAAGAAATCGGAATCGGATCGACGGACTGTTCACTGGTCATTTTCCGATAAATTCGCAGCAGCAATTGAGTAAGTATTAGTTTGACCATCGTTTTACATCCCGTACTTCGGGCATCCATCTCCTCTTTGATCCCTTTAAATGTGCCTGTAATGTATTCACGCTCCTCGGGAGACCAGTGTACCAATAGTCCATTCGGATGACGAAATATGGACATGAGATTATCTAATTGACTAAGCTCGAGCATGTCCATTAGCAGAAGTTCCGTAAAATTAACAAAACTTCGCTTGTATACAATCTCCCTGGAAGGATTAATCCGATGGGGAACTCCGCCTCTAAAAATAAACATATCTCCAGGCTGCGGCTTGTATATTCGGTCACCGATCAAGAAGGTTGCATCCCCTTGAATAAAATAATGAATCTCATAACCGTTATGCGTATGCACAGGCCATTCATCCTGAAAATTATCAGCTTCTGACCGCACATAAACTTCATTCTCCTGCAATGCTATATTCGTCGGGGTGTGTATGGTTAACATCAATGAGGATCTCCCTTCTCAGAATATAAATAGCAATATAGTTCAATAATTTAAAATGATAGCGCTTTACAATGAATTGTATCACAGTTATTTCGATTAAATCTAAACAATATTGCTGTATTGTTGATCACAATTGTTGCAAATGTTTTAAATAATTTCACGCAGCTGCATGCTGGAAATAAAAAAACCGCTGTCCAGCCCTTGGGCTATGACGCGGTAAATACACAAACCTGCAGATAAGTATGCTCATTTTTCATATTCATTTTTCAGAATACTCATCACTATACTGTCCCAATACGTGCCGTTCTTATATATTTTCTTTCGAGAGCGCCCTTCTTCTTGAAATCCACACTTGATATAACACTTGTGAGCCGCCTGATTATACTCATATACTTCAAGTTCCAAGCGGTTTAGATTGAGTTCTTCAAAAGCGAACCTCTGAAGAAGGCGGATGGCTTCGCTGCCATAACCTTTGCCCAAGCATTCTTTTCTTCCAATCACGATCGCTAGCGAAGCAAAGCGGTTTTTCCAATCAATTTTATACAGGTCAACTTGACCTATATATTCCAGTGATGCTGCATCTCCGATAACAAAACTTTTGTTTGCAGACGTCCCCTCAACCATCGTTTTGAAAAAAGATTCTGTCGCATAACTTGAATGAGGATATAAGAAATTGTCTGATAAATTGGCTGTTATACTCGGATCATTGACCCAGTTTTTCATATACTCCAGATCGGCGTCTTGGTATTCTCTGAGCACGATGCGTTCTCCATATAAACGAGACAAATTCGTCACCTCCCGGTGTGTTTCTTGTTCTTATCCTTTTTTAATAACTTGTCAATAATCAGACCTAATCCTGTCCAAAAAAGCAGATGCAATCCATAAATTAACGGTTGAAACAAATAAGTGGTCTCCGGGTTGGTATTGATACCTGTCAACCACTTGTTCAAAAAAGGATTGAACGGATTCGTCAAATAAATCAAAATATTTTTATCATCATTTCCAGATAGATTGTTGAAACAGACTAATAACGAGAAAAGCACAAACCAGAAGGTCAGCTTTTTGAAAATGTTCAACTTCTTGTACCTCCTCTCTAGAAAACGATTCGAGCGGGTCAATCAGACCTGGAGATGTTATTGAGCTGTTCAATATATTCTCTTTTTTGAAAATGGAGAGGGGGAAAATTGGAATAATCCCAGTATCCTCCCGGGGAATCTTCCGCTCGATGGGGTTGTTCAAAATGACTCCACATGATGGAGTCACCTGTTTCTGTGATTTTCACCAACAGCGGCCAGCAATCTGGCAGTCCGCAGTTACAGCCCAGAACTAAGGTTTTTCCTTCATAATTAAAGATATCATCCTCCTGCAGCCTGCCTGTAAAGTGCGCTTCAATATGATCCACCAAATCGATATTAAGCCCTTCATACAAACCAGCAATTTCGGACTCGAATTGGGCTTCGTAACGCTTCATGCGCTCGATCAAAGATTCATCATTAACATAAATACTAATAACGGAAGCCTTTTGCTCTTCTGAATATTCAACTTTAAATTGTATTGAATCCATAATCCTGTCTCCTATTTGAATAAACTGTTGTACCCAAGCAGATATCGTCCATCAATTGCACTGCAAAGCTCGAACAACCTCACCATCGATAAGTTCTTCACTTATCCGGTGAAAACCGAGAGATTCATACAAACTACTTGCCGCCCGATTCTCAGGTCTATGTCCTATCAGAATACGTTCACAGTTCAGCGTTGTTTGCATCCATTGAGCTAAAGCCAGCAATGCTTCTTTTCCATACCCTCTGCCTTGAAACTTACTGTCAATCATTAGAGCAGGAAGCCAATAGTCACCCATATCATGAGCTTGATCGGAATACACTGCAAAACCAACCAGATTCGTACCGTTGTAGATCGCCATGGGATGAAAATCTGTAACAAATCTGGATTCAGCCAACCAATAAACGACGGGTGCAGGGAACGTTTTTTTCTGTTCTTCAGTTACCTCTAATTGAGTACATGCAAACCAATCATCCACCGAAACTGGTTTTACCTGAACAGTCATTTGATATTCCTCCTAATCGTTTCCTTTGTTTACACCAAAGTTAGTTTGCAGCGTCCATTCCAATCTTCGCAGCCATTCCTTCTGTACATCTGGATGAGCATGTTTAATTCGGTTCATAATCTGTATTACCTTCGATACGGAATATGTCCGAATCACCTCACCTGTTATTTCAATATTTGTACGTTCTGTATATGCATTGAGGAAAACTTCTGAGAGTTCCTTCGCCATATGAGGATAATGAAGATATACAAACCACACTACCCATGCGACATCCAACAGAGGATTGCCCCATCCTGCCCACTCCCAGTCCAAGATGAACATCGAATTCTCAGATAACATTACATTATGCGGTCCATAATCGCCATGAATCAACGTATGCTCTCCATGCTCCAGAGTGGTCAATACCTCTTTTACTGTACTGAGCATCTCAGACGGGACAAACTCCAGTTCGTGCACATGAATAGCTGACTCTTCTAACACTGGCAGTTCTGCTTCACCATGATTTCGTTTGATGGAGTGCACCTCTGTGGCAAGATATACCCCAAGCTGCTCATATATTGTCTTGGCTTGATCCAGGCCACCTTGATCGATAAGCGCCTGCACGTTTACTCCCGGAACGTAGTCCATCGTAACAAACAACCATTCATCTTTTTCAAAGGAATCATACACTCGCGGAGTCAATTTAGAATGAGTTAACAGTTTAAGTGCACTTATTTCTGTTTTTGCATCTGTATTATTCACATGATAGATTTTGGCAATGATCAATGGATCAGTTCCCTCAAGTAGAAGGGTCTTATTGGTATAGCCCCCTGTTAATTCAACAATTTTCACATTCGGATACCTACTGAACAAAATATCGTGCATCATCACATACATTCCTACTTTCTTACTGCCCTCTACTAATTCTCATTCTTGTCATGCTTAAGTTGCTCCAGGACTTCAGATAACATTGGGCTATATTGAACCAATTCAGACATTTCAAAAGTCGCGCAGGCCGCTAACGTTTCGCGAACAGCCTCAATCCCTTCTGACTCCCAAACCGAACAAAGATACTTGGAAAAAGCATACCCGTTCAAGGTATATCCGCTATCCACCAGCCCCCTGAACAACTCCACACTTTCCTCATGCTTCTTAATATCCGTCAAAATACATGCCAGATTATTCATCGCAATGTGAATATCTCTCTGTGAGCTTCTGGATGCATTTAGCCACTGCCAGCTGCCGATCACTTCCTCTTTTTTCACCCGGTCTAGCGAAGACCAGTCAATCTGGTCTATAAAAAGCAACGTTTCATGCAGTAGCGAATCTACTCCTTTGTTGTCTCTGGAGTGATACAGATAAGCCAGACGCTGTTTGTTATATGTAATCCGGGCAAAAAGAAGATTGCACCACTGATCATCTTCCTCAATGAGCTGTTCCATGTTCTCCAGTGCTTGGGCCATCTCGCTGTACCTCTCTAATGCCCAGAACGTGCCGCATAATGCCCGATGGCTCTCGAAACGAGCGCCGCGATTGGAATCCAGCTTCGGTGCATGATCGCAAGCATACTGGTACCAATCGATCCAATGATTAAAGTCGTTTCCTAGAGAAAGTGACAACGCTTGTGTCGAGTCCGTAACGATCCAGTGTAACTGCTCCGGCGCGAGGTTTTCTTTTCCCCATTCGAAGAATGCCAGATGATTGGCATACAGCGGTTTCGGCTCTCTTAACAAGGCATAGCCATCTGAAACATTCCAGTACACCCAGCCGCGTTCATTGACAGACAGCCTGTTAGAATGTTCATATTTTTTTAGCAAATCAATCATGCCCTGGTGATCTCCTTGAACTACAGTTTCCTGAAAAGCTTGAGTGATATTCATTCCCATCCTCCGTCTCTTAGAAAGCTTACCGTCTCATGAACAGTATTCGTACAAATAATCGTTGTTTCAAACCTATAGAATTCTTAGAGCGGCTTCGTGCCGCAAGCTGTAATAAAATTCATCATGGCATAGGCTTCCGGTGAGTGATTTATCGCTCCAGAAGCTCGCTGCAGCTGAGCGAATTCATCCGAACGGATCACACCTTTTTCTACAAAATGTACAAAACGCTGCAGGTTAAACTGCTGCTTGAAACCTTCGATGCCCAGTACGTCACTGTGCTGCAGAACGGAATCAATGTCAATATTAATGTATCCGCTCTCAGAAAGGAGTCGCGGCAAACTTCTGCCAATTAACCGATTACCGCCGTGTTGTGCAACAACCTTCGCAATTTTCATCAATACGGTGTGCATTGCAGGAACGTCCGGATTGACTGCCCCAAAAACACCATCATCCACATCTATAATGGCAAGGCGGCCGCCGGGCTTGAGCACACGATAAATCTCCTGCGCAGCTTCGACAGGATTGTTCAGATGAAGAAAGATCAGTCTTGCCACGACAAAATCAAACGATTCATCCGGCAGATCGATCTGATAAATGGAGGATTCTACAAATTTCAATCGCTCGGAAGAAACGTCTTTCAGCCGTTCTTTGGCTTGCGCCTGTAACGTATGATCAATCTCAAGCGAGGTGATCTCGCTGTCCGGCAGATTGTTCAGCAACTGCTCTGTGATGTAACCAGGACCGCTTCCGACCTCCAATACACGCATCCCGTTTTTCAAACCATACCACTCCAGATTGCGGAACTCCTTGGGCCACCCCATGATGGCCTGAACCTTTAACCGCTCCAACTCCTCTTGAAAACTTAACACCGCCGTTTGAATATTGTATGTTGAACGCAGATCACTCATAGGTTCTTCCTCCCTAGAAACAGAGCAACCTTGTGCTGTTTATCTATAGTTCCTCCTGCACCATCAATGGAATGTTTGATTCGCTCCAGAAGTGAACGCCGAACATCCCCAGCCAGCTGTTGATGCTTTGAATTGGTATTTAATAACGCGACATATTCTTCGCTGGAGCAAGTCTGTATCCAGTTATACTCCTTAACCTCAATGTCCGTGAACAAGCCGGATTGTTCTGTAATTTCTTTACGCTCCTGAATTACTTCATCTGGCGAAGGATAGTGAGAATCATCCAGATGAGGGGCTAAAGCGGTGTAGTGGGAACGAATCTCATTATGCAGTGGGTCAAAAGTCGGAACATGAATCGTCCAAAAAAGGCCGATACCACCTTGATCCTCGAGCAGTTCCCAAGCGCGGCGATAACCGATCTCCGGTTTGATGAAATGAAAGGCTGTTCCTGACACAATTAAGGAGTAACGCTTTCCTTCCTCATCCCAGTCCTCAAAGGAAGTATTAATCACTCGAATCGAGGGATAGGACTTGAATTTATCTGCGGTGAACTGTGCCAGGTTACTCCCTAGTTCAATACACGTAATGTTTGTGTAGCCCTTACTTACCAAACCTCCGGTAGCCTGCCCTGTTCCACATCCAATCTCCAGAATGGAATCTTCTTGATCGATCTGTACATATGTAAAAATATCTTCAAACATTTCGCTCGGATAGACGGGTCTATATTGTTCATATTCATTAACCACAAGATTAAACGTTTCCTTGTTTTCCATTTAAATCAGCCTCCGCTTTCTATTGTAATTCTTCCATAGTACGTTGACTAAACTTACCATATTTTATTATTCTTGATAACAAGAAGTTAAACCTCTCAATAATAGAATAATGCTAGTTTTGTTTGTATTTTATATCCTGAAGGATAGGGGTGTTTCTGTGAAAAGTATATTTATTACGATAAATGCTGATGAGATTACAGAGCGGATGAATCATCTTAGTGAAATATCTGTCCCTAAATGGGGAACGATGCAGGTCTCCCAAATGCTGGCTCACTGTTCAGCCTTTCATGATATTCCATTAGGTAATGCTTTTCCGCCTAGAGGATTACTTGGAAGACTTATTGGACCGTTTGCGAAACCAATGTTTTATAATGAAAAGCCCCTGCCTCATAACATGTCAACGATTTCGACCATTATTATTAATGACCAGAGAGAGTTTTTGGAAGAGAAAGAAAAGCTCCAGCAGCAGATTGTTGTTTTTCAACAAGGTGATCCTGAAAAATTCTCCCGCCATCCCCATCCCTTCTTCGGAAAATTAACAACCGAGCAATGGGGTAAAGGCATATATAAGCACCTGGATCATCATCTTAAGCAATTTGGAGTTTAGCGCTTATACGTGTTCGGTTATGCACTTTTGTTCCGGTTATGCATTCTGTTGTGTGATTATCTTTCATCGACTGACCAGATTGGAAGGCAATATCAATAGTTTATTGGTTTCTGGATTAAACGCCAAATACAGCGTTCTTCGTTCTCCTTTTTTCACATGCACATAATCTGTTCCCATACCGAATAAACTTCTGCCAGGAATCCACTGCGATCCCATAATTGTTAGATTGCGATACACAACAAAATATTCTTTTGCTTCAATTATACTTCCTTCATCCAGAGCCAGTGGGGTTTTATTCCAGTTTGTACGAATGATTTTCAGGGTGGTGAACACTTGATCATCTGAAATTTGCTGCTTTCCTGTTCCTTCAATTAACACCTCAGCATCAGGCGATGACCGAACAAAATCATAATCCCCCAACGCTTGATCTGTTCGATCTAGAACAATGAGCGGATCTAATACGAAATAAGAAGCGATGATTATGAAAAAAGTATACAAAATCATCATTCTCTTTCTCCTGATTTTCATGAATTCCCTCACTTTTCGGATGATATGATTGGGTTACATTACGTATTGGATTCTACCTTGTCCTGATATGAATTATAGGTTGAGAATCTCTGCTCTTTTTCCCAGTTAATAGAGCCAGTAGTCCATCTGGAACAAGCTTTATGTCCGCTTTTGTTTCATCAAAATCGTGTATGGACTTCCAAACAGCTCTGTAGGACTCTTTGCCTTCTGTACCTTGAAGCTCCGTCTGACTGTACACATGGGTGTTCTTAAATTTTGCTTCATAAATAAAATCAATTTCATGCCCTGTCTCTTCAACGCCAAAAATATTCTCGATTACAGCTACCAGCTGTGAAACTTCTATCTCTTGATTTAACTCTTCTCTAATTTCTCGTGTTAATGTGTGCTCACTGTTTTCTCCAAATTTAACTGTACCGCCAACAGGGCGATAGAACGTGGTTGAAATTCCGGGGAATCGAAACTCTTGCACAAGCACCTCATCATCATTACGTGTGAAAATGGCCAACGCCACCGTACGAATATTCATCCTGTTCCTTGTTCTCCTTTCTATTTACTTATAGGTATTAGAAAAGCCCATGACAGAATTTAGCTTAATAACATATTTCTGCATGTATCAAGTTCCATTATATCATGGGCGATATCGAGTTGAACCCTGACTATTTACTTTTTTAATTCTTTTCTTTAACACCACCAGTAAAGGTCACAACAGATTTCCCCGGAATGGTCAGGATAAATGACTGCTCTCCTGTCTCGGCTGTAACCGTCTCTTGAGAAGCTAAATCAAGTTCAGCACTGGTTACGTAAGACTCCATTGTGGTAATTGGACCATTCAAGCCCAGTTCCCGAAGATTCACTTGAATGCACTTATCGTGTTCGCCATGGTTTACGAAAACAGCCGTTAACGTCTGCTCAGCCTCATGAATGTAGGCAGAACCGAGCAGGCCGCTGTCAGCTTCCTCTCCTAATCCGTTGAGTTCGACTCGCTTTGCTCCGGGACGGATGAATCGGCTGTAATTGCCGAGTACCCACAGCATTTTCGAGGGCAGAATGTTCTGCTCGTCTCCAGCTTCCTGATAATCCGTATAGATCAATCCATCCTTATAATCCACCTTGGAGACAGCCGTCCACCACTGCCAGGCTGCAGCATGTGCTTCAACCAGATCAAAATGAATCGTTCTTGCGACATGCAGCGCTGGCTCAATGCCTAAATCACGTCCAGGGCCATAATCCCCCAAAATGCAATATTCCGTAACCCAATACTTGCTGTCTTGATCGTAATGGATGAGGTTGTTGTGTAGCAGCTGCCTGAGCCTCACCAGTCGATCATCTCCCGGATTACTGTAGTCGGACCAGTAGGAATGGGACGCGATTTTGTTGCCAATGGCTTCTTTCATCTGAGGATCGCCAATCAGGTCTTTTATGTACTCCCGGTATTTGCCTGTCCCCAGCTGGTTTGCACCACTGGAATAGGTTCCGCTGCCCGCAAACTGACGATAATATTCATCGTCCAGCAGTGAAGTAATCTCCACACCGTCGGGTGCGCTGATTCGCGTGTGCAGGTCGCTCTGCCGCAGCTGACGATATAACTCAAGAATGACTTGTTTCAGATCATCGTTATTGTAGCGATTGCCCTCCTGCCAAGCCTGGTTCCAGTCCCAGGTTGGCTCGTTGATCGGACTGATGTAATTAAAAGCGAGCCCTTTTTGCTTGAAATGTGCCAATACATCCATAAGATAGGCTGCAAATTTGCCTTCATACCCTGTTCTCAGGTTAGTGGAACCGACTTCAGGATCAGGCTGAGCATGACCATTCCTGGTCATCCATACCGGAGGGCTGTTTACAAAGGCGATAAGTGTCTCTACACCCCGATCATAAGCTGCCTTCAGAAACCATTGCTGACCTGACTGCTTGCTCCAGTCATATTCCCCTTCCTCCGCCATTTTGAAAGCTTCCGCTCGTCTCCACGGGTCAGGAATGCGATTCTGATCCGTTTCTGCCGAGCCTGCACCAATGTTGAAACGCCACGCGGATAATCCGATTCCCTTTTCTCTGGAAAACAAAAGATCAGCTACCCGAGCTTTGTTCTCTTCATTCCAATACCTTCCGAGTGGTTCCATCGACCATGCGTCCGAAGCCCCGAAGTTGTCTATACGCTGATAACGGATTCCTCCGTCGATCGTAATTCTCTTATCCGGTTTCACTTGTGTTTCTCGTCGCGTATTACTTTGCATTTTTCTTCCCCTCTTCCTGACCTAAGCAGCCAACATTCAATGCCAGCAGTACCTTTCAGGAGACCGTCTGTTTAGACAGGTCGCCCCGAATGGCCTGCAATCTTTCCATCATCATGCTCGTGCTTTCCAGCCTCTTCAGCTTCAGTTTCGTATCTCCTGTATCACAGCTCCGGATCAACGTTATCCTACAAGACCGGAACGCTCCACACTCTCTACGAAATGACGCTGAACGAACAGATAAATAATAATAAGTGGCAAAATTGCCATCAGCACACTGGTGTTCATCATCATTGACATGAAAAACGGATCTTGCGTATACGAGGCAGCAGCCTGACCGCCACCCGTCAAATAGGTTGCAATCGTGAACCCGGATGATGACATCATTGACGACATCACCTTAGGTTCGTTCAGATACATATTGGTGAAAAATGAATCATTCCATTGCCATACAAACGAAAACAGCATGACGGTAACCATAGAAGGTATCGCGTTTGGCAGAATAATTCGCCCGAATGTTCTGAAATACCCCGCTCCATCCACATACGCTGCCTCTTCGATTTCACGCGGAATACCTCTGAAAAACTGGCGGAAAATGTACACGTATAAGCCTGTCTTGACCCCCATACCAAGGGCTGCCGAGATCAGAAACGGCCAGTACGTGTTGATCAGATTGGCAGGGCTACCGCGAAACAGCTCAATCAGCCCCATCACATCAAAGTTTTTGAAATTCAGATACAGCGGGATCATAATTGTCTGCGTGGGCACCAGGATGGTAAAGATGACTGCAGCAAACAGCAAACCGCTGCCTTTGAACCTGATTCGTGCAAACCCGTAGCCTGCCAGCACACAGGTTATCGTCTGCAGCAGCATCACCGCTGACGATAGCCACAGGGTATTCATCAGCACGCCAGGGTAATTCATCGCTGTGAAGACCAGCTTGAAGTTCTCTAACGTAAAGGTTCGCGGAATCCAGATCACCGTGGGGTCATACAGATCGGACATGCTTTTGAAGGATATCGATATTTTCAATAAAATGGGATAAAGAATTACAAATGATATGCCAAAAATCAGCACAAACCGGACCAGAATCCATGCCCACTTCTTGATCCCTTCAAACCAGTAGGCCGTGGAACCCAGGCGCTGCAGCCATTCCCTTTTCACAGACGGCTGTCCTGCTGCGGTTTCTGTCTTCATGTCAGGCCTCCCTCTCCGTTTTGGGTAAAAGATGAGTTCAAATTATTTAGCTAATTTTGATAAAAAACCTTGCGGGACACAATCGCAGTGGTTACCCACAGAATCAGTGCAATGACGGCAAAATAGATCCAGGACATCGCCGCACTGAGTCCAAAATTAAAGCTTTTGAAGGCCGTATCCACCACCAGCCGGCTCGTCTGATCACGGATGAAGCTGTCCACAATGGTATAGACCAGATTCGTCAGAATCAGAGGGCTGAGCATTGGAAATGTGATTTTCCAGAAGGCTTCGTATCCCGTTGATCCTTCAATTTTGGCAGCTTCATATAGAGATGGAGAGATGGATTGCAAGCCAGCAAGGAAAATCAGAATCTGCACACCGGACTGGCTGACAATTTCGTAAATCCGGCTTACTGCACCTGTCAAATATTCAACCAGGATCGGACTCATGCCAGACTCAAGCAGCATAATGGTCAGATCCAGATTTTTCATAACAGATAAACCGCCGCCCGTCATATCGTTTGCATTACGGACAACGGATTGCATCAGGTCGCCGTTTTCGATGCTCGCAATAATGCCTGAAGCCAGAATAACCGGCAGAAAAAATATTGCTCTCGCCAGCACCCTTCCACGGAACTTCTGATTCAGAATAACGGCAAAGAACAGACTGAATATGATGATTAACGGTGTATTCACCACAATATTGATTACCGATTCCGTCAACATGCGCACATAGGATTCGTGTGAGAATAAAGCCTCGCGGAAATTGGCCAGACCAATAAATTCCAGACTAAAACCTTCGTTAGACACCTGCAGATTGCTCAGACTGTAACGGAACGACGAGATCAACGGCACCATGAACAGAAAGAGGAACCCGAGGAACCAGGGCAGGATGAAGTACAGACCGTAATATCTGTTTTTTTGCTCCAAGGATAATTTTTTGAATTTCATTCCGGCGTGTCACCTCCTACCTGATAGCTCTTCGCTGCCACATTTACACCGTTCACATTCACAGCAGCATCGTTGTAATTCACAATGACTGTTTTTCCTTTTTCATACGTCGTCTGATAGACACCTTCGCTCAGCTTTTCATGTTTGACAATGATTTGATTCTGCACGTCATGCAGCACCTCGTTCAGCTCAGCATACCGTTCGGCCGATTCCTGAATCCAGCGCCGATAATCGGCTGAATATAACTCGTCGAAGCCCGTCAGCTTGATCGCGGACGGATCAGCGTGGAACCACGTATAGTACGGCGCTGAGCCCGTTTCAATCGCTCGCAGCATCTGCTTGAGAGAATCCTGATCCTCAGCCATATTCCATGCTGTACCTGTGTATTGAATGTAGCCGTGATAGACCAGCTGGAAAAAAGGAACCGTCTCGTCCGTGATGTTAAATCCACTGCTGCTCATCGGGGCGTCTACAATATGTCTGGCATAAGGACTGGCGTACACATTGCCACCTTCCAGTAGCAGAGATGCATCCGAGGAAGCCTTCACTTGCTCAAGCTGCTCTACCACAACCTGCTTGGCTTGCTCACGATTGATCACCTTAGCCCGGTTGTAATCGGAATGAAGCTGATCACCCAGATCGCGCAGCGAAATGCCCTTGAGTCCGAGCGGTGCATAGTCCTGCATAAATCCGTTTACAATGCCAGGTACAGCCTCGGGACTGAGAACATACCCCGGAGATGCCTCTTCGTCCCGCGTAAACGTAGACATGCGATACGGGAATATTTGCGCAAGTTTGCCCGTAATCTGACGGGACGCGTACGATTTCCTGAATGCATCAGCCTCCGGAAACACCTCCAGAAAAGATACATCCGGGTACAACCCGAAGCCATTTTCTTGCATATATGCCTGAAGGCTTTGCAAGCCCTTTATCCCTCCGAGCTTCTTATCAACCTGGATGGACTTCGGCAGATCGTGATGAACCCCTCCGTTGAACCATCCCGAGTATTGCAGCTGGATATCCTTTACTCCCAGGTCCTGCATCTCCTTTACGATATCCTGCGCTTCTTCAAACGTGGTCAGCGGCTCATAGGCATTGTACGGGATACCAAGGAAAAACTTTTTCTTCGGAATGCCACCGATCAGTTCCACATAAAAAGGAAGTGTGGTATCATCCGCCAGGCGCGTGAGCTGCTTTTGCCCAATCAGATAATCCCGATACCTGGAAGCCATGCCCGAATAACTCGCATCGTCCGCATTCAGGAATTCGTAGACAACAGCCATCTCGTTATGAAAAGGCTCTGCCTGAAACCGCTTGACTGTGCTGGAACGCCAGCCATTCGTAAGCGTGACCTCCTCCATACTGCTTAGCGCAAAGCTGGAATGCACGGTGTTGTACTGATTCAACCTGCCGCTGATATCTGCCTCAACGGAGGCAACAGCATCCCCTTTATCAATGACAGCAAGGTATCCCTTGTCTCCGTAACTCATACCAAACACGGGCATTCTTGCTTTCTGCTCCTTCTGAATCTGTGTAAGCTGGTTGATCGCATGATCACTGCCGTACAGCGCTGTACTGTAAGGTGAAGCATACGTCTTTTTGTTGTTAAAATAAATCAGGGAACCCGACCCGTCAGGCACCAGACTGTAGCCTTCTTCCTTAGGCCCGCTTGCTCCGAAGAACGGCAGCAGGGACAAGGATTGAATTTTCATCGCTTCCGGATATTCAATGCCATTCTCGGGTATCGATACCCTCAAGCGTCCATCTTCGAGTCGATAGTGAACGGGTACAACCACATTGGCGCCCCCGCTTTCTTCCTCTCCGTAAGCTGCTTTGTCGATGGCAATCTGAGCTTCATCATAGCCGATGGATTCAAAAATACGGGTGACCTTTGACAAGCCCACGCCCTTCAGAGAGGAGTCCCGTCTCTCATAACGTTTGTTCTGCTCATCATGACGAAAGCGCTTCTCGATCTCCTTCTGGTCCTTCTCCTCCAGCTTCGCGAGAATCAATGTGTTAAAGCGTTCCTCGCTAATATATTTGGGGATCGCTTCGATATCACTTTTGACTTCGCCCAGCGTGTATACGATGTTGAGTCCATGCTCTACTTTTTCAATCTCGAACTGACCACTCTGTACACTATGTGTAAAATTATCGTATTTCAGCGCATTGCCCGCATTATCGTAATACGTCAGCTCAAACTGCACATTCAGCTGAGACTTGTTATACCCCGTGGCAATGGCATCCTGCTCCCGATCCTGCGGATTGGAAAACCATATCACACCGTTCTGCTTATCCTTTACAGCAATCTCGGTCGTCTCCGGCTGCAAATACAGGATCAGCTCATTGTTCTCCGCGACAGCTTCCATACCATCAGGGACAGGCATCTCGGCTTGAGCAGATTTGTTCGCAGCCTTTGCCGCTGGAGTCTTTGCAGCGTCTGAGGTCACAGTTACATCAGAGGAGCCCTCCTGTGAATTATCCTTGCCTGCGCGATCGGTTTGAACTGCTCCAACGCCAGCATCCTGCGTATCCGCCGTTTGCTGCTCTGTAACCGCCGGTGTTTCGCCCTCCGCATAATTCACACTTTGTGTAATTAACAGACTGCTCATGAGTATGACCGCAACTATAGCGGTACGTTTTCTTTTCATCTCCGGTACCTCCTTCCTCTCCTATTCGCGCAGCGTGATCTCTTGATAGAGGGTGTAGCCAAAACTGATGATCTGCTGGATCAAGCTGAAGAAAAGCAGGCCCAGAAATATAACAACACCCATCACAACGAGTGTGAGCAGCATGGTGGTGATCGTTTTCATGACCGAGTATTGATGCACCGTCTTCGTTCCGATAAACAGCAGCCATATAAACCAGAGCATAGCGAACGAATCCAGCAAATAATAAAAGGAGGATTCACGCAGTGTAATGACATTGCTCAGCAATATATTCGGAATGTTGACCAGGACCAGTGGAAGCATCGCATACCCGGTCGCAATCATAATATCCTTGAACTTGCCCTCCCCATCCATCAGCGTGGTCAGCGACCAATTGGAGATACACCAGAGCAAAAAAGGGAGCACGATATACTTGAACTCGTTGATGCTGTTTAGCGACAGCGGATAATTGTCATTCACGACATACCCTGCGTACTGGCGTTTTACAATCATCGTTACCGTCACTGCAAGCAGTACCAGGAGCGCCACACGCAGCCTGCCTTTATTTTCATATTTCAAATCCCAGTATCCGTCAAAAGGGCGTACAGCTACATGCAGAGAATATTTGAGTTCCTTAATTAGCGACATCTCCGATCCTCCTCTCATTTCTTGCTCTGGCGATGCGGCGCCATGCAATGACTCCGATCAGCAGCCCGATTGTTATGGTCATGTACATGCCGAAATACTCTCGCATATATTCTCTGCGATACTTCGCGAGTGCCTTGGAATAATATTCACGATCGTTGCCAAGCTTCAGATACGTCATCGCTTCCTTATATTTTCCTTCCCGCAGCATCGACTTGCCGATCCCGACATAGGCCATCTCATAATTGGCATCCAGACGCAATATTTCTTCCCACAGCTTGGCGGCTTCTGAATGTTTTCCCGAACTGTATAATCGATTGGCTTCATTCACCAGGCTCCCGAACGTTGTAGCTTTAAATTCGGTGATCCGGCCCAGGTCACGATCCAGCACATAGATGGCATCACCGTAGCTTTCAACCGCCACCGGATTTTTGAACGTGCCCACCTGATTGCCCAGTTGACCAATGACATACAGTAAATTGCCGTCTTCGTTATACGTGAATACACGCCCTCGCGTGGAATCCAGTGCACGGTAAACTCCATGACTGGACACCTTGATATCAATGAAGGAGGAGCGGTTTATGCTCAAGTCCCCGACAGGTGCAAATTCACCGTTAACCCGGAGCACGTCGATACCTGATGGATTCAGCCTTTTGACTGCAGATAGCGTATTTTTGTCCGCTGTTGTTGTGTAAATAAAACCACCATCATCCACATCGGCGTTGTTGAATTCAAGCGGAATAAAGCGAATCATTTTCTCCCGCTGCTCCTTGGTGGACACCGTTTTCCAGAACAGATCAACCGGGTCAAACTGCACACGGTTCGTGCCCATGAAGCCGGTAAAACGTCCATCACTATCAAACTCGATCAAGCCTTCATAGACACCCCGGCCAACCACATAGATGCGCCCTGCTTTGTCCACAATGACTTTTCGCGGAAAATATTCAAACGTATCACTCAGCACATCTGATTCCGGCGCACCAATGGCACGCACAAATGAACCGTCCTGATTCAGCTCCACAATTCGTTTATTTTCGGTATCTGCTACGTAGATCTGTCCCGCCTCCGTAACGAAAAGCCCCTCTGGATTCAGAAAGCGGTCCTGTTTGCCGTCATGTTTAAAGTCTTGTATGACACGAACCGTTTCCCATTTCTCATTTAACACAACAATTCGTGCATTCCCTGAATCCAGAACGTAGAGCAGACCATTCTTCGCAGCATATAAATCCAGTGGAGATTGCCACGTTCCTGTTCCAGCCTCATCCCCTGTAATGACTCTGGAAGGGAGAAACGCAATCGGTGATTTTACCGCATCTCCCCAGTAGTTGTAGGTATATCCCTCATACGGTGCCGCATGAGCCTGGTTATGTCCGAGTCCGGCAATCAGCAGGGAAGCTGCCAGAACGATCAGCCATGATTTCACTCTCATCTCTAACATCCCCTCCCTTAATCCTTCATGCCGGATGATGCCATCGTTTGAATGACATTGCTCTGCGACAATACAAACGTGACGATCGGCACCGTCATCATGATGACAGCTACAGCAGCCCCTACCCCTGCACGGGCAATTCCGCCCTGCACAATCTGTCCCATGGCATAATGCATCGTTTTGAGCTGCTCACTGTAGATGAAGCTTCCGCCGTCCGTTCCCCACAACATCTGCATCATCAGAATGAGCAGCGTCAGCCAGGCCGGTTTGACAAGCGGCATTACCACCTGTAAGAAAATCCGGTATTCGCTCGCGCCATCCATTTTTGCCGCCTCCAGCAGCGCATCGGGAATCTGCTCCATAAACTGCTTCATCAGATACAGGCCGAGCGGATAAGCAAAGGCCGGGATAATGATCGCTTGATATGAGTCGAGCCAGCCGAGTGTTGACATGATCATATAATTCGGGATGGCTGTTACATGCGGCGAGAACATCAGCGACAGCACAATAACGGTGAACAATACTTTATGGCCGCGAAACTTGTGTTTTGCCAGCGGATAAGCCGCCGCCGAGGCCAGAATAATATGACCAAACGTACCTGCCGCTGTAATGAACACCGTGTTAAAAATGTATCTTGAGAAGGGAACCCATGAATTTTTCATTACCTGAAACAGATCAGAGAAATTTTCAAATGTCGGGTTCCGAACAAACAGGGTTGGCGGAAAGATGAACAGCTCATCCAGCGGTTTAAAGGCATTGTTGATGACATAGATGAGCGGAACCGCCATAAATGCACCGAATCCGCCAAGCAGCAGAAACAGCAGAACATCGACCTGCCAGGATCGGTTGATTTTTCGTTTCATACGCAGGGCTATCTTCATCTGCTATTCCCCCACTCTCTTCAGAAGCTTTTGAACAAGCAGGTTGGAGCCCAGCATCAGACCGAACAGCACCGTTGCAATGGCCGACGCATAACCCATCTCGAAGCGGATCGTTCCGTAATCCATCAAGTGTGTAACAATCGTATGTGCCCCATACTGCACACTCGGGAAACCTGCCAGTGCAGTCGCCACTTCCGCAACCGCCAGCGAAGCCGTAATCTGAATAACGGCACCAAACATCAGCTGAGGGCGCATCGAAGGCAGCGTAATATACCACAGCTCCTGCCAGCGATTCTGAACCCCGTCAATCGCTCCTGCTTCATACAGCGTACGATCCACCGTCTGCAGACCGGCGATAAATGCCAGGAAGCTCGTGCCCAGACTGAGCCACAGCTGTACAAGCATAATGATGGCAAGCATATATTTCGGGTCCTGAAGCCACAGGATCGGCTCATAAAGAATGCCTGTTTTCATCAGAAAACCGTTCATAATGCCGTAGGAATCCCCGGAGAAAATAATCTGCCAAATAAAAAACACGTTGCCCGAGATTGAAGGAGCAAAAAAGATCAGGGTCATAAACGCTCTTACCTTCGGATTCAGCTCATTGATGAGCCACGCAAAGACAAAGCAGGCGATGTAGCTGATCGGGCCGGTAACGACCGAGAAAATAATTGTATTTTTGAGACCAATCAAGAACACATCATCATTCCAGAGCAGCTTGGAATAATTCTCCCAGCCGACCCATTGCGGAAACTCCAGCATGTTAAAGTTGGTAAAACTGAAAAAGATCGAGATGATGACTGGAAACACGGTGAATAGCAAAAATAACAGCATATATGGGGATAAAAGGACGTACAGATGTTTATCCCGCTTCATATCTCTGACAAAGAGTTCCCATCTCCCCGGCATGCCTGCAGGCGTGCGCTTGGGCTGAGAACCGGCTTTGGTCACAAGGTTTGCCTTTTGCAAAAGAGTCCCTCCCTAGCGCATTCCGTCCAATTTAAACTCTTTTCGTTTCTGCTGAATTTCGTAGTTAATTTCCTGCACATAATCGTATAAAGCATCGGTTGAGTTGGTACCGTTATTGACGACCTCACGCAGTGCGTTATCCAGATGACGGCCTGTGAAGTAACCTCCGGGAACCTCAGGTACGCCTTGTACCCACTCCCACTGTTCTTCCAGACTGCGATAATCACGAATCGGCCAAGGCAGCTCTTGTAATGCTTCAATGTTCGCCGTTGGATACCGCGCAGCAGCACCCATCAGACCTTCCATTTCCCGTCCGAAGCGAACCTGGGCATCCTTGCTGACCCACCATTTCATGAATTCCCATGCTGCATCCTTATGCTTTGACTGCTTGAGCATAACGGTCGCGGTTCCGCCGCTTGCAACATCACGTTTGATGCTTCCATCCTGTTGCTTGAGACCGGGAACCGGGATAAATTCCCACAGCCCTTTAATCTCTGGAGCAGATACAGACAAATAGTTATAGAAGGTATAGTCCATGATGCCGACCGGCATTTCCCCTGTTCTGAAGCGCATCGGAAAATCAAAGGTCAGCGGCAGCTTGTAGCTGGTGTAGAAATCCGTCCACTCCTTGAACGCCTCCAGTCCCGTCTCCGTATCCATACCGCTTCTGGCACCATTATCTAGATAGAAGGAACCGCCCATCTGATACAGCAGCATGGCATACGCCCGATTGACTTCCAAGACGGGTACGCCAGTTGTCTGTGCCAAAGGCAGCGCCATCTCCATGTTGTGTTTTTGCAGCACCGGGATCATGGCATACACGTCGTCCCACGTCTGCGGCGGCTCCAGATCAAGCTGCTCCAGTATATCCTTCCGATAAAATAACATGTTGAAGATCTGCTGCTCCGGCAGCGCAAATACCTGATCCTCAAACTTATACGGAACCATCGCACTATCCCTGAACTGTTTGATTAACTCGTGATAGCCAGGATATGTAGACAAATCCTCAGCTGCATGCCGCATTCCGAAGTTGACCGGCACATCGTTGCCAACCTGCATCGCTACATCCGGGCCTTCGCCTGCCAGCGAGGCACGAAGCAGCACGTCTGCATTAACCAGCTTGAGATTAACGCTAATGCCTGTCAGCGGTGTAAAGGTATCATCAATCATTGCCTTCAGCACCTGCGCCTGGTCGCGGCCTGTACCAATCCAGACGGTGACGGACTTATCTTCATCCGCTGTGCTGCCAATCGTGTCATAATCTTCGAAGAAAGAATGGAAGAACGACGACACCTCATGTCCCGCCTTGCTGAACACCGAATCATTCGCTTTTGGAAGCTTCTCATCAGGTGAGGCAAGCAGTAGATAGTCAATTTCGAGCGGCTGTTCACGTACTTCCAGAAGCCAGGAGCCAACACTTCCGACGTTGATTTTGAACTGGGACAGCCGTTTCTGAACGGTTTCCGGTTTATTCGCCAGATCAGCCAGCTGATAGGCGGTTTTATTCAAAATCGCTGTTTTGTCGCTTTTCTCCCCTGTCAAACGAATTAACTCTTCAGAGACTGCGTTCAGAATGTCACTCTGTTTGCGAAACACATCCACCATATCGGGAATCTGTTTATCCAATTGATAATCACGATACGGGTCTGGCACATTGCCCGTGATCATCAGAATTTTTCGATACATCGCATTGATCTCGAGCACACTGGCTTCAACCTGACGAATCAGCGGTGCGATCGCACCCAGACTCACCTCAAGCTGCAGTTCATGTTTTCCCTTCGTCAAATAAAACAAGTACGGCTCCTCTTCATTGCCCAGCACATTCATCTGCCAATCGGCATCATAGAAGAACGGAATCTGCATCATTTCCTGGAAAGGAACCTTATCATCAATCTGAAGTGAGCGAGTTGAATATATGCCTCTCAGCAGTTCTTGTCGGGCCTTGATCGCTATCTTGTATAAACCATCCTCAGGTACATCCATCTCCCATGCAATCCATTGTCCTGGCACCCGCCAGTTGTTCCCACCAATCGTGTTCATTCTGATCTTGGAAACATCATACGGCTCTGTAGATGTACTGGAGCGATCTGTAACGGGATATAGTGTCGGCGATGACTTATATGAAGCCTGTTCTCCCTGCACCTTGATCAAATGTCCAATGGTTTGCTTGTATCCCTTTGCCTCATACTCCTGCTTGAGCTCTGCATAAGATGGCGGAGCCTCGTAATGATGCAGCTTGAGGGTATCAATCACCACCGGCTCACGTGTAGACACAAGCTTAATGGAATGTTTTCCCGCTGAAAAATAAAACTGGTACGGCTCTTCATAATAGCCCTCTTTATCTCTCAGGATCGACTCCTGCCACTTTGGCGCTTCCACCTGGCGCGGGCGAAGATCATTGCCTCTATTGTCCTGTTCGATTTCAAATTTTTCGTTGACCCATACCCGGTGAAAGCTCATGTTACGTGCACTGCTGAACGGTAACTTCCCATCAATCCACAATTCACGTTCGATGGCAGAGCTTTTCCCTTGAATCGGGTAATAGCGTAATGACATGTGATACATACCTGACTCGGGAACGTTCACTTCCCACTCCACCGAACCACTTTCCTCTGTTCTTATGAACTTGCCTGACTCGCCGCCGAGCTCCGTGATCACCTGCGGGTTCATGCCTTCGGCAGCTGTGTAATCAGCTCCATGGATGACAATCTCCCTCAAAGGCCGCTTCTCGTTCTGGAATTGCTTCAGATAGGCATCATAGCTATCCTCAGCAGCAGATTCAGATATCGGCATGATACGACTCGGATCTGATGATCGACTTCCGGTCTTGGCATCGCCGCTCGCACCGGAACTGGATATCGCATACACCACGACGAGCATTAACGCGACAACGACGATCACCACTCGGGATAATGTGAACTTCACCCAATGCCCCCCTTTTTGCTGACGTTCGTGAAAGGAATAAGATGCGGCCCGCATGATTGGTGTTCCCAGCTGACTCCGCTCGAAAAAAGTATGGGGCCGCACCGTTATGCTCTAACTACCTTGCATCATTTTTTCTTGTCCTGCTCTCCGCTTAACACCTTTTTCACCGCTGCCTGTGCTTTTGTGATAACCTGGGCAACACCTGTCGAAGGTGTGATCTCACCTTTAACAAACTTCTCTGTTACGCTGTCCAGCTGCTCCTTGATGCCCAGCCCACCAAAACGTCCACCAAACAAACGCTGCACTTTGCCATCATCATTCATCGCGTTGGCAATCGACGTTTCATCCGGCAAAATGTTTTCAAGGGAAAGCCTGCGATTATCCTGCCAGTTATCAAAGTCCTGCAGATCTTCCCAGATTTTTACGATGACATCTGCATCCTTCACGCCTTTAGGAATAACGTAAGCTGCGGTCTGACCAAAAGGTTCATGATAGGACTGGGCTTGTGGACCTTTCGGCATGTACACATAACCCCACTCATCCTTGAGCTTATCGAGGATGCGGCCTTCAATCTCCCACAGCCCGCCTGGATACATCGCAATCGTACCTTCCCCGAAATATTTAGCTGGATCCTCCCAGTCATTGCCTCCATTTGCTTTGATCACTTTATGCTCGGTGTACAAGCTGTGCAGGAAGTTAAGCGCTTCCATAGCTTCCGGTGAATTAAACGTGACCTTACCTGTCTGCTCGTCGTATAACTTGCCGCCATTACTCGCGATCAGCATCTCGGAAAGCACGTAATGCGCTCCAGCCAGACCGTATTGATCCATTTTTCCGTCACCATTGTTATCTACGGTCAGCTTTTTCGCTGCATCCAGCATCGTATTCCAGTTCCAGTTATCCTCATCCATTAATTGCTGCGGGTCCTTCAATCCAGCTTCCTTAAAAATGCGTTTGTTGTAGAACATGCCGCTGTCATTTGGTGAATACCAGCTCTCCAGGCCATAGATTTTGTCACCACCAAAACGCATCGAATCAATAACATCCTTCTCTACCCGAGTGTCCTTGAGATAATCGTCCAGCGGTGTCAGAAATCCGCCATGCATAAGTCCCCAGATGAATCCGTCGGGAATTCGGACGATCTCCGCAAAAGGTTCATTAGCTAACACGGAGGAAGACAGCTTTTCAGACGTAGACCAGTATTCTGTATTCAGATATTTGATCTTTACGTTATACTTTTCTTCCACCATTTTGATCCGTTCCCGTGCAAGCTCATCGGATTCCGAATCGCCTTTTGGTGTCGCATCCCACCAGTGAGAGATTCGAATGACACGTCCGTTCAGGTTCGGGGCTGGCTCCTCCTCTTCCACCTTTTCTTCCTTCGCAGGCGTTGTGCTCGTCTCGACTTCAGCTGGCTTCGCGACCGGCTCGGCTGGCTTTTCACTTGTACTCGTGCATGCAGACAAAAGAGTAATTAATGTGGCAAACAAAACAAACAACATGATTTTGCTGATCATCATTTTTTTCAACATGGGCTGCCTCCCTCAAGTAAATGATCCTGCTTTGCTATGCATACTGTTTTACTGTTGACACCAACCGTTACCGTTTGAAGCTCCATAGACGACTTCCAACTGCATACTTACGCCTTACTTGCTCTTCTCTCCCTTTAACACCTTCTGGATGCCAGCTTGTGCAGGTCCAATGATCTGTGCAACGCCTGTGGAAGGTGTTACTTCACCTTTGACAAACTTTTCAGTTACACTGCCAAGAGCCTCTTTTACACCCAATCCCCCGGCACGTGCCCCATAGACCCGTTCAACCTCCCCGTTGTCGTTCATAGCGTTAGCAATGGAGGTTTCATCTGGCAAAATGTTCTCAAGCCATAGACGATGATTCTCCTGCCAGTTATCAAAGTCCTGAAGCTCCTCCCAGATTTTCACAATAACGTCTGCGTCCTTAACGCCTTTCGGAATTACAAAACTCTCTGTACTATTTACCGTATCCAGATAGGTAGCAGCCTTGGGGCCTTTAGGCATGTAAACATAACCCCAGTCATCCTTTAACTTGTCAAGAATGCGACCTTCTACTTCCCATAATCCGCCGGGGTACATTGCAATATTGCCTTCCGAGAAATATTTGGACGGGTCCTCCCAATCATTGCCTGCGTTAGCCTTTATGACTTTATGATCGTTGTACAGGCTGTGCAGGAAGTTAAGCGCTTCCAAAGCTTCGGGCGAGTCAAACGCTGCCTTCTGCGTTGCCTCATCGTACATTTTGCCGCCATTGCTTCCGATGAGCATTTCATGCAGCACATAATACGCACCCGACAGACCATACTGATCCATCTTGCCATCTCCGTTTTTGTCTACGGTCAGCTTCTTGGCCGCCTCCAGCATCGTATCCCAGTTCCAGTTTTGCTCCTCCATCAGCTGCTGCGGGTCCTTCAAGCCAGCTTCTTTGAACAGGCGTTTGTTATAAAACATACCGCTGTCATTCGGGGTATACCACCCGGTCAAGCCATATACTTTATCGCTGCCAAACCGCATCGAGTCAATGACATCCGGCTGGATCTTTGTCTCCTTCAAATATTCATCCAGCGGTGTCAGAAACCCGCCCTGCATCAGCCCCCAGATATTGCCGTCAGGCACACGCACAATCTCGGCGAAAGGCTCATTCGCCATGACAGATGAAGATATTTTCTCCGACGTTGCTCCATAGTCTGTGTTCAGATAAGAGATTTTGACGTTATATTTCTTCTCTACATTTTTGATTCGTTCACGGGCACGTTCATCTGCCTCCGAGTCTCCTTTGGGGGCCGCATCCCACCAATTGGATATTCGAACAGCTCTGCCCTTCAGATCTGCGGCTGGCTCCTGCTTCTCTTCAGCAGGCTCGGCAGCCATTTCTTTGTTTTCTTCTGCTGGCGGCTTGTTCACAGCCTCGGCTGGCGCACCCCCTCCGCCGCTGCAGCCAGCGATGACGGTAACCAGCAAGGTGAACATCACAAGCAAGGTAAACCGCTTCTGTCTCATAAACTTCATCTTACGCACGCTCCCCCTTAAAGTTAGATAAAGATGAATCGGGAACTTGAAAACCAGCAATCACACCTCTAATAGAAAGCGCTTACCAAGATGTCGGGCGTTGATGAAAAGGCTTTCATGAAACCCATTTCATTATAGTATCGCGAAAAGCCCTGGGTCAATACTATTTATGTTATTATTTAGAATATTTTGATTATTGCGGTTTCATTCCTCACATTTTTATGATATTGAAACATTTAAATGTGTTTATAAATACAGAACCCTATGCTATAAAATTGAATTTTATAACATAGGGTTCTATGTAAGTTGAACTAAAGATTTTATAGAGTCACTCCGGGTGAAAGAAAAGCCTGGAGAGTAGCGTTCATCTCCAGATTTTTTTTGAATTCCCTTTTTCAAAGCGAAAAATCCAGTGATAAAGGCTGAGCCTTTGCTTACGATGGATCTTTCTTTCAGAAAGCTTTTAGCTCCGCTTGTTCTGGTTTGACCTCTCTGTGTACACCGTCAAATTGCGTCACGTCACCGTATATTGCAGTCATACTTTTAGTGCTCATTAATCCAAGGGAGGGCATTGGAAAAATTCATCCATCTCCCATGCAAGTCTGCTACTGCCGGCGCTAACGATCAGGAGAAGCCTTATTTCGGCATATTTGGGCTTTCAAACATTCTAACGATCCACAGAGACGCTATACATCTGAAATCATCCTGATTATGCGCATTTTTCACAATTTTGAATGGAATAAGCTTTCTGGAGATCGTTAGAATTGTGATACCCCCGATTCAGGGCAAATAAGCTCTGTGGGAATCGTTAGGATCCCCTCCTCTCCTTGAGCAAACCTGCCATTGCTGACTCTTGCCCCCTTACAGCCCTCTTTGACGATCATTGGCCGGCTCAGTGTCAGATTCTAAAACCTTCATTTCTTTCGTTTATAAAACCTTCACTTTTTTCGATTATTTAAAGGCATCATGGGGCAGGAAAGCATGTACACCCTTTACACCATTTACAATCTGGGTAATACGCAAGTCCACCACCGCACTTCCCAGTGCAATCGCTTCTACACGCTGCAAGCCATATAACTCACCCATCAGGTTTAACATGCCATCCAACGCTTGAACTGTTGCCTCATTTAAATCTTCATGGAATCCGAAAGTAATCCAGCCAGTTGGCGTATGCGCCCGAGGATTCATCAGCGGCATATCGTCAATGACATTTACTGTGATATCTACAAGCTCCATCGGACATTCTATTGCCTGACAACTGACTTCCCCGTCACCTTGCCGTGCATGACCATCCCCTACAGCGAGATAACCACCATCTACGGGAATTGGCAAATACAGCTTACTCCCCTGCACCAGCTCCTTACAATCTATATTTCCTCCACAAAAACGGGGAGGCCACGTCGTATAAATTCCTCCTGATTCCGGCGGCATACCCACCACACCCAGAAATGGACTTAATGATACCGTATAGGACCTACCCTGAACTTCACAGGCCCCGCTCATCATATGTCGATCAAGTGACCAATTCAGAGAAATTTCTTCTACCTGTGTTAGATGCAACTTCTGGTTCTGCCAGTTCGGATATCCGCCAGCGGAAGTAAACCCGTAACTGCCGGGCACAATTTCATTGAAAATAATCTCCAGCGTTTTCCCTTGCTTCGCTTCTTCAATGCAGATCGGACCAATTAAGGCATGACCTCCATCCTTTTCACCTTGTCTTGGGAAAGGATTCAAACGTTCCGCATAACTTACACCTGTTCCCCAGCCCGCGTCCAGCGTCTGAAAACGGATAGAGTCACCCGAATTTATGTTCAGCACGGGCTTTACTTCATTCGTGAATGAACCGATCAGATTGGCTTGAGATAATGCAATCGTATGAATACTCATAACAATCCCTCCATATTGGATTAGGGTAATTAAATGTAATGACTCGATGTACGCAGCTCAATTAGCTATATTATCCCATATACAAATATCCTGCCTGCTAAGTCCCTTTCTTTATACTTCAAGACTGGCAAAATACCTTTTCAAGGGTTCCATATGATGCTGATCATGCCATATAAAGTCTTTAAGGTACTGTGGGATATAAAACACGTTGCCCTCTGCATCCATATACTTTTGATGAAGCCGTTCCTCCGATAATCCGCGAATGTCATTCATGATTTTATGGCGATATGTAATCGCTTTATCTACGATTTCCGATGTCCCCGTGCGATTACCGTACTCCACAGCTTGGCGATTAAACTGATCAAAGTCAAGATGTTTCAGTGTAACGGGCTGATTCAGCGCAATCTTCTCAATGGCTTCCTTGTAAAAATATCGATCCCATAACATGATATGGCTAACGATAGATTTTACCGTCCACTTCCCTTCCTCCAAGCTGGAATTCCAGATCTTTTCTTCAAGATGAGTCAACGTTCTGACAAAGAGTGTCCATTCTTCAAATGCTTGAAGCAAATGTTCCATTTCCTTGGTCATTATATTTCCCCCTTCACCTTAAGCAACAGTTCAAGTGATTTTCTAGTCTTAGGGTGCAAAATAACATCTTCCGAATTCATCATGCGTTCTGCCAGATTGGAATCTTTGACCCTACGACCCCATTTCCTCGAAAACGATCTCCAGTCACATACCATTTCTATGATATATTTTGACGGCATAGGCAGAGCTTCTCTTGTATTTCTGTTTACAATCCAATACTCCCAATGATGTTTATTATGATTCTGGTGATGCAACCATGCGTTCTTCCATCTAAGTTCTATGTCTTCATCTTTCTGGTTCGCATAAAACTTGACTGCATAAGGAAAGAATTCTTGAGGATAAAATTTGGATAAATCATGAAAAACACCCTGTACATATAACCCTTCATGCCAGCACTCAATGAAAACATTCAACTTATGCTCAGTTACATATAAGAAATATTTCCAATAGGCAGATAGCATTTTCATCCCCCCTAACCCGACTATTTCTTCCCTCCCTACGGCAGCTTGGCATGATTAAACCGGTGTATCCCGAATTGCTGGAAATCGGACTTTAATACAGTATTTCTCAGAGGATACAGATTGGTTGTCATTCGCAATTCCACTCCTCTGGCAATAAGTCTTTCTACCAGATGATCTATTTTCTCGATGCAGCTTGGTGTAATAACCTGCTCGGAAATATAATATCCTGCCGTTTCATCAAAAAGACGGAAAGTACTCTCCGGCAAGTGATAGCGATACAACGTCTGATTCACGATCCTTGAATACCACTCGCTCTCAACCGTGACAATGATGGCTGCATCCGTATGACTAAAAAACAACTCCTGATGCTCATCGCTGATCTCTTCGTTCCTTCTGAGCACAATTCGCGGGCAGTCTCTTGGAAAATAATAGCTGCATTCGTGCTGCTCATCAATCGCCCATACAACTGCAGGAAAATCAGGCCGATTCTGCTTGGCTCTCGGTATAAATACGTCGATGTCTGCTTCTTCACTAAAATGATATAACATTAGATACACCTCAATGTAAAAGAGATTAGTTTTCAATCAGAGTGTTCAATCCTCTTTGGATTTCGTCCGTTAGATTGTCGTTTTCTAATAAACTCTTGACGAGATGCTGATCTACAATTTCATGGTTGGTTTGTAAATACGTTAAAATCAGCTCAGCTTTCTCAAGTCTCCCCATAATATGATAAGCAACGTACCATAATTCAGGACTTGAAATGTTCATCCCCTGCCAGGTACGATCGGGAACATGCGATAAAGGCAGCTTCAGTATTTTCCCTTCTACATGAAAGGCAAATCCACCAATCACATCTACATCTAATGAATCAATCCCTATTCGATATTCGCTTGCAAATGGTAAATCGCCGCTTTCTTTCTCTACCCATTCATATCCGTCTATTGCTTCTATGAATGTGGATTTCGGGCATTCCACCATCAGATCCCAATCATTCACGGATTCGGCTAGATTCAAGGAATATAACATTCCGCTTCCACCCAGTGTAAACGGAATATTATTTTCATTTAATCTTTTGATCAACGGCATGATCTCTTGAGGATGCTTCATTTGTCTTCCCACCTCTTACTCTCTCGATGTATATTTTCTTCAATATAAAATTGCAATCTGCTTGTACTCTTTTAACAACTCGTGATCTATGAATATCTTTGAATAGCTTTGCTTCGTAAGCAGCAAATTCAATATATTCAACTCATAATACCATTCTCCCGTATCTGAATAGAGGTGCCTTCCGTTGTACAGCACTCTTCCATATTCGTTCGAAGTCAATCCAAACGCCCGCTCGGTTAAGGTATGATTTTTCGAATCATAGCGGGCGGGTTTGCCGCATTCTTGAGAATAAGTAAAGGTCACATCATATTCGGATTCACTGCCCTTTTTATCTATTTCAATACATCCGAGTTTCCACTTGTCTGCCCCCGGGTTCAAACGTACAACCTGGTCTAGGACCGTCTCCAGACCTTTCTTATTATGTAACATGACCACCTTGTGGTATGGCAGTCCATAGTCCGTGTCGTAACTGAACAGGTTCTCCGGTAAGCTTAAGGCTTTCTCCATTTGGTTTCGTACAGCAGCATAAGGAGCCCCTCTCACTTCTTTTTCCCATCGCAAGGTAATGAATTGCAAAAGGAATCGTTCCTTTTTCATCAACCTTTTATGCTTTTTGCTATCCAGCATCTCAGCTTCTCCTTTCCTCTAGTCCCTCAAATTGCCAAGAAGCTGGAACATCATGCAATAGACGCCCCAGCTTCTTTCTTGGATTCCTTACTTTGGATTCATGCCACACATGAATCATTACTCATTTTTAAACAGTGTGTTGATAATCATCTCGGCACATGCTTCTGGCGTATGCAGACTCGTATCTACCGAGTAGGTATACTGAATGTCGGAAGCCATGATGCGATGTTGCTCCTCGGATTGATTCTCCCAGCGATCACCACGCTCAATATTACGCTGACGGCAGATATCAAGAGGGCAATACAGCTCGACAATATCCAGCGGATACCCTTCAAAAATCGATTTTACTTGTTCATAATGCGGCGCAAGCTCTGGGCGTTCCACCAGAATACCATCGATCAGCACATGCTTGCCATGATCCGAAAATACCTTTGCTGTGTGATACATCATCATGATGGCCTCACTCAGATACTTCCAGTAATCGGTCTGGAGATGTTTATCGCCAATCGTATTCTCGAATAAATCATTCGCCACTACATAGAAAAACGGTTCATCGTATGTCTGCATCGCCTCTACAATCGACGTTTTCCCTGAGCTTGTTACCCCGTTCAAAAAAATAATTTTGCCTTTATGCATTATGTTATCTTCCTTTGCTAAAGTATGAATGTATAAATATTTTACATTGTGTACGGATACACACTGTAAAACGCTATTACACTGACAAAAATCGTTTTACGACATGTTAAAATGTTTTACCTCGTACGTATCATTTTGATAAATTAAACAATTCAGCTGCATTCCAGAGGCACATCCACCATCAATGCCTATTTTGTCTTCAGCGAACCAAACATCTGCTGAGCCATGAATATCTATCGTTTTTGTATGTCCAAAGATAACTTTTTTGTGAAGGCTGCTGAACGTGTGATCAATAAATTTCTCTTTGATATACATAAAATCACGCTCTGGTTGATGCTTCCATTCACTATAGCCTGGATTCAAGCCTGCATGAACATAAATATGCGCTTCATCCTCGTAAAATAGAGGTAAGCTGCTCAAAAAATCAATATGATGACGGTAATTCGATTGAATGATTTCCCGAGCTTCTTCTATCATTTCCTGCGAAAAGTCATGCGCTGGTTGACAGTAGCTTTGGAGCGTCGGAAGTCCGCCGTGTTTGATAAACTTTGATTTAATGGACGAGCCTCCCTCTTGTATAAAATCAACGAATCGCTGGTCATGATTACCTATTAAAGCGATTGCATGATGTTCATGCACTAATTCCATGACCTTATCAACAACTTCTTTACTACTGGGACCGCGATCTACGTAGTCTCCGAGCAAAATCAACTGATCTTGCTTTGGATTGTAATGAACATCTTCTAACAATTGGTTAAATGCAGCAATGCAACCGTGAATATCACTAATCATGAGCGTTCGATTCATAGAAGCCCTCCAACGGATTATCTTTTAGAAGACATAAATATTCTCCAATGTATGTTCACAGCACCCTTTTGAGCTTCATACAATAAAAGCTGACATTGGAAAATCGGTTAAAATGTTCAATATGCATTAGCTCAAACTTTAGCTCAGGCAATAGCTCGAATAAATCTTCTTTTTTGTGGTATTTATCAAAATCCATGTACATGAATTGTGCCTCTGGTTTTAACACCTCTGATATTTTTTCAAAACACCTGCGGTATGCGCCAGTTTCTTGAAGTGCAGAGCCAATCATGGTAACCAGATCATAATGCTCTTGAGGAAGCTTACACGCTAAAAAGTCATCACATATAACAGTAGAGGCATTAGGATGGCCCGTTCAACAAGAATCCAATATAGTCGTCCCACTCTCCTACGCCAATGCCAACATTAAGTGCTTTCAGTCCATTGAAAACATCAAAATATTTCGCTAAAAAATCACGTGTCTCCAGCTCCAGATACAAGCTTGAAGGCGATAGATTCCACTGATATGCTTCCTGTTCCCTCATATGTAAATAAAAATTCAAGAGATGTTGATCGTTCATTTCGATCGTTCACCGCCCATTTGAAGATAAAAATATGACGTTTTCAGCGCATCTTCAATGAAATTACTTGTATTTCTCATGAAACTCTTTGTCTCTCAGCTTTATTTCAGTGATTGCATTGCGGAAGAAAGGTAGTTTGCTCAAAAAGTAGACTGCTCCAATCAAGACACTGATACCGCCAAGCCAATAATTCAGTTCAAGATCCATCTCATAATCATACGGACTGTAACTTCCCGCTCCTGCGGATTGATAAGCAGCATACCCCAATTTTGGCATGACCTCTTCAATGGTTTTGGTAAGCGATATTATAACGATTCCTAAGATGATCAAAATAAATGAAAAAACCATGGAAATTGGCTTCAATCTGGAAAACCTCCTTCCCAAATTAACCTTGGATTGTGTAGAATATCTTCAACAATTTCACATAATTGCTCTCTGCTGTACTGCTGCGTATAAAGTTTATATCGTTCCTTCAGCTCTGAGCACATCTTAAATTCCTCTAGCAAAAACAAACTGCGCTCACCCATCTGTTGATCTGCCGGTCGCAATTGATCTCTGTGTAACAAGGTACTCTGATCTGCCAATAAAACAACATAAACGACTTGATACTCAAGGTTGGATAGCTGCTGTACAAGCCATTCTACTTCTGAAGGGAAAGTAACATAGTCGATGACAACGTCATAATCCTGTTCTAACAGATTCCGAGTTATGCTCAGTATATTTTTCCATGTCAGATCATACGTCTCTTTACATAACCAGGGTTTTCCTCGTCCATTCACTGGAATATGACTGATATCGTCTCCTGAAATATAAGCACTTTTGCTTAATGTCTGAACAAGCTGCTGTGAAGTTGTGGACTTACCGACCCCAGAAGGCCCGGAGATCATATATATGGTTTTATTCATGTTTGCTCACCTTCTATCTGTACATCTGGATATACCACATCTGGAATCCTAATTCTTCGTAAAATGCCGCCGTATCTTTCCATCTTCGATTGGATGATCCAACCAAAGCCCGCTCAACCTGATGTTTCTGTGCTTGGTCTAATAAGCATTGAACGAGTTCCCTGCCAATGCCTTTCCTCCGATGTTCGGGATGAATGTATACTTCATGAAGTTCCAAATAAGCATCCGTTTGAGGAATGACTGGCTCCGCATTTCCCCGCCTTATGTCTCCAAAGGCATACCCCACGATAGCGTCACTGAACTCTACAACATAAAAGTATTCATTCAGCTTTTTTTCTAACTTTTCTGGAGTCCAAGCCACATTCTCATATCCCAAGGTGATGTCTTCCTCTGTCCAGCTGATCGTGAGATCGATAACTTGAGCAAGGTCTTTCTTCTGACCCGTCCGGTAATGGTACATATCGTAGTCTCCTATTCAATACTGTCCGCTCTGCAAAAGATAAAACGATCATCGGGGTTCCACACATGCAGATCATCTGCAACATAACCTCGTAACCACAATTCATCGTTTATACGTCTGAGATAAAAACCTTTAGGAAAATAATCATCTTCAGTAAGAGGCTTGGATGCAATTGTAACCGAACCTGGGGGTGCCTGATTTTCTTTCGCAGAAGTTGCTATATTTACCTCAAATTGATCCAAATACTGAATTCCAAGATAGGGGCCTAACTCCATCGGACATAATTGCAAACCAAGATCAACTGCTGTTTGAAAGAGCTGCAAAGTCGCAGCTCCATCCCTGAACCCCAAATGTTTAACGGCCAATTCAACCGTTTGCAATCTCTTTTTTGTATGAGACATGATAAATTTCTCGCTAGTTAGCAGTGTTTTTCCGTATTCATTTATTTGAATAGAGCACTGCTGCAGTTTGTGTTGAAGCTGCGTTTGAGTGAGGCCTCCAACTTCTACTATTCTTATTTTCACGGGACAGTGAGGGTAGATTCCTTCTTGGTCAGGCACTCTAATTCCCCCTAAAGGTATTTGTTAAAAATTCAACTCACAATCATGATGCTCCCACACATCAAATACATTGCCATCCAGATCCTCTAACACAAAAAATTTTCCGTATTTCCCCTCATCACTAATGCTGCCAACCTTTACATGCTCAGATGTTAAGTATTGATGTAAAGCTATAATATCGTCGGTATAAAAGGTAATAACCCATCTCTTTTGCTGACCTATCTGAAATGTTGCTCTAGTTTCATTATCGCTCTGGATCAAGTCCAGAATGGGCCTTCCACCTCTGAACAAGCTCAAATATCCGTCACGTTGATGGCGAATGTTAAATCCAAAATGCTTCACAAACCAGGCAGCCGACACTTCAATATCTTTCACTGGAATAACGTTATAAGCAATCCCCAGAATTCTTCCATTCCCCATAAATGACCTCCGTCACTTCATAATTTAAAACTACCATCTCTGTGACGCTGTAAAAGCTTTAATCTGAGCGATATGATGCTGACCGTGCCAGGCAAATCGTTGCAGAGCAATATCCAATGAGATTGTACCTAACACTTCTGTTCGAAGTTTTCGTTTAAATTGATCAGGTTGTAAGCTGTTCAGCAGTGTGAGAAAACGCTTGTGCAGTATTTCCAACAGCTGAATTGAATCATCCATTAGCAGCTCATGATAGTCGGGCAGGGATGCCCACAAATCTTCGCGATACGAGCTCGCCAACGGCTCCTCTTCAGTTAATGCTCTCTTGAATCTTATGTACGCGTTCATATCATTGTCTGCAAGGTGATGCACGATTTGTGTGATCATCCAACCGCCAGTGCGATAAGGTGTACGAAGCTGCTCATCCTGAAGATGCTGTGTAACTTCTCTTAACGTCTTCGTGATTTCAGGTATTTGATCTATAATTCCTCTTCGATCCTCATCACTTAATTCAAGCTGCGGAACAAAATGCCCGATCGGAAAACGAATATGATCATCCATGGTTAACACCTCACCATTCCTCCACTAGAGAACCAAATCATATCCAATATAACCCACAATGTTCCATTTGCGAAGAGTAAAAATCAAAAAAAGAAGCAGCCCTGGTTCAAAAGCTGCTCCTTCATTGATTAATTTATAATATTCAAAAATTATACTTCAATTTCATTCTTTCATATAACTTGAAATTCGGATTCCGGTTCACAATTTCAGCAATCAACTCTTTCCATTTATCCTCAATCCACTCAGGACTCCGATCTTTCAAAACCTGCTCGTTAAATTGACTATCAATATACTCCAGATCCTTTTTGAGAATTTCTATATCCTTGACCAGTTGACTCCTTGAATCTTGTTCAAGTGACTGCTGATTCGAAACAATATCATCCGAGAGGTCTGCTCTTACATATCCATAGAAATCTCGGAATACGCTATATATAAGATTGCTTGATGATGATCCAAGCTCTTGAAAATCCGCATTTAGAAAAATAAAAGCTTCTTCGCCTACTTTTAACGACACTGCCAGATTACCTAATGTATAGAGGACCGTTTCCTTTGAAGAATTGTTTTGCAAACTCTTCAGGACATAATCCACATTCTCGATAGATTGTTTTAGGCCAATTTGAAGTCCATGATTTAATTTCAGATTATAATCTCTTTGTTGAACTTCCTTATATCCCTTCAATTGATAGTTCAAAAACAAGCTAATGATCAAGCCTACCGTTAATACAATAATTGCAATATTTTTCTTCATTTTCTCTCCTTTTTTCATGTGAGTTTTTCGAGTTATACTTTCAGATAAGACTCTTGAACGTCCTCTCCCCTCCAACTCCAGCTATTATTAATATAACCCAACATGTTCCATTTGCGAACCGTAAAATAATAAAAGCAGTCGAGTGACTGCTTCAATAAACGATCTTGTGTGTAGTGCTGCAACCTGCTGTTAATAGTAGAAGAACCCCAGCAATAATGCGATTGATTTAGATTTATACATTCTAAGCTCCAATTACCGCTCCAATCTTTCCATTGCTTTTCTATATTTTTCGAGTCTATTATAATCTTGCTCCGTAGGGCTTTTAATTCTGGATAAATTCATATTTTCTTGAATATCAGCAATCTTTACATTTCTTGCAATTCGATTCGTGGTAGTTTTCTCAATAAATTGTTCGTAGCTCTCTTCTTCCGATCTTGTCAATAAACCGATTGCCTTTACGATTTCTTCCGAAAATCCCAATTCTCTTAACTGTTCAATCGTGACTTCGGTGTCTTCAATGACATCATGGAGAACTGCCACGATTTTCTCTTCGATGGTTTCCACTCTGTTCATGACCGCTAACGGATGTAAAATATACGGGCTTCCACCTTTATCAAGCTGGCCTTTATGGGCTTCTAACGCAATTGATATAGCTAATTCGATATCCAATATGATCAGCTCCGTTTTTGAAATTGTAATCACCGTTTACGCGACAGCATTCTCTTTTTTGAGCAGCCCACAGTTGTTCCATAGTCAATCAGTATCAGTACCAAGCTATTTCAAGCGTTTTTCATAAAATACAATCGTCATTCGGTCATTAATTTCTTTTGTTTCACCAGTTTGTTGATAACCTAACTTCTCATAAAGATAACAATTACCCCGTTCTTGCAAGATTGTCGCTAACTCCCAAACGGCTACATGGTTATATATATTTTCAACTATTGAAAAAACGCTTTGAGCAATTCCCTTCCCTTGGTGTTCAGGCAGTATAAATACTGGACTAATGAGCATTGTTTCATTGTCTTTTCTCACAATTCTGATTGCCCCTACGGAAATATTGGAATCTTTAATAATGTAGTAGTCTGTAAATTGTTGTTTTAATCGATCAATGATTCGTTCCACAGTCTCATTAGCAGGGTTGGTTTCGAAGTCCTGGTACTTATTTAGCAACGGCATAAATGCTTTTACCTGCATGTCGTGGATCACGGAAGCTTCAGCGACACCTGCTTTAAATAAAGATAGCTCCATCGTTTCAAATCCTCTCGTATATTGGGTTCATTGTCGAACTCCCCACGATTTCACCTCTTACATGTTCCTTATAAAATCCGGCATTCTTCTCATAAATCGTTCATTGTCTTTTTCAAAATAATATTGTTCATATAACCCATGTGCATCTTTAGTTCCTAAGATTCCCATCATATTCTTGAACCGATCTGAGTTCGTTATCGTTTCAAGCAATTTTTTGCCCAGTCCATGACCTCTGTAATCCTCATCTATAAAAACATCACAAAGCCAATACGTCGTAGCATCATCTGTAATAATTCTCGCAAAACCAACTTGAGATTGTTCCCTATAGATCCCAATGCAATAAGAATTGCTAATTGATTTCTCTATGATCTCCTCAGGTCTTTTGTTGGCCCAATAACTTCTTGCTAGAAAGGATTTGACGGTCTCGATGTTTAGCAATTCCTTATTGTCACTAATAAGAAACTGTCCAAAATAAATATCCATACATGATCCATCCCTCTGATGTGAATTTTTATCCTTCAGCGATTCAAGACAACTTTTCAACTTCACCTATACTAATGGCCACATCAATGCTAAGGATTGAAAGCTCGAATTTGTTTCTTTAACAGCATGATTTGTCCAATATGATAGGCATTATGAATACTTAGATTAGAAACAACTCCCCACCAAGGAGCATTGAAATATTCTGGCAGTTGTTTGGTGAGCTTCATTTCATCTGTTTCTTCTAAAACAATTCTCCAATCTCTAAATACATGCTCAAGTCGACTTAATGTTTCCTTCCAGCCGGAATCAGTCAATTGATTCGGATCCAAAGAAAACGTCTCATCATTGTTAATTTCATGATTTAAAACAAATTCTCCAGCCTTAAAACGCCCAAGCCATTTCTCATTCCAGAAAATAAGATGATTTACAATGGACCATATGGTTTGTTTATTGTTATTCTCCGTAGCTGCTTCTTCTGCTGTTACATCTTTCAGTATATCCTCAAGAGGAAGAAACCAACTTTGGTCGTTATAACATGCTGTTAATTGATCTATTAAAATGGATTTATAGGACATTGAATGCTACCTCTTCTCTTCATTGATTTTCTTGTATTTTTTACCCTTCACCTAACGATCCTGTAATTATATTTCATCAATATGTATAGATCATATTTTATATTTTCCAATATTACTCTTATTATCGTATCTATCATTTATTCATTACTTTTTTCACATACTTCTCAGCCTTGTAATCCTTACGGATTTCATGCAACGTAGTGGAATTAGACTCCGACCAGGATTCAAGTATCTTTCTGGGTTCCGCTTCAATTATCCTGCGGACTTCAAAGGTATCGCCAGTTCTTAAGGCATCTATAATGTTAGATAAGTCAGTTCGGTCAATCAATTTCACATAATTGATACCAGCTAACGTTTCACAAGAATCTGTAAATCTCGATGTTGCAATGACAATTGCTTTTTTAGCCTTATAATATCTCATACAAGAAAAGACCTCTTGAACAGCGCTGATGCCTACCGGGTTATGTACAGCATATCTTTTGGCTTGAATGACATTCCTGACTCCATCTGAATCAGTAAAAACGACGTCAGCTCCAAAGTCACGACTACCGACAGTCTTATACACACCAGAATAGCCTAGCTCAATTAATAATCTATATATGTACATTTCAAAACCTGAGCCGTCCTCCATCCTGTCTATATCAGCTAAAGTAATATCTTTCAGATCGTAGTCCTCTTTATCGAAAACAACTGTTACCTTTTGTTTTCTCCATAAGATAAGGATTAATATAGACAACACAACAATCGCAGCAATAATCATCAGGAAAATAAAATAATCCATTAAAATCTCCCCCCGTCTAAATTTCAGTACAACATTCTCGTAAAACTGCGAGGAAATATTTAGTTATCCCACCACTGGTATGACACACATTACCTTTAAATCTCCATTCTCATATTTGTGTAATATGGTTTAAATCCTGCCCTGTTCCAGAATCTTTTCCCGTCAGGGTTAGTCTCTAATACATCAATCTCAATTCTCTTTACATCCTTCAAACGCGTCTTCTTTAAGAGTTCAATTCCAGCAATTCCGTATCCCATCTTTCGGCATTCTCGTCTAATAAAATATTGTCTTATATACACTTGTCGTTCTTCACTATTATATGGATTCCCCTGATATTGATAGAGTACATATCCGACTACATTATCTTCCTTTATAATTAAGTCAATTTCCCAATCTTCGAAAAACTGACGCATACGTTCCTCCAGTTCTTTCATTCCCATTGGGTTGGAGCTCTTCTCATCTTCAATTAACTGCTTATTCATTTCAGCCAAAATAGGAAGATTACCTTCCACTGCACTTTGCAACCTAAGTGTCAAGGTTTCGACCTCCTCGTCATTAATGAAGTTACTGGATGTCAATGGCGTTCTCGAATCATCTAAAGTTCGTTCTATATTCATAGTTTTCAAATATTATAATTTTCTTGCCTTAATCACAAACGTTACAGGAAACACCTTTGCTCTCTTTGCCATATCACTATGATCATCCAGAGTTTGCATAATCTCATCATCCGTTTCTTCAATCATTTGTTCAATTACAAATCCCGCTTTTGCTAACGCATTCACATAGGTTGACAACTTACGGTCCGCTAATAACAGTTCACATTCATCAACAGCGACCGGATACCAATTTTCATCGAAATAACTCTTTTTAAAAGTAAACATACCATTGTCTGAAGCAACACATCTATGTATAGGGTGAGACCAACTGAATATAAATATTGCATCTTTTTTAAGGTAAGAAGCGATCCGACTAAAAGTACCCTCCAGATCCGTGGTCCAGCCTATGGCATAAATCGAATAAACATAGTCAAAATAATCTACTGGAATTCCGCATTCTTTTTCCATAGGTGAACAGATCAATCTTGCCGAAAGATCCTTTGCCTTTAAAAGTTCCGTTGCCTTTTCGATTTGTTTTTCCGATATATCTACAGCCCATAACTCAGATGGGTTTCGCTCGGCTTGATATTGCAAGGAATGACCACTGCCGCATCCGATTTCCAACAGCTTTTTCCCAGAGATATCGCCAAAAAGCTGGTGTTTTTCTTCTGAGATAAACGTTCCATAATAAGGAAGCACAATTGCTTTCAAATAGTCATTTCCTTTTGTATCCCAATAAAAGCTGTTTGTTTGATGAACAACATTCCTATCCATGAGAACACCTTCTCCTTATATATTATTCTCATTTCATAACAATTTTTTAGTCATATTCAATTCTTTAGCCAGTACCCATCCGTTAAATCCGTATGAAGAGGAAATTATATAACACTTATACTGTTCTTGGGTCAGCACCTCTGTCAATTCATCTATGCTCTCGTAATTGATCGGCCAACCATAGGGTTTGTGCTTTTCAAATACCTCTTTATGTTCATCTATAAATCGATTCATTTCATATTCCGTAATGTCTAGTAGAATGCTGCCACATAAATGCTCTTCAAACAGGTGGGCCATCACATGTTTAAAATCGATCTTTACTGCCTCGCCTCTGTTCTCTGTATGTACAACAATATACTTGTCCTTTAGATTAACTTCATATGAGATCACTTCGTTATCATGCACTGAAATCATAAAACTATCATCCTTTCATTCTTTAGTGCTTGCCTATACATTGTGTTTATAAATGAACAAGGCATTCCTCAAGTATTCTTAATGGTTTCAATGAATCCTCATACATATCACTCGTTATTGCAATAACCATACTCAAGCCAGGGATTATACATATATATTGACCACCAAACCCTAAAGCAAATATCATTTCTGTGCTGCTTACTTCAGCATTGTTGATATTAAGGTTTCTTACCCACCAATGGTAAGCGTAATAACCGATAGATTCATAAGTCAGATAATAAGGTTGTGTTGACTTTCTCAACCAGTCTGATGAAACAATACTTTTGTTTTTCCAGTTCCCCTCCTGCAAATACAAAGTACCCATTTTCAACATATCCACAGTAGTCATAGTCAAGCCGTCTCCGCCTCGGTTAATCCCTTTACTGTCCTCATACCACTGAACATTTGTGATTCCAAGAGGTTTGAACAGATGAAGGTTTGCAAATTCTATAGCTTTCATTCCTGTAGTCTTCTGCAGGATCGCTGTTAACACATGCGAACAACCAGAATTGTAATTCATTTTTTCTCCTCTGTCATTTTCGAGATTTCTTTCAAACACAAATTTTATAATGTCTGAACTAAAAACCATCGGAGTAGAATAATTCCATTCACCGAATTCGGGCCATTCAAACCCCGCCGACATCGTAAGTAAATCCTCAATAGTGATGTGTCGTTTTCTAGGGTCATCAAGTATATTCATTAATTCCGGAAAAAAACTGCTCACTGGTTCTGCAATACTCTTTATGTATCCCTTATCAAGTGCAATGCCAATAAGTATGGATAAAATACTTTTAGTGCACGAATTAATTTTTTGAGGATTGTTTTCTATTTTACGATTTTTGTAATATTCAAACACTAAACGGTCTTCCCTCATAATTAGACAGCTTTTGATTTTTGCCTTTTTTATCGATCGTGCAAATTCATCAAGTATTTTCGAATTCATTTTATCATCCTTATCTGCATGTTATTTTGTATAATGTTTCTGAATTCACGAACTAATTACACCGTCCATTCCTTCTCAAATTTTAGAAGTATTTCATCGTTCCCCTCTGAAGTTTCTTCTAATTCGTTATTTAATATCAACACTTTTCTCACTTTTCCATCCTTTAGTTGAGTCATATGTAATGTCTTTTTACTAAGATCATCAGTTCTTAAATTATGATTCCGTAAATCAATAAGTTTTGAACATTTAAAATTTGTTATTTCCGTACGGCTTATTATTTCATTGGTCTTCCATAAACTTATTTCGATCTGCTCATACGATTGTGTTTGTTCATTAGATGTAATGATCTTATCGTGTATTTCACTCATGAAAAAGGTATATGCATCCAACGATTCCCATACCGCAATAATTACTGCCTCATTTTTATCAAGTTGATTCCAGCCACCTACTTGAGCTATAAATCCACTTATAAGTTTAAGGTCTGTCCATTTAGTTTGAGCAAAATGAAAGATACTCTTTGAATCTTCATTTACTATGCATTTAATAATTTTTATCAACATTGAATTCTCTTCCTTTTAATATATTCATTTTTCCGCAGACCAGGGCTCTGCAAGGAGCCGCAGATTGAATACTATGTTAAGATCTGCTTCAGTCTTCCTGACTTGACTTCATTGCTCCTTTACTAACATAAATTTCAACTCCGGTTCTGATTGTTGGTATGCCAATTTAAAATCTCTTTATGCGTTCTTTCAATCTTTCTCTTAAATCGTTCTCTGTACTCTTCTTCAATGAATCCTTGAGTCCAACTTAACATTTAACAGGCTTAAAACCTATACATTGATTTCTTTGTAGGTTTGCTCTTCGGTATTACACTTCTTGTTCGAATCCGCTTCTTCAATCTTAGTTGATCTTCGACTTAGACAAATGCCCGATGAGTGAATATGATCTTAATGTTGTGACCTCTTCTCTGACTATTTGTTCTCTTCTTCTAATGTTCTTTATCTTTCTTTAGTAATGCATATATAACATTATCAACAAACCTATTTTTCCAAAAATAATGTTCTTTCAATATCCCTTCTTCTCTAAATCCAGTTTTCTCTAGTACTCTTCTTGATCCCACATTCTTTGGTTCTACGAATGCTTCAATTCGGTTTAATTCAAGATTATTAAATCCATATTCAACTACCTTCTCAATCACTTCAGTCATAAAACCTTGGTGCCAATATTTAGGTGAAAGTTCATATCCGATTACAGCTTTATAATGATTTTTCATCCAACCATGAAACCCGCATGTTCCAATTACTCTGCTTTCTGACTTCAAAGTAATTCCCCAGCGAATTGCTTGATTTTTTTCAAATCTTTCATTCCACTTCTGAATTAATTCTTCTGCTGGATTAATATCTGTAAAACTCTCCACATCATAAAACCTAGTAACCTCTTCCAAAGAGAAATACTGAAATATATCTAATGAATCATTTTGTGTTATCTGTCTTAGTACAAATCTTTCTGTTTCTAAAATAGGAAACTGAGACATAAATACTTCTCCTTTAATGGTTTATGTCAATTCGCCTAACGTCTTGTGTTCACAAGCATGAATGCCTTAAGTGACCAACGGGAACGGGTCGAAGGCTTGCAGGATTATCCTGCTGAATCCACTTCCCAAAATCCCTCTGCTGCACCGTGGAGCAGATGTGACGATTGATCATTTTATTATAGATGTCAGCTTCATCTTTGAATTACAATCATATATGTTTAGCCTCCTACGCTTTCTTGATCTTTCCTTATGTATTGTATTAATTCCTCTAGTGTTCCTTTGCATTTATGTACTCCATCTTGATGATAAAACGTACTTGTCTTTTCAATATCATTTAATTCATCATTGGGTGAATATAAATATGTTTTAATACTGTTACCTAGTGCAATTCCTAGCTCAATATGACTTCCTTTACCTGCCGGTAATAAAACCACAATAAAATTTGACTTCTTTACCGCCGCCATCTCTTTCCGTCCTATATCTCTCATTTGATCTATTGAAGTTACTTTATCATTCTGAGTCCAATCATATGAATGAATAAAACCCATTCCCTTCAATTGATCGCTTACATATTTTACATTTTCTATATTCTTGAGACTTGATGCAATATAAAATGTTTTCATTAGCATCTCCCGAACACCTTCCGTTTTTTTATAGTTCTGATAAGAGTGAACCACTCTTATTGATTATGTCATTATTATTCTTTACTATCACTAATTTGTGATTATATGGTTTTAATATTTCTAAGATTTCCTTCTTTTGCTTCGCTTCAAATCCATGATTCCATTTAATCATTTCCAATAAACCTTTTAGAGTTTGTCTATAATTAGATTTTTCAATGCCTATTTTTTGTTTGATAAATCTATTCATTATTCTTAAGTCTCTTACCAATGTATTTGGTGTTAAAAATATAATTTTGTCCGCTAAATTGAAACTCTCAGCCAGCCACTTGTAATAAACTCCTTCAACAATCCAAGAGTCTTTTACAATTATTTCATGTAATAGTTTGTCACGAACCTCAGGAGAATTTTTCCCTGCCATTTCTACTGAACTACTCCACATTACCTTGTCTAGTTCATAGTAAGGAATGTCCCATTGCTTAGATAAATTTTTGGCTAGATATGTTTTACCACTTCCTGTGGAGCCGATGATGTGGATTCTTCTTGGCATTTTGGTCATATTCTCTCCTTTCTTTAACCAAGTGATCTGATACTTCGAGCTAATTTCAATGAATTTATGAAATTCATTGTGCTTGGTTCGTTACGATTGAGATATATTCTTCTTCTTTAAGCCTTGTCACCTTACAGTTCTCGTTGGATTCAAATTCTACTATTCTCTCTTCAATTGTTTTATTAGTACGATCTTTAAATTTGTCCTCTCGATCATAGTGAGGGAAAATAAACTTGTCGGTTACACCTAATGCCTTAAAATCCGTTAAATCCATTGTGTTCATCTGTGGAGTAAAGAAATCGACAATGTTAATATTCGGCCCCAGTAATAACGCTCCAGCACTTACTCCGACTATAATTACATTCTGTGCGGCGAGCGTCTTAATAATTTCGTCGGCCCCGCTTTTCTTCGCATAATACAATAATGTAAAGGGATTTCCACCGTTGATATATATAACATCTCGATCTACGAGAATTTGCGGGTCATCGAATTCAATATCTACAAAATCGATATGCTGAAATCCCATGTCCTTAAAATCTTGCATCGCCCTTTGCGCATACCTATTATTTTCTTTCATAGGCGAGCCTGTTGTAATAATAGAGACCTTTAATCGAGAAAGATCTCTATCCATAAAATCGAGAAATTGATTTTTGATATCTTCAGTAATAAAACCGCAAGAAGTGAGTAACAATCTAGTCATTGAAAATCCCCTTCCTTAAAATAATTCTTGATGCTTCGGATTATGCAGCAAACAGTTTCACATGCCAGAGAGTAGATGACATCCTTGGTGTATAGGTATTCTCATTTATCATGTCTTCTAGCACTTTTATACCTTCTTCGATATTCCTGTCATCTATGTCTGTCTTCACCTCTATTACTATTATATTTTTTATACGTTTTATTAACGATCTCAGGCTATTTCATCTAATGTTCTCGTATTCACGCCCCCCACTCGCTTAGGTAACTCCTATCTTAGCCAGTAAGGGTTGTCTGTTGAATTCACATCTTTTTTTGAATAAGCTATTGAGTTTATAATTTTTTTTCCATTACAACGCTCGTTTCTTTGTAGCCTAGCTTTTCATATAAGCTACGTGCTATTGGATTATGAGCAAAGACGTGAAGTCCTATACTCTTTATGCCTAATTCTCTGCCCACTTTTTCTATATCCTCCATCGCTTTCTTACCAAATCCACGTCCTCGGTAATCTTCACTAATCCTTATATCGTAGATAAACCCCTTGTTGTTTGGTTTCAATGCCAACCAAATCATGCCAACCTCTTTGCCATCAAAACGAATTGTAAATAATTTATTATTAGGAGTTTTCTCGTCATCCGGCAAAAGTTGTTCGTATTGTTCTGTTGCCTTACTGATTGATTCCCGCTCACTCCAATTACCAGATTGAACGTTGCTTTCTGCATAGCTTTTAATTGCTGAATTTAGATACTCCTGGAATTCGGTAGAATTCATTAAATCTAATGTAATCATTTTTTCGTTCCTCTCTTGAAATATTTCACATTTCAATTAAAATATCCTTATTTCCTTTGGCAAGATTTCCCTTATTTCAACGATGAATTTAAATAAGCTTTGTTTATTAAAATCTTGCGCCGATTTCCTACAGCGTTCCCGTATTTAGGAACCCCGAAGTCTGCTGAGATGACTCCTTGAAATCCATCTCGCAGACCTAGATCTCAAAGAACCGCTGCTTGAATATTATGTTATATGAAGGATATTCCCTTCTTAAGTTGTATCTAATTAGCTTCTGTATTCTAGATAGCAATGTACTCGCTCTCAGTAAGACGTATAAATTCAATATCAGCACAATAAAAATGGATGATCCCATTCTCATAATCCACGACTTCATATTTCATTGGGTAATAGCCGTTTTCCTTTAAACTTTTAATATTAAAACCACTTATTTGAGTTAGTGCTCCGCCAGATTTAAAGTGTAAGGCTTCTATGTTCGAAAATCTTATAAGTAATTCATATGTTGTCTCATTTTCTTTGACTAAGAACGTTATATGCAGTATAGAAATATTCTTAAAATATTGATCTTGAGTAATATGAAAATGAAAATCTGAAAGCCACTCGATTCTATGGATTGTAAAATTATTAATGATGGATTTTATGCTTTCTATGTTCCTAATCATCGTTGAGAGCGCTCCTAAAAACTCAATTTATGTGTCATGCATATAACGTTCCTGTATTCACGACTCAGCATGTGCTAAGTGTCCAGCGACTGCTGAGCCAAGGACGTATGTCCGCAGCGTAATATTATGTTATCTGATGCTGGCACTTCTTCGAAATAACCCTGTATATTCTTTAATTTCTTTCTTTCACAAGGTCTTCCCATTCTTCTATTGATAATTTATTGGATATATTCTTCAAGTTTTCAGGTACACTCACAAAACACATTAATTCTAAACTATTACCATCTGGATCATTGAAGTAGACTGAAGCATTTCCTTGGTTAGGTCTAACAAATGGATCTATGGAATCTCTCTTCCCAAATGGAACTGGTTCTATTTCAATCGTTTGAAGCCATTTCACACTCTCTCGAAGATCTTCATAACTCACTCGAAATGCGATATGCCTTAATGATGGATGATACGATGTTTTATGCTCTTCGCCCTGCCATAGCCCCACCCAACTCTTTTCTTTTTCAATCCAGAAGAAAGCTGTATCTTCATCTCTCCAAGCCAGTTCTAATCCTAGCTTAGAGTAAAATTCAATGGATTGTTGTAAATTGCTCACGGGTAAATGTGCTTCATATAATCCAAGTATCATTTTTTTCTCCTTTCAATCTTGCAAGTTTCACTTAACGTTCCCGTATCTACGACGTCGCACCGACTTAAGGCTACGCCAGGAGCCTTAAGTCGGTGCGGACGTGTCCGCTGAATCTGCTTCCCTGCCAGTTGCTTAATGCGGACCGAGAGGCCACCGGGCCCGAAGCGTGGATATGATGTTATCTGATGGTAACACTTCTCGAGTAACTTACACATATTTCTTCAAACTCTCTTTATAGATTTCATAGTTCTCGTCATCAAAGCAAACGAACTGAATATGCAATATCGATTCATTACTATTAACAAATTCTGCCACTGTGTTGATTGCTATTTCGGATGCTTCTCTCTTTGGATATTTGTATATTCCAGTGCTTATATTCGGAATTGAAATACTTTGAAGATGGTTATGTACCGCCAGTTTCAAAGTATTTATATAACAATTTTTTAGTTTCTCTGCTTCATTGTTGTTACCGCCATTCCATACTGGCCCTACCGTATGAATCACATATTTTGCTTTCAATTTACCCCCTGTTGTAATAACAGCCTCGCCAACAGGACAATTCCCTTGTTTATTTCGTATTTTGATACATTCGTCTAATATTGCCTTTCCACCAGCACGATGGATAGCTCCATCAACTCCACCGCCACCAAGCAAACTTGTATTTGCTGCATTGACTATACTATCCAATTGAGACTTTGTAATATCTCCTTTTAGAACTTCAATAATAGTTTGGTTTAACTTTGCTTCCACAACTAACCCCCTTCTATTGTAATTTGTCACTTTCCTATAACGTTTCTGTACTCACGACCCAACGTATGCTGGGTGCCTGGCATATGCCAGACCAAGGACGAATGTCCGCAGCGTGAATATTATGTTATACGAAGATTCAGAAGCCTTTGACTACACTTAAACTTCTTTATTGCCCTTCTCCTCTATTCTACGTACAATTAAAAGTAAAGAATCAAAGGAGGAAAGGATATGAAATGGTCTGAGGCTAGAGTTCAGTTTCCTGATCGTTGGGTTCTTGTTGAAGCAATTTCAGCCTACTCAGCTAATAACATACGTAATATTGAAGAACTCTCTGTCATTAATGATTATGAAGATACTAAGCTTGCTTGGGATGCTTACAAGAAACATCATTCTTCTGAACCTTCACGTGAGTACTATATCTTTCATACCGCCAATGAGAACATTGAAGTTCAAGAACAAGAATTCATTGGAATTAGAGGTCTTCGATGAACATAAGATTAGTCAATGGCCTTCCTATTATTGAAGTTTTATTCACTTATCAAAATCAATCTGTCTTGCTTCCCAATGTATTATTGGATACAGGATGTGCAACTACCATCTTTGATATTGATTTAATCGAACCTACTGGCCTAACCATTGATCCGATACAAGGTCGTGCCGTTCGAATGTATGGAATTGGAGGTCAAAGTGAACTTTCATTTCAACAGCCCGTTCACTCGTTGACCTTAGACCACCATATATTAAATGATTTCGTCATTCAGCTTGGACAAACAAAAGAACCTTATGGTTTTGATGGAATCTTAGGTGTGGATTTTTTATCGACTTTGCAATTGAATATCGATTTTAAAGATATGGTAGTTAGGAAATCCTAACTGCTTTTTTCTTTTCAAGAATTCTCGTGTAACGTTCCTGTATTCACGACGTCCAACTCCCTTAAGCCAGAAGGGCGGCCGCGATGCGGTTAGGGAGTTGGATGTATCCGGCTGAATCCCTTCCCTGCAACTGCCTCACCGAATCGACTTCATCTTCTGCCGGACCGAGGGCCGAATGACTCGAAGCTTGTGAATATGGTGTTATAGATTGTTCCGGCCTTCCTGAGTTACTGGATGCTCAATCAATCAAAAAGAAAATACATATGAATCTCTTCTATGACATCACTCTCATCAACAATAAATTCTGCGAAGAATCCAAAATCACCTTGAAAGTATTCATATATCTTTAAATTTGGTTTGTTCTCAATCGTCTTCAGTTTTTCATATTTAATATTTGAATATGCATTCTTCAATTTTTCTAAATGATCCCCAACTTTTATCCCTTCAGATGTTTCATATTCATTCTTATCTAATATAATTTCTGAAAGCCATAGACTGCTTTTTTCCATTCCCAGAAACTTTAATGTTAATCCACTATAATAGAGATCCTTAGAATACATACCACTAAAGGTATCTGCCCCATCACCGAGCTGCTTAACTTGAGAAGCTTCGTCAGGCTCCCCTAATATATGCACTACAGTCTTTTCATCATCTCTCAGTTGAACAAGGGATTGTTTATATTTTATTGAATAATATTTATCTTCTTTAATATTTCCTAATTCAGGAGTTGAAACTGGCGGATCAGTTGATACAGCCTCTTCTGTAGAATCTGATTCTGTATTTGCAATTGTCGTTGGGGGTTCTATCGAAGAATTTGTAGCAGGAATTGAGGAATTTTTTTCTTTGAAATCAGAGCAACCAACAATGAGAAGTAAGATAACACATATAATTATTGGACTTATAATTTTCATTGAACAACTCCTTTTTTTGAACTTGCCGGAATTTCCTATAACGTTGTTGTATTCACGAATCCAAACGGGGTTGTCAGCTGAAATGCTCTTCGAAATCCATCCAGCAGGCCAAAGGAGCCACATCGTGTTTATATGATGTAAATTATTCTTAGATATTGCTTATTATCTGCTCTTTTTCATTGCTCTTTTTATTTTGATTCATCTTTTCAGATGTGTTATCATATTCTTAAATAAAGACCAAGTGCGGCGAACACTTGGTCAGTACAATTGGCTTGGATGGTTAATCCCTTCTTAAGTCAAGTTAGGACAAAAACCCACCTTCGGCTGTCAACCTTGGGGTGGGTTTTTACTTTCTCTTGTTGTTATTGATGTACGTTAAAAGTGCAAGAATGAATGTTCCGAAATAACAGCATTAGAGTCATCGCATCTTTCACTTCCATGGTTTCACCTCCTTTCGAAGGGAAACCATACCCACCCAAGATTCAATTGTATCTATATTTTACCTGTTCTTACATCTCCGCACAAGCGTTCTTATCTGCTTTCTTTCATTTTCCCTTTTCTCTTTGTTACCCCATCATTTTTATCATATAACGTTCCTGTATTCATGACCTAGCGCATGCTAGGTGTCCAGCGAATGCCGGATCAAGGACGAATGTCCACAGCGTGAATATTATGTTATAGGATGTCAGCAGCTTCTTCGAATCAGTTATACTTCTTATACCATTCCCTTTATATCAACATATTTTTCTTTTAATATTTCTATATATTTGAATGGAATTTCTGTGATTTTCAAAATATCTGATACTTCCAATCCCAGTTTTAAGGCGCTTCTTGCAGTCTTCAAATTATACTTTACTTTAATCATACGATCTTTAAGTAATACGTCTCCAAAATCCAGGTAATCATCAGCGATCTCACCGTTCAAAAAGAACTCTATATCATAAGTTCCTATTTGCTCTTCTATGTAAAAGATATTAATTGAGCAAAATAGCACGGCTTCTGTTGTATTAAAACTATATTTTAGGTATATAGCACGCTCTTCAAGACTTATAAATTCATCATATAACTTTCCCATAAAGGTATCATGATAATCGCTTTTATTCTCGTCACGCCACTTCCTATAGGTTTTCCAGTAATTTTCTTTCGTGCGTTTCATCGCACTATGCTTAGTGTCCCATTCAAGTAGAATGTCTTTATTCACTCAATCACTTCTCCTCAAAAAATATGTTAAATATAACAAGTTCTCTTTGTGTGTTTGCTGATTTCCTATAACGTTTCTGTATTCATGAACCCCGAAGGGGTTGTCTGCTGAAATACCTCCCCGAATTCCTTCCCGCAGACCAAGGCTCCAACGGAGCCGCTGCTTGAATGTTAGGTGAAGTTCATTGATATTCTCTCATTTTAATTTAGAATTGGTATTCTCATAAGATACTTTTACAGTTTCAACTCGAAAATTATGAAATTCAGTTCTTATTTTCTTGAATTCTTCAAAAAAAGCCTTAACATCTGACAACTGATAGTCTTCTAATTCTTTGCCTTGTTTATAAAATTCTATATCTTGTTTCAAATCTGTTAATTTAACGTAGTATTCGTGTTCTTGAACAGATTTAGAAGCATGATTATATAAGCTTTCAATAGCAGTAACCCCTGTAAGAAGAGCAGACAAAATAAATCCTACAGTGCTTCCCCAAGATATATCTTTTATTCCTAATGTAATAGTTGTTATAATACCTAATGAAATAATGAAAATCTTCCATATTCTAGCTTTTCTACGTGTTCTCACAAATTTAGGTCTAATACTTTTTATCTTTTCCTTTAAATCCATTTCTATCTTTTCTATTTTTTTAACTGCTTCCATGTGACTGCCTCCAACTTAGTACTTTGAATTTCACATAACGTTCCTGTATTCACGAACCCCGAGGGGTTGTCTGCTGAAATTCCTCCTCGAAATCCACCTTGCAGACCAAGGCTCCAAAGGAGCCGCAGCTTGAATATTATGTTATACGACGGAATCACATCTTCGAGTTAACCAACATCCTCATATATTCTATTCTTTCATTAGTCAGTTATATGTTCCAAAAGATCTCCAGGCTGGCATCCCAACGCCGTACATAATTTATCAATGACTTCTAAAGATACATACTCATTCGTGTTAAGTTTTGCCATCGTTGCCGATGAAATCCCCGTCATTTTCAATAAATCTTGTTTCTTAATCTCCCTATCAATCAATAATTTTTGAAATGGTTTATAGCTTATCATTCGGTACTCCTTCGTATCGGATTTGAATTTTTCTTTAATTATATGAAAATATATTTTCTTAATCAAAAATATCTTTGATATGTATTGACTATACTTTTCGTTATAATAAAATAATGTTTAACAAGTTAAACTTTTATTCATAAAATAAAACATGACGGACGGTGATCATTTATGTACAATTCCTTAGAAGTATTACTTGATTCGTTGATACGTAATCGAATTGAAGCCTTATATAGCGATCTTCTCAAGAACAACACCATCTATAATCAATTCTCATCTGATCGAAATCTTTACTTCAAACAGTTACATGAAATTCTACCTCAGGATATGCATAAAACTCTATTTCTTTACGATGATGCAGACCTCTCAGTTCAAACAATCCTAGAACGTGAAATCTACTTGCAAGGTTTTAAAGATGCTCTTCAATTACATAATGAATTAAATATAAATTCTAATTGAGAGCCAAACGGCTCTCTTTTCATTTGATTGTGTCGTATAACGTTTCTTTATTCACAACTCAGCGCATACTAGGTGTCTGGCGAATGCCACACCAAGGTTTTATGCTCGGAACGTGAATTATGATGTTGTACGACAGACTCGCCTCTCAGATAAACTACAATCTTGTCTCAACCTTAATTATAATTTATCTCTTTGAATAACTTATCCATTTGTTTGGATTGAACTATCTAAGAAACACGGTTTCAATAACTTTTCTATCCAATGAGTATAAAATTTTCCTATTACTTGTTCTTATATATGCTTCTCTAACATTGATGAACTCAAATAAAAATTTCCTAAGAAAAATTTTATCTTCAGTATATAGGTGTATATCTTCAAATAAAGATTGATAGAGTTCTTCCCTCTGCCACACTTCATATTTGTCAAATTCATATGGTGAATTCAATATCTTATCAAAAAAGTACTCAAATCTTCCATTGAAGGTACTTAATACAGTTCTATATAAACAAACACTATATAAAATATATCGAGTTCTTGTATCTTCAATATACATTTGGTTTAAGCCATCAATTGTAAACTCTATTGCTCGTTCAATATCTTCTCTTTCCTTCAAATAATCATTTATAAATTCCAACGTTAAAGAAATCAGTTCTTTATCAGAGAATAATTTTCTGAGTTTTACACTTTCTTCATCTTCCAACAATCTTCTTATAAAATCTTCTGTTATTTCAATATGCAAGTTATCCTCTCTCCTTCCTAAATAACCATGGATATTTAGAAGACAAATTAATATTATTTACTTGATCATAAAATAATGTTACTTTAACCAGGGGATGACGATGCATAAATTGCTGAATAACTAATTCACAATTTAAGCAGGGTTCTTTTTGAGTATAAATAAAAACTTCACCATCAAATATCCTATTCTCAAACATATATTTCGTCATCGACTCTAATATCACACTTTCGCTATCGTGTTTTCTACAGCAGGCAACTTTAGTACGAATTCCTCTGGAACGATCTACTTCTATGTATTTATAAAGAAAAGTATCAGAGGGCATACATAGAGCATCAAACATTTCATTCCATTGATTGTTTGAATATTTTTTTATTATCTTATCTAGATTATTCTTTGCGTTACTTTCTTTAATTTGACAAGTTGAATAAAAAAAATCATTTCTTTTAGGTAAACTCAGCATTCCTACAGCATAATTTCTCGTTAAATGTTTTTTGAAACTAGCTTTTCCAATTTCTCCATTCCTATATAAGTCAACAATCATTATTCTCCAGTCTAAAAATTTTCTTTTTAAAAGATATCCCTCAGAGCAACTAGTAAAATGCTCTATTATCAACGATGACTCCATTATTATTCCTCCAACACATTATAAATAATAGAAATTACTTTTTAATCTTGGATTCTGTCGTATAACGTTCTTGTATTCACGCCCCGACTTATGTAAGGTGTTCGGCGAATGCCGAACCCCGGACGAATGTCCGCAGCGTGAATATTATGTTATGCGAAGTTCATGCTTTATTACTGACTCGCATTTTTATTCATCATTTCTATTTGGCTAATCTCTTGTAAGATGGCAGGAAGTCCAGAGAAGTCCCTAGGAGCATCTTTATTATTTAATTTTTCTAAACTTCTTTCTTTAAAACATTCAATTGTATTTCCCAAGGCCTTTGCTAGATTGTTTTGTAAGATCAGTAATTCATTTTTTCTTAAATTTGAGAACTCACCAATATATGATTTAGTTACAATGTCAACGGTAGAATGAAGTTTCCAAGTCTCAGACCCTTTCCAATGCAATCTAACATGATTAGTTTCCTTCAACATCACCTTATCGTTTTCTTCATCATAATTCGCTTCATATAATTCACTATCAACAACAATTACCGGAAATACTATTGCAGCTAACTTTGGCAAAGTAAATGGCGCATTTGAGCTATCATGACTTCTAGCTCGTAATTCAGTAACACTGGTAATAGATTGGATGGCATTATAAAATAAGTCTTTTCCGTTAGATAAGGCTTGTCTCCCAGCAAAGCCAGCATTATGAGGAGAATTGAAATATGATGTATCATATAATCCTTCATTCCCTGCCATATGCCAAAGTAACGTTCTACCTAAAATTGAACCAAAAGATTGTGTAATACACGCAGCAGGATGTATAGAATTATCTGAAGTAAAAATTACCCATGGCTTATCTTTTGACCACTTACATTCAATAACGTGTTCAATCCTAATTGTATGATCATTTACCACTAAGTCGTTAGTAGCTAGCACATCTATTTCTCTCACTAAATCACTTGAATTATCTCTGACATGTACACCTTGTTTCACAAGAAATTTCGACTTTTTAAACTGCGTTGCTACATAAAACTCAAGCGAGTAACCTTCTTTTGTTAACCACTCTTCAACTTTTGATTTTAAATCCACTTTTTCATTTTTCATATTTTCCTCCAAGTGTATTTCGCATAACGTTCTTGTATTCACGAACCCGACGTATGTCGGGTGTCCGGCGAATGCCGGACCAAGGGCGAATGCTCGCAGCGTGAATATTATGTTATATGATGGAAATACTTCTTCGAGATTGCTTACTACCCTGCTCTTTTCATAGCTTTTTTATTTTGATTCATCTTTTTCGATGTGTTATCATATTCTTAAATAAAGACCAAGTGCAGCGAACACTTGGTCAGTACAATTGGCTTGGATGGTCTATTCCCTTCTAAGTCTCAGGTAAATAAAAACCCACCTTCGGCGGTCAACCTTTGGGTGGGTTTTTACTTTCTCTTGTTGTTATTGATGTAAGTTAAAAGTGCAAGAATAAATGTTCCAAATAATAACATCAGAGTCATCGCATCTTTCACTTCCATGGTCTCACCTCCTTTCGAAGGGAAACCATGCCCACCCAAGATTCAATTGTATCTATATTTTACCTGTGTTTACATCTCCGTACAAGTGTTCTTATCTACTTTTTTGTATTATTCCTATGTTCTATTTTCAGCTTATCATTTCTATCATATAACATAATATTTACGAACTTCGTATATTCCTCTCATTTCAACCTTATATCCTAACTACATCTAATATAACCCAACTTGTTCCATCTGCGAAATCACAGATGCACAAAAAGCAGCCCTCACACTGCGGCGTTTGTTAGAACGAGCTAACAAGCACAGCTGCAGTGACCTGGGACTGCTTTCCTTAAAACATCAGCCTTACAACTGAATCAAAACACTTAAAACCTTACTTCCCGCCCACACTCCATACGACACGCTCGCTCATCGCTTTATGTTGAGCGATCAGGCAGAGCTCTGCGGCTTTGAAAGCGTGCTCCTGCGTCATTGCCGTCTCGGTGCGATCCAGACAGTCGCGGATGAGCTGACCGAAGAACGGGTAGCCGACTTTGCCTTTGACATTGTATCTGAATTCACCCTCATGGTTGACCAGGTACACCTGATCTCCTTCCGACTCGCGGGCGATGTCGATGTACTTGCGCAGCTCGATGTAACCGTCTGTTCCCAGAATTACGGTGCGTCCGTCGCCCCATGTGCCAAGACCATCTGGCGTGAACCAGTCTACGCGGAAGTAGCCGGAAGCCCCGTTATCACCGATCAGAGAAGCTTCACCGAAATCCTCCAGCTCCGGAAACTGTGGATGATTGAAATTGTTAACCCGACTGAAGGCTACCTGTGCATCACTGCATGAAGCAAAGGTCAGGAACTGCTCAATCTGATGACTGCCAATGTCACAGAGAATACCACCATACTGCTCATGGTTGAAGAACCAGTCTGGTCGTCCTCCGGCATTCAAGCGGTGCGGCCCTGTGCCCATAACCTGAACTACTTTGCCGATCGCACCCTGTTCGATCAGCTGCCCCGCATAGATGGCACTTTCCACATGCAGGCGTTCACTGTAATACACCATGTATTTCTTGCCTGTGCGTTTCACTTCTGCACGTGCCAGATCTAATTGCTCCATCGTTGTGAACGGGGCTTTATCCGTAAAATAATCCTTACCCGCTGCCATCACTCTCATGCCAAGCGGCGCACGATCTGACGTAATGGCGGCGCTTGCTACCAGCAGCACCTCATCATCCGCGAGCACTTCCGCTTCCGATGCAGCAATCTGTGCTTGCGGGAACTGCTTGCGGAATGCCTCAACCTTGGCCGGGTCCGGGTCATATACCCATTTGAGTGTAGCCCCTGCGTCCAGCAAACCGCCAACCATGCCATAGATATGCCCGTGGTCCAAAGCAACTGCCGCGATGGTGAACTCGCCCGGTCCGCATACAACCTCTTTGGTCACACTTTTTGGTGCGTAGAACATTCCGTCTTTCGCCATATCAACCCATCCTCTTTTCGAATTATATTTAAATGTACTTCACGTTATTCTGTCATCGGAGTGTTCCGTGTAAATCTCTATTCCAATTTATCTACATCTCATTTAAACGTCTGACTCAGATCGGCAGGCTGACCACCCGCATATGCTTTGTCTTTCTTCGTTGTTGAATTGGCAATACGCTCCTGCAAATGCTCGTAGAACAAGTCTTCATCGATCGGCAGATTCACCCAATTGTCCGTCCAGGTGGATAGCAGCATAGCGTTGGATAACGTCAAACCGTGAATCCCATCCTGCCCGGGAGCAATCAGTGGTGCGCCTGTACGAATCGCATCAACCCAGTTACGGATCAGACCCGGATGTCCCGTTTCGATGCCCGTAATCGGCACGTCACATTTCCAGCATTCCGGCTGCCCGAAGCCTCCCGTAAAGCGCTGGTTGAACTCCGGCTCTGATTCGCGCAGCCGCCAGAAGGTGAGCTGGCCGTCTTCAATGACGATTTTGCCGCGGTCGCCACCCACCTCAAAGCGGTTCGTTCCTGGCGCTTCACCCGTGGTGGTTACAAATACGCCGGTTGCTCCATTTTCATATTCCACATACGCAGTCACATCATCTTCTACTTCAATGTTTCGATATTTGCCGAAGGAGCAGAACGCACGCATACGCACAGGCATCATGCCAATGGTCCACTGCCACAGGTCCAGCTGATGCGGGTCCTGATTAATCAGCACGCCGCCTCCCTCGCCTGCCCATGTTGCACGCCAGCCGCCGGAATCATAGTAGCTCTGAGAGCGATACCAGTTCGTAATGATCCAGTTGGTACGCCGTACCTCGCCTAGCTCACCGGATGCAATCAGGTCACGCAGCTTGATGTACAGCGGGTTCGTCCGCTGATTGTACATGATGGAGAACACTTTGCCGCTTGCCGCAGCCGCCTCGTTCATCTCTCGCACCTGTTTGGTATATACACCCGCTGGCTTCTCAATCATGACATGCAGGCCATGCCGGAATGCCTGGATCGCTTGTTCGGGATGATCATAATGCGGCGTAGCAATAATAACGGCATCAATTGTGCCTGAAGCCATCATCTGCTCTGCATCCTGCCAGTACGTGACCGTGGACGGAAGATTACTTGTTACCCAGCTTTCCATCTCTTTTCTCACATCACATACTGCTGCCAGCTCAGCACCCGGAACTTCCCCTGCCGCCAAGGTTCTGGCATGTGACGCACCCATATTTCCAATACCAATGATCGCTACTCGAACCATACTCATGCTTGCTCCTCCTCGTTTATACGACGCTCGATTGCCGCAAATACATCTGCAAAATGCTGTAACATCACTTCGGACTGCAAAACTCCGCTAAAATCTTCAATCCCGTAATAACCGTCATACCCGACTGCTCTCAGATCACGTACCATCTGCACCCAGTCAACCATGCCTTCCGTTAGCGGAGCCCAATGACATTGCCAGGATGTGCTCAAAGGCAGTTCAGAACCAGAGCTTGGGCTTGATGCCGCGCGATCCCCAGTATTTCCGGCTTCTTTCACATACCATCCGGCATTTTTCACATGCACATGAGCGAGATAAGGTCCAAGCAGTTCAAGTCCCATACGGTGATTCTCATACCCTTCATGCACCATATTGCCTGGATCGTAGAGCACCCCGACGTGCTCCGGGTCAAGAGATTGCACAAGTCGGTGAGCCAGAGAAGCTGTGGGTGCAATCGTCTGATGGTGTGTTTCTACAACTGCTTTGATGCTGTACTGTTTCGCCATATCCTGTACTTCATCTAAATAACGAACGGCCTTCGCATACAACTCGGGATAAGCGGTCGTGCGATCATAACCGGGTACACCTACACGCATCATCGAAGCACCGAGTTTGGATGCAGCCTGGAATGCTTGCTCTGCTGCCGGCAAGTCTCCACAGCTCAGATAAGGCACGAGTGCAATGGATTGTCTTCCATGTACCGCAGCCGCTTCTCGAAAAGCCGGCACCTGTTCCTGCCACCTGTCCGGGTCGATGGAACAGCGGTTGTTTCTCCAGAAGGAAGGCTGTTCGGACAGCGCATCCTCCGGTATGCCGCGAAATCTCCACTCAATACCCTCGATGCCCGCCGCTGCGGCGGCTGAAGCCAGTTCCGCTGCATTCAAATCTGGAACTGCAACGGTGAATACGGACAGTTTCATAACCATGAACCCTCCCATGTAAACGCATTCATTTCATGTCATAAACGCATTGTATCACTCTCTCGCACACCACCATAGAGCATAAAGCAAACAGATGAATGTCAGATAACAATCCGCACATATTCCCCATCCAGAGATAACGTTTCACATTACATCCGATTACAAAATAATAAAAAGCAAGCTCTTCCGAGTCGTCAAATAAATAAAATAAACATCTCCGATTCAAAACAAAAAAGCACTTCCGGATCAGAAATTACTTCTGTTCAGAAATGCCTTTATATCTAACAATGCTGGAACAGCTTGCCCATTACAATACCAGTGCCGTTGCCAATGCCTGTACCTTACTATTTCTATTTCAATACAACCGTTCTAATCCCGGTCAAAAAACACATGCTCTGCCTGCAGCTTTCCTTCTTCTACCGTCATGATGCCAAAAGAAAAACGCTTTTGGAACCGGCGATCTGTCGGTGAGCCCGGATTAAATACAAGCACGTCATCCACCGTATGCATCACCGGAATATGAGAATGTCCATAGATCACCGCATCCAGCTGTTCGCCTGCAAAGGTTTGGATCGCATTCTGTTCTGTGCCCTTTGATCCGCGGTGACCATGCACTAGCCCAAGCCGCAGCCCCTCCACTTCGACAATTCGGGAGAAGCCAAGCTTCTCCCCGATCTCGGACGGGTCGGTATTGCCAGCCACACCTTCAACGGGAGCATAACCGCTAAGCAGTTCATATACACTCCAGTCTGACCAGTCACCCGCATGCAGAATCAGATCTGCACCGGTCAAAGCGTCTGCAAGTGGTGCCGGTAAAGTTCGTGCCTTTTTGGGCAGATGTGTATCAGAGATGACTATGATTTTCATGTGTCAACCGCCTTCCCTTCGTTAGGCTTTCTGCTCTGTCTCTAATTGTGTTGTCTCCATCTGCTGCGAGCAGGAACGTTCCATATCCTCAAGTGTAATCGATGCAAAAAACTGCTCTACCTTCGACTCGGCAATCCGATACAGATTCGTCAGCAGACTATCCATCTGGATGCCTACCTCACAGTTCGGGTTGCAATTTCCATGGATCGGGAACAAGGGACCCTCGTCTTTGGCGGCCTGATAGATCATATCCAATGTGATCTCACTGGAAGGCTTCGCCAGATAAAAGCCTCTGGTGCCTGGTGAGGAATTGACCAATCCTGCCTTCTTGAGTCCCCCCAGAATCCGTCTGACTACGACAGGATTCGTATTCACGCTGCCCGCAATATCTGCGGACGTTATTCGTTCAGGCGCGCTGAGAGACAGTAACAACAAACAATGCACACTGACCGAAAAATGAGTACTCATGATTAACCACCTTTATTTAATATAATCCTGGATACATCAGCTTTATTCCGTAAACAGATCCTGTTCAGGACGTGCTCTCGCTTTAAGCTGCCGCACCGTATATTCCAGTTGCTTTACGATATCATCCAGTTGTTTGCGATCAATCTTGTTCGGATCATTCACTGGTTTGACCGAGTTTTTCAGATCGCGGATCGTGAGCTGCTGTTCCTGCCATTTATCCATCAAATCGGCGATGTTGGCATAAAAGCGCTCATAGTCTTTAATGACCAGATCGAGATATGCATCCACCTCATCCGGGTCATACCCACGAAGTTTATAATTAAACTGCTTCTCATGAATGGATAAAGCATCCAGCTGTACACCCAGTTGTTTGAACAATTGTCTTTGTTTGTCCAATCTTCGTTTCATATGTTCATCCATCTTGACAACCCTCCATTGTAGCCGAGCAGCGGTTCTATGCTCTGGGCACAGAACTCACGGCAATATCTCTCTCTATTTTTTATAACACATAATTCATCAGATATAAAACGAAACCATGTTTCCATAGCAAAATGATTGCTTCTCCCGCTTTTCGGGTAAGAAGTCTCTACAACCCAAAGCAGGAAAGGAGCATGTGCTTATGAGTACATTAACCAAGGATCAACGTCAGGAATTGGAACAGGCGCTGCTCGAGCAGCGTGAAGATTTGCAGCGACATTTCGAATCCAGCATGGAGGATGGTGCTCCCGCCGAATCGCTCAAGGATTCTACCGGTGAACTTTCCTCTTATGATAATCACCCTGCGGATGCAGGTACAGAAACCTTTGAACGCAGCCGTGATCTCGCCATTGATGACACCTTGACAGATGAGTTCAATCAGGTGAATGATGCCCTTGAGCGCATGGAAGAGGGAACCTATGGCACATGTGTCACATGTGGGAAAGACATTCCTTTTGAACGGCTGCAAGCCATCCCGTATACTGCTTATTGTATTGATCATACCCCAAACCGCGACGTAAGCAATGACCGCCCTGTTGAGGAGGAGGTTATGACAATGCCGCCGAGCGGAGCTGGAGAAGTGAGACAGCGCAATGCAGGTAAGTTCGACAACGCAGAGGCCTGGGAAGCGGTCGAGGAATATGGTACATCCAATTCACCTGCCATGGCCGCCAAACGGGATGTGCAGGATTACGACGAGAACATGTAAAGGGATATCAAATGCTGATTCAATCCTTGCCGTTACGTACTAATACTAAAAAGCCGCCAATGGCGGCTTTTCTGCTGTCATGTCCCTGTCTGTGCCTGCTTAACCTTAGCCTGCGCTGCGTGTGGTGTTCTGAGTGACCTTTCCCTGCAGCTCTAATTACACACACTCTTGACCGCACTTCTTGACTTAACTTCTTGACTTCATTTTGACTTCGTATGCTCTTCTCAGCTCCACCTGCTCCCCTGGCTGGCTCTCCTTACTTTCTCTACTGCCGTTCAGTTTGCCCTGAGCCGTGCAGTCACCGGGGCATTCCATGGCTGGAACCTTTTGTTCATCTCATACAACAGACTTAATTCTCAGACTGACCTTCAGGTGACTGCTGAGCCTTCCGCTTAGCAGGACGTCTGGAGGTTTTATCGGTGGGCAAAGTATGCAGGGCTTCTGTTGTAACGGATGCAGCAGATGCGGACGAATTTTTCGGTCCTCCCGTCTTCTTCTTCCTGGCCCCAGTCTCATTAGCCTGAGCCTCCAACGGAATTTCCTTGGACAGTGCCGTAAACAGCTGAAAAACATGCTGGTCAGCATTCTTTTCATTTTTGTTCAGATAAGGCTTGCACAGCTCCACAATATTCTGATATAACGCCTCGATTTCATCTGCCGTTGCATACAGAGTCATATCCGAAATAAACCGTTTCTCCTGCTCCCCTTGCTCTGCCTGCTTCATGAAGCGCAGACGGCTCTGCTCGAACATCTGGTTCAGCAGCTTTAACGTCTCTGAGCGAAATACCTGCTTCAGCGGTGCATTCTCATGCTCCTCGTCCTTGTGACGCAGATGAATTTCACCTGAAAAGGGCTCGTAATATTTGGCGATAATACCGTTAATCTCACGGGTGGATACCATGCTTAGAAGACCAATCTTCTCCAGCTTCTTCACATGATAGTGAACCTTGGCGGGCACCTCTCCCATCAGATCGGCGATTTCCTTCACCGTGGAGGGTCTCCCCTGCCTGTTAAACATATTCATAATCTGTATCCGGTACGGATCAGAGTATATTTTGATCTCTTCAATCGTTGAAAGCACTTTGTGCTGCTGCATGCCTGGTTCCTCATTTCCGGGGTACGTGCCTGCCCTTCGTTCTCTCTATTATACCTTTCAGTCAGGACCCCGGTCAAAACCGGATACACTTACATCTCTTGGCGAAAGCTTTTGCTCGCCAGCAGTACAAGTGCAGACAACCCAAGCAGGACACCGAACACAATAAACAGCACATGCATTGAAAACCAGTCCGCAAGCACACCCGATAGCAGACTGCCCAGTGGGGACACACTTAAAACCAGCATGCTTTGCAAAGCTGATACTCTTCCAAGCATCTCGGAAGGAGTAACCTCCATCAGATATGAAGCCAGCGGAGTTGTAGCCAGCGGAATCCCCAAGCCCATCAGCAGACAGAAGAAACCTGCAACCGGGAGCTGAAACGCCGTCATATAAGCGGGAACCGCTGTCATTGCATAACCAAAACCAGACATTACAATGCCAGTGATGATCAGCACACTTTTACGATAACGGACTCCCCAATGGGACATCCACAGACCTCCAATGACAATCCCCCCGACTAACAGTCCGCTAAGCAGACTAAGCCCCCAGGCATCCGCGTGCAGCGTCTCCATCACGTACGGTGTACGAAGCACATTAAAGGGCATCAGGCAGAAGTTCACCAAGGCAAACAGAATAGAGCTGATCAGTAACAAGGCATGTTTACGTAGAAAATGAAAAGCATCCGCCATCTCGGCTATCAAACTTCGGGCGGCAGAAGATACACCACGAGCGGGCATACCTTCGGGATAATGCACACGGCTCATAAGTAAAGCACTGAGGGCAAAAAGCGCGGCATCGATCCAGATCGTACACGCAATGCCAACCGTTGCAATGCATGCACCTGCCGCAGCGAGACCGGCTAACTCAGCCAGCCTGGTGGCAGATGTGGTCATCGCGTTACCTGATAACAGCAGGGATGGTGGAAGCAAGCGGGGAACACTGGACACCTCGGCAGGTGACGTAAAGCATTCCAGCAAGGAATTCAGAATGGTGAACAAAAATAAATGCCAGACCTCAAGCTGACCAAGAGCAAATAAGAGAGCTGTCAAACCAACCATAACACCACGTCCGGTATTGGTCATGACGATTACTTTTTTGGGGGACAAGCGATCCACCAGCGCACCAGCGAACAGGCCAAATACAATATTCGGTAGAAAATTAACAGCCAGCAGGGTGCCCATCAGCACCTTCGAGCCTGTCAACATGTACACCATCCAGCTGTATGCAATCGAATCTATGGAATCAGCAAAACGGGATACCATTTTGCTCATCATAAACTGCATATATGGCCTGATTCGAATGAGTTCCCCTAATCCTTGTTTGCCAACCACTGTGCTGCCATTCATCTGCCCCACTCCTCAACGTGAAAATATTTTTAATGTTAATATTATTTTAACGGAGTTTTCGTAAAAATCAATACTGACGTGAAAATATTTTTAACGACATATTTAACGATGAGTTTTCACGATAGATTAGAATGATCATTTGACAGGTAGAGTGTTGATTGAAGTGGCAAACAAAAGCAGTTCCGTTCCAGATTTGTTTCCAAGCAAAAAAAGACTCTCATCCGCATGGATGGAGCCGCCTTCTATTCTTTATTCATTTTTACAGCCTCGGTAAAATGGTTATTAGACAGCCGCTGCACTGCATACCAGCACACCAGCACTTCTGCTTCAGGAGCCTACTCCACCGGACTCCGATCCACCAGCACGCGCTGACGCGTTCGGGCCGATTCCAGACAAGCGTCGATTACACGCATATTCAGAATGGTGTTGCTCGGACTAAACGGTAAAGGCTTGCCCTCCAACGCTGCCTCTGCAAAAATCTCCGCCTGCAGCACATAGGAGTTCGAGACCGATACACGCTCCTCCCTGCTTACCGAATCCGTATGGATGATAATCTGCGGTGGAATATCACTGTTCTCCCAGCCGAACACCTTAGGCAGCTCAATTCGGCCTTCCGTGCCGAGAATTTCCATCTCAGCCCTGCCGGACGCCCACATGCCGCAATCAAAGGTCAGCGCTACCGAATTCGGAAACTCGATCAGTCCTGAAGCCATCATATCAACGCCATCATGCTCTTCCGAGAACAAGGCATGTACGGTGACCGCTTCAGGCTCGTCTCCCAGATACATGCGGGCAGCAGAGATCGGATATACGCCGAGGTCAAAAATAGAACCGCCGCCCATCTCTCTTTTGAAGCGTACATTCTCCTTATCATCCGCGGTATTACACGTAAAGTTGCCATGTATCGCTCTAACCGTTCCAATCTCGCCACTCTCGATAATCTCCTGCACACGTCTGTGCTTCGGGTGATAACGATACATGATCGCCTCCGCAAACAACACACCATGACGTTCACATGCCTCGATCATCTCGGCAGATTGCTGCGCATTCAGCGCTGCGGGCTTTTCACACAGGACATGTTTTCCCGCCTCGGCAGCTTTGATCGTCCATTCTCTGTGCAGATGATTCGGCAAAGGAATATAGACAGCCTGGATATCCGGATCAGCCAGAAGCTCCTCGTAACTGCCATAGGCTCTAACAATGTCCATCTCTTCAGCTAAAGCTTGTGCTTTTTCCTTCGAGCGGCTGGCAATCGCCAGCACTTCACCACGTTCGGACTGCTGAATCGCAGGAATAATTGCTTTTTTGGCAATCGTAGAAGTTCCGAGTACACCCCACTGCAGAGGTCTGTTCATGCTCATCGTCCTTTCGTACCGTAGTTATCCGCTTCCGCCTTGTGTAAAATGCCAAGACAACGATCCAGATCGGCTTTGACCTGTTTTTTGTATAACTCGGCTTTCGCCGCACCCTCATCCGTGAAGTGATAGAGCACGATTTCCTGAAAATCTACCTTCGGATCATTACCCTTTAATTTTTTGGTTCGATAAAAGATACCCTGCTGCACCAGCTCATGTAAGGCCCGATATACCTCGCTCTGCGGCGGCACGTATCCGTAATCCTTGAATTCCTGCTTCATCGCCTCCAGCATCTCGTAGCCATATCCTCTGTGCTGCTCGACCATCGTAATAAGATAAACCTTGATAAATGCCCGCTGTGCAATCATAAAAGCCATGAGCTTTCCCTCCTGTCAGAACCTGTCTATCTTTCATTATAAAACATATGTTCTGATCCTGCCATCTTGATCCTGATCTCACCTTTATGACAAACGTCTGAGTAGAGCAAGCAGGATCAAGGTGAGGAAAGCAAGCTTGAGGTGAGAACTCCGTAGAATTTATCTTTTATTATTGTGAATTTTTCATGTAATGATATATTCACTTGGATAGTAATGAATCCGTTGTTCCTTGGGTTTGCGGGCGCTTGGACGGCACCGTACCTACGATCCATTTTCCCCATTTCAGACGAGAGATCAGCCAGGTCAGCCCACAAGAAACTGCAAGTGCAGTGAGCCAGGTGATAATCATACGAACAATCGGATTCCATCCCCAAGCCACGTAAAACCATTCATCTGGAATGTAGCTATAACGAAGCACCAGCATATGCATCAGATAACCGCCATAGGACATGCCGCCAATCCATGCCAGCCCGTGCAGCACCATTGGCTGCTGTAGCTTTACGGCTAACTGGTATATCACCAGGATTGAGGAGATTAGGAACAGGATCATATCCGGCCTGATCAGGGTGACTCTGTAGAAGCTGATCTGAAGGCCATCGGGCTTCTGAAACTCCAGCATTAATAGATAAATAAACCGCAGACCCAGTACAATAAACACCAGCCAGGATACCCAGCGAAGACGATGAACCCATTTTCTCCAGTTCTGGACAGACAATCCCGCTGCGGCCCCAAGCACGAAATAAAAGAAAAAATAAATAAAATTACGGTCGGCATAGGTTGTAAAAGCATCGGTCAGCACCGGAATCTGCAGCGGCTCCATCCAGCGAGCAATGGTACTCAATTGATCAGCCAGGATCAGATAAACGATGCCTGAGATCAACAGGGCAATCATACGCCCCTTTGCTTGATAACGCTGATATATGTACCGAATGCTGCGTAGGAACAAAGGGAAAAACACATAGATCTGGATCAGCATGATGATGTACCAGAAATGTGAGGCCGTTTTGCCCGTCACCACCTTCAGTCCAAGATCAGAAAGCTCCTGCCAGCCAAAGCCTGTCCAGCTTCGCGGGGTAAGTATAAAATAGATGAGCGTCCACACTACGTAGGGCAAAATCACGTCCATTACTCTTTTGCGCATAAACTGGCTGTAGTTCAGCTGCTCCCCTGTGTTGTAGAACAACACCATCCCGGTTATAAATATAAACAGCGGTACAGCAAACTTGGATAGCATCAGCAGCACTGCCATCACTACACCGTCCTGAAGTCCAGCTTGCGGAACGAGTGAATAATGAGCAATGGAATGCTGGAGTACAACAGCAGCAAAGGCCATTCCCCTTAAGGTTTCTATTTCGATAATCCGTTCTTTGCGAGGCAAAATCATCAGCCTTTCCTTATATTTTTGTTCTTGCTTACGATGTAAAAAATCATTTCGGTTACCATTCTTGATTGGAGGTTCAGAATACCCATGTCAGACAGATCATCCAATGGTTCTGATTCCAAATATGTACAGCAGCAGCCTATCATCGGAAACGAACGCAAATTAATGAGCAGTCCTTCCGGGCCACAACCGGACTCATCACCTTTCTTGGCATCATTCTGCTTGTGATTGGCATCGCGCTTGCAATCCTGCTCTATGTATTGTTATTCCCTGTTTGACCAGGAAAAACAAGGGCCTGAAGTAAAACAGGGCCATCGACCTGGAATACAGCTTGAGCTGCTAGCAGGATGGATACAGGAACAAGCTTAGTTTCTGTATGTGAAAGGGGCAAGGTTCTGTATAAGGGAGAAAACCGGCCTCCTCAGCGGAGACCGGCTGCTGTGCTTTGTATAACCTGTAGGCATGATTTTTTGCAGTTTTTCACAAAACCAGTTTGAAATGACAGACTCGCTACCTTTACAAGAAGGTATTGTTGCCATAACGCGCGGCTTTGGTCTGTGCTTCCATCCGGCGCTCTTCCATATCCAGATCTGATCGGACATTATTTCTTTCATCCAGCTCCGATCGGACTGCATTGACATCTTCACCGTGCACGGCATCTCTGCTCGCATGTCCCGGTCTGCCCAGGTTAAACACATCGTATACAGCGCTGTCCCGATCGGTCGAGTCTACCAGCAGCAGAATTTTACCGTTCTGCACATATTCTTCATATTGTTTAGCATCCTCTTCCGGAATCCCGAGTCCGACAAGTCCGCCCACCAGTCCTCCGGCTCCTGCCCCTACAGCAGCGCCTGTGAAGGTTGCTGCAATAGGTCCTGCCGCCAGAATTGGACCAATGCCCGGGATTGCCAGTGCGCCGATACCTGCGAGCAGACCCGCCACACCGCCAAGCAACCCGCCGGTTGCTGCTCCCGCAGCCACACCCTCCGGTGCTTTTGTGCCCGTCTCCTCACGAATGGCTTTCAGCTCATCCCGATCCTGTGTAACGACAGATATTTCATCCGATGCAAATCCTTCCGCCTTCAAGCTTTCAATAGCCTCGGATGCTTCACGTTCTGTATTAAACACACCTACGATTTTCTTCTGCATAGTGAATACCTCCTCATTGGTTTGAGTGGTTCGCTATGTTATTACCCGTCATATCATCTTTCAAACGTTCGAAAGATGATGATCGTGATCGTATGAAAATGAATCTATGAAAGCTGGACTACACATCTTTTACATGGAGCACTCTGATGACAGAACAATCTTTGCATATCCAGATCAAAAGAATACATACCCTTATGACCGGGTTAGCACAAGAGCAAAAAGAGGATAAATATGTTGGACATTTGAGATAATGATCGCCATTGAGCATCATTGCCATTTCGTTGTTCAGCAGGCCAATTGCATCTTCGTGAACGTCTGAATATGCACCGGCCTGGTTTTTCAAAGAGCTTTATATCTTTTAAGTTAACTTCAGGTTGTTCTCGGTTTTGCCCGATTCGTTGCTGTCGCCTCAAGAGGATCATCCGGCCAATAATGCTTCGGGTATCGTCCCTTCAGGTCTTTTTTCACCTCAAAATAGGTTTTGCGCCAGAAATTCGCCAAATCTCGTGTCACCTGAACAGGTCTCTGTGCAGGGGATAACAAATGTAATGTTACGGGCACGCGCCCGCCTCCGATTCGCGGTGTCTCCTGCTGACCAAACATCTCCTGCAAACGCACTGCCAGCACCGGGTCATCCGAATTACTGTAATCTACCGGGATACGAGAGCCGCTTGGAACCTGTATATGGGTTGGCGCCTCCTCATCCAGCTGCTGGCGCTGTGTCCAGCTGAGCCCGCCCAGCAGTACATCATGCATTGAAAGCCTCTTGAGATCTGCCGCGGAGCGCATGCCCGTCAGATAGGGTGTGAGCTGTTCGGCCAGTTCATCCGTCAGATGATCCTCGATCAGATCCGGCCACTCTGGCAGATGTTTATGCAGAAAACGCATGCGGTCCGCAAGTTGGCGGGAAGTTTTGCTCCAAGGCAACATATCCAGCCCTTCCAGTCGTATTCCTGTTAGCAATGCCTCCAGCACCTGCTCTTCCGGCGGCTGTGCAACTGGACTTTCCTTGATAATCAGCGCGCCAATACGCTGCCTTTTATGTGCCCGCACGCTTCGTGTAGTGCGGTCCCATGCCACCTGCACCTCCTCGTGAAGCAGGTGCTGCGCGGCACGCAGCACCGTCTGCTCCTGCAACGGCGCAGCCAGCAGGATACGCGCATCTGCGCCCTGGTCGTCTGCCTCGGCTGCGACCAGATAAGCGGAACGGCACAGCGATTCTGTCGCGCCGAGCCGTACCCCGCGGCCGCTGCTCAGCAGATAGCGGCCATCCTCCCGGCGCTGCCCGATCCGGTCCGGGTACGCGAAGGACAGCAGCAGCCCGCAGCTGTCCTCATCCGGCTGAACCGGATCGGCCGCCGGGCCGCCGAGCGCCGAGCACAGCTGGCGGCTCTCCTGCAGCATGCGGCGCACGGCAGCGCCGTCTGCGCCAGCCGCATGCGGCATAGCGCTGCTGCCTGCGGCAAGCAGCGCTTCCACGCGCGGGCGGAGATCCACGCCCGCGCCGCCAGCACTTGCGCTGCCGCTGCGGAGGCCTGCCGGCTCCTGCAGCAGCGCCGCCAGCGTGCTGGCGTAGCTGGCCAGCCCGAGCTCCGCCGCGCGGAGCAGCATGCTGGCCAGCCGCGGATGAACACCAAGTGTGTTCATCCGCCGCCCAAGGGGCGTGATGCGGCCTGCGTCATCCAGGCCGCCCAGCTGGCGCAGCAGCGCCTGTGCCTGCGCGTAGGCCGCGTCAGGCGGGATGTCCAGCCAGCTCAGCTCGGCTGGAGACTGGACACCCCAGGCGGCAAGCTCCAGCGCCAGCGGCGCAAGGTCCGCGGAGGCGATTTCCGGGCGCGCTGCATCAGGCAGCGCCCCATGAGCCTCCTCGCTCCACAGCCGGTAACACACCCCCGGAGCAATCCGCCCCGCACGTCCGCGCCGCTGATCGGCGGACGCTTTACTCACCGGCAGTGTGACAAGCCGGCTCATACCCGTCCTGGCCGAGAACGATGATGCCCGGCTCAGTCCCGCATCCACGACCACTTTCACACCTGGAATCGTAAGGCTTGATTCCGCAATGGAAGTAGATAGAACTACCTTGCGCCATCCTTCCGCAGCGGCACGTATCGCCTCATCCTGCTTCTCGGCAGCCATACTGCCATACAGCGTATGTACATTCACCTGAGCGGGGAGTGAAGCCTGCATCAGTTCCCGTTCCGTACGGTGTATCTCTCTGGCTCCAGGCAGAAATACCAGAATGTCTCCCTGCTCCTCCGTCAATGCCCGAATAATGGTGCGTGCAGTCCAGCTCTCCAGTTCAACGGCAGCCGGTTTCGGCACATATCTCGTTTCCACCGGAAATGTACGTCCGGCACAATGCACTACACGTGTGTCTTCCCCCAGCAGACTACTGACCGGAGCCGGGTCCAGCGTAGCCGACATCACAAGCAGCTTCAGATCCGGGCGCAGCATGGCCCGGGATTCCAGTGCAAGAGCAAGTCCCAGATCACCGTGCAGATGCCGCTCATGGAATTCGTCGAAAATAATCATGGCGGTATCCTCCAGCCCCTGATCCTGCTGCAGCATGCGCGTGAGCACACCTTCGGTCACTACTTCAATGCGAGTGGCTGAACTAACCCGTGTATCCATCCGCACACGATATCCAACAGTCTGCCCTGTCTTTTCACTCAAGGCTGCTGCCATTCTTGACGCAGCTGAGCGGGCTGCGAGCCTGCGCGGCTCCAGCATCACAATTTTTTTGCCCTCAAGCCAAGGCTGTTCAAGCATAGCCAGCGGCACAACCGTTGTCTTCCCTGCTCCAGGCTCGGCAATGAGAACAGCTGTATCCTGCTCACGGAAGCATTGCTGCAATTCCGGAATAATCGCTTGTATCGGTAAATCAGTGTACATGTCATCGCTCCTGAGGAATGTCTTACCCCTTCAATTTCTTCTATCACTTGCATATTTTTTCATTAATTTTCTATTTCACTATTTGGCTATTCGACTTCATTATTTCGAGATCACTTTCACACCTTCAATAATCGTTCCCATCACTTCACATTTGTTTGCCTAAGTTCAACATCTATTTAATTTCCCTAAGTTCAATTTTTATTTAATTTCCTTAAGTTCAAGATCTATAATCGTTCCCCTGGGTTCAAAATTCGGTTGTTAGCATTATAACAAAAAAAGCCGTCCCGAAGGAACGACTATGCTGTATGCATAACATGTAAACGTGGCAGACATGCTTCATCTTGTCATTGCACTATTGCTGCTGACTGCGGTTTCCCGCCCCTGTCTTTCTATAGGGTCAACTGAGCAATGACTCTGCACCATCAATGACAATCTCTGCACCCGTAATATGCTTGGAGGCATTCGAAGCGAGAAAACTCACCAGATCGGCCACATGCTCAGGCTGCCCTGGTCCGTCCGCGAGTGGCTGCTGCCCCTCAGGAAACTCAATGGGAATAATAATATCCTGCAGATCGTCCGTTTTAATGGTACTTTGATCAATATTAGTTGCAATGGCGCCAGGACAGATGACATTAACCCTGATCTTGAATTTCGCCAGCTCGAGAGCTGCCATTTTGGCAAAAGCGACCTGTCCTGCCTTTGACGTACTGTAGGCTGACATTCCGAAGCTGGAGAAACGCTTGTTTCCATTAATCGAGCTCGTAATAATAACGCTGCCCCCGCCACGTTTTTTCAGATGAGGCAGTGCATATTTCACAGTGAAAAACGTACCGTCCAGGTTTGTTGTAATGATCTGCTGCCAATCCTGCACCTGAATTTCCTCGATTGGCGCGGATACTCCGTTAATACCTGCATTGGCAAATACGATATCCAAACCGCCAAACAGCTCTACCGTTTCAAGCACAGCCTTTTCCACCCGTGCCGGATCAGATATATCTACATCAAAGGCTCTCGCGGCCCCTTCATGCTGTGCATTAATTTCTGCTTCCGTCTGTGAGATCCGATCATTCACCAGATCAAACAGTGCCACATGCGCTCCTTCGTTCGCCAGCTTGAGTGCTGTTGCTTTCCCAATACCGGAGCCCGCTCCAGTAATGATCGCTACCTTGCCTTGAAACTGGGGCCTGTTGCTGTGTTGTGTCATCACTTAGTCACTCCTTCGATTTGGAAGTTATGTAAGAAGATTCGATCCAACCTGAAGTTTAATCAATTCTTCACAAGATTACCCAAAACGAGCAGCTTTTAAATCAACACCCGCAACAATTTTCAAATAAAATTTACCATTCGATTTCGATGAAAGCGGCATCATCTTCCAGACCGCCCGTATGGGCGGCATCCAGCAGCACCTGAATATGCTCATCTGGAATGTACGTATCAATGGCATCCAGATCATTCAAGCCATCTGTATACAATTGAAGACGGCAAGCATCATTGGACGAAGCTTTCGTTTCAAAAACATGAGGTTTGCCACCTACAGGACCTTCGCGTGTAGACCATCGTTCATTGGTGCTGCAATGCTTCTGAAACTGCTTGGACTGCTCCTGGCCGTTACACCAGAGCCGGATTCTGGAGTCACCCTGCCAAGCGAGCCATACCTTGCTTTTACGTCCACCCGAGGTCAGCGCAATGCGCCCACATACATACATCGCCTGGCTTCCCTGGCTCCGCTTCTCCATTAATACCTCCCGCAGCAGAAGCGGCGAGCTGTCCAAAGGCTGTAATTGTTCAAGCTGCTTGGAAGCCGCATCTGTTACGTCTTGAAGGTAACGTTCAATGCCTTCAGCTGTAAGACTGGGGGTCTTTTCCATCCATTCCAGCAATGCGTTGCCCAGAAAACGGGCTGCAAAATCACCGAGATAACTCATACCAACTCCATCACATAATACAAAATGACAGACATTGTCCTGCATGCGAATTGCAACAAAGTCTTGACCTGCATCACCTTGATTCATTGTCTCCGCTGCCCGGCCGTATCCATATCTGCATTTCAGCCTGCCCTGATAACGTGTCAACGGCTGCTCTCCCGTCTGCACGCTTACATAGCGAAAATGTTCATGCCCCTGTTTGGCATGACCTGCCCGATCACTGGCAGACAATGTAGCCATACGCATCGCTCGCATGATTCCCCTCCTATCTTACAGGTGTCGCAGCAGACATCTGGAATCCAATGGAAACCAGCTCTGCACAAGTGCCAGGCAGCATCATGAGCGCCCCCGGTGCAAGTAAATAATCGGCCTCCACCAGCATTTCACGATAGCTTTCAGGCAGCACGGAGGACATGTTGCGTAATTTCTCACCATGCTCATCCTGAAGTATGGTTTCTGGAGAGATGCCCTTCCAGCGTCTCGGTTCTGTAATAGGCCCTTCCAGCAGATGATCACTAATAAATATGTTTTCCACCAGAACGTTGCCATCGGGTACACTCATGCCCATAATGCGTTTGGCAATCGGCTCCGGGTCCTCGCCTGTCGCAACGCCGTCCGTCATATGACATACGAGTGGAGCAGGGCAGTCCTGCATATTCGGTATTTCTGCCTGCAAAATTTTCTCCGCCTGCAAAAATGCTTTCGCTGAATCCGAGAACCGTCTTGGGGTCAAATCAGGCAGTGAGCCCACTGCGGCAATCTCGTCTATTCCTTTAATGCCGTTTAACACATCATATACGTCATCACTGTATGCCAAAATAGCAATCCGATACCGCGGCGTCAGCCGATTTCCCTTGGTTGAACGAAACACCATCTGCCGAATCGCCAAGGATAAAGCATCATATACGATATCAATTCGCCGTCGATTATCCAAAACCATATTCATCGAGGCGCTGATATCAATCAAATAGATAATAAGTGCAGGGGTGCGCTGTGATGCTTGAATTGTATAGTTCATCTAGAGTGTGTCACCTCTATTATTTAATATAAAGTTACAGGTCAGGCAGCGTATACTTGGAATTGCTCAAAAATTTGTTGATTGCACTCATTCGTGCAGCCACTTTTCCTACCCCCTTGAAATACGATGCGTCCGTATTGTACAGGTTTTTAAAATCCCGGGCATAAGAAAGAGCATTATCCGTTTTTCTGCCTTTTTGTGCGTTATAAGCTTTGTTATAATGTGCGATCAGTGTTACCACGTTTTGTGCACGCTTTTTCTTGAGTGCTTCCTTCTGAGCAAGCTCTTGCTTTCGCTTCGCTTCAGCCTCTGCCTTTTGTTTGGCGATTTTAGCATCATTTTCTTTTTTCCACACCAGATACGCCTCGTATTTGGCCTGCTGATCGTATTTTTCCTGCAATGCCTTTCTGGCAGCTTCTTTCTTCTGCTGTTCCTGCTTCGCCAGGTAATCTTCATATTTTGCCTGTTTATCATATTTTTCTTGCAAAGCCTTGCGTTCTGCTTCTTTTTTCTTCGCTTCCGCTTCTTTTTGCTTGGCTTCCGCAAGCTTTTTCTTCTCCTCGGCTGCAAGCCTCGCAGCTTCAGCGGCCTTTTGCTTGTCAGCCTCTTCCTGCTTGTGCTTGGCAGCAGCAGCCTCCTCAGCGGCCTTTGCTTCAGCCAAACGCTCAGCTTCCTGCTGTTTTACCTCAGCCTGATCGGCAAGAATTTTAACTGTAGGCACTCCCCCGGCCAGCAGCACAATAAGCACCGCTGAAGAGATCATGAATTTTTTGGAACGGTAAAATGGAATCGGTGCCGGCTCTGTGCTTTCCTTGCTTCCATGAATCCGTTCCTCCAGCTCCTTGATCGCCGCCTCCACTTCCATCTGCATCGCACTGTTGCTCGGAATAAAGTGATACAGTGAGCGGTATACCTCCAGTGCAGCAGCCGGTTTGTCCTCATCCTCCAATGCTCTGGCTTGAAGGAACAAACGATTCACCACAGCTTCCTGTTCTGGAGCCTGTTTGGCACCTGACATACCAGCGGCAGTATTGCCCTTATAATCAGAATGTCCTGCATCGTGCTCAGTTTCCGTATCCCCAGGAACTTCTGACAAATGCTGTGCATCATCTTGCACTTCGACAGGTGGAACCAGAAGCGCTTCCGCCTGTTCTGTATCTGCAGCGGCAAGAGCAATGTACCATTCACCAAAGGTTGGACAGCTGCTCAGGTCATGGCTTTCCCAAGCCCGGATAAAGAGATCCGATAATTTGGAGCCCCAGCGTTTCTCCAGAGAACTCCGCATAGCAAAATAACGCTCGCTGGCAGTCTGCATCTCATGCTGATCAAAATAGCTTTCTCCCCATGCTTTTTCGACAATGACCGGGTCTGACCAGCACAGCATCTCCGCAATAATGACAGCACCGGCAAACCTGTCGGCATAAGAGCTCCACAGACCACTATGCACCGTACGATGGGCTGCATAACCGGGCGAGCCCGCTAGCAGCGCATCTGGCCTATCCATCTTGGAACCATACATCTGCTCGACATCAACAAGTTCAACTGCAGAAGTCAGCTGCGAGTTCTGCACTTCGGAAAAAAACGGAATCATTACATTAGGCGCAGACAGATCACAATGTGCCAGTCCGCGCTGCTCCATCGCAGAACCTGTGCCCGCAAGTGCTCTTGCCAGCTTCAGGCTTTCTTCCGATGTCAGCTGTTTTTGGTCACTGATCACATCGAACCAGGTCAGTCCCTGTACCCATGGCATCAACACGGCGTACAGCAGATCAGGATGTTCTCCAATAAGCGCTCCGTTTCTTTCCGGAGTGAGCACTTCACGTCTGCATACCTGCAGCCCGGGCAGTTCACTGTATGGCTCCATATGCTCAGACTGATATACCATCGCCGGGATACGAAATTTCGGAAAAAATACTTTTAGTGCTTTTGCCCCATGCACGGAGCCGCCGCGGGGAATTAACTGATAAACAATCCCTTGCCTCCCGGCTTGAGCATAAGCAAGCCCCGGCGCAGCCGGATGCTGCCCAATCGTATAGGCAATGTCGTTAATCACCACTTCATCCCCGGGATTCAGTTGAAAAGACATGCTTATCCCTCTCTCTGTCTTTGTGTCATAGTTGCAACAAAAACCGGGCGTGAATACACCCGGTTTCGCTGTAATTGTACAATCCTTTTTCTTGATAAATTGCACAACCTTGTTCTTGCTGCCCGCATATATTCAAGGCGGTTGTATGGCTCTCATCGCCCTGATCTATGTACAGCAGATTAACGAGCTTGGTCTGCAGTGCGGAATTTAGTCGCAATTGCTGACAATTCTGCACTGATGCTGTTAAGCGTTTGAACGAAAGACTGCATTTGTTTGCTTGCTTCCTGGAACTCCTGGAAGAAGCGCTGCTTCGTCATACCTTCCCATTGTCCTTCCATGCTCGTGATGGATTGAGTCAAAGTAGATACGATCTGCTGACTTTGCTCTCCACTTTGTTTGAATTGGTTAGACACCTGATCCAGTTGTTCCGGGGTAACTAAAATACGTCCTGCCATTGTTAAATTCCTCCTTGATGTGTGCAATTGTTTTGGTTTGTTCAAATTGTACTATACAAGGATCGATCGGACAAAAGCCGAAGGACCTAATCCTATTTACCCCATTTTTAGCCTATGAAACTTCAACTAACAGCCTATTTACAATTAAATTTAATTCCTGTTGTACTTTGGTTTCGCAGCATGCTTAAGAAACTACAGGTTCAGTTCCTCTCCTGTCCCGAAAGGAAGGGTCTCTAAATCTCCAGGCGACAGGCTCAGGCTGCATTGCCTGAACAAGAGTAGCCGGAGAACCATCAGGCGGGGCTGTATCCTGTATTCGATACACCGCCGCCATAGCGGAAAGGGGATCGGATACAACAGCTACATCAGCAGCATGAGCAGGCAGAATTTCGCTTGCACTGCTGCTTTGAAGAACATTCAGCATGTTGACTGCATTACCATAGGCAACGTTGACATGAGTCAGCACGGAACGATAATCCATATCTACTTGTTGGAACAACAATGCCTTGCGACCTAACAGCATACTTAAGTCCATCAATCGACGAAGAGCATCTTCCCCCAGACGTTTACTGCGATCCCATTCACTCATCACCGCCGCACGGGATTCGATATCCCAATCCAGCGAATGAATTGCCTGATCCAACACTGCCATTTTTTGCTGTATTTGCTCCGCTGCATACTGAATCTGCCTGCTCAGTGCCCGAAGCACATCCGGTTCCACACGAATGCGCATTTACCATCACCTTTCCTCTTCCCCTGCAGGCTGTTTAAGCCAGTCCAGCAGCATTTCGTGAAACTGTTCTTTTGTTGTGAGCGCTGCAACAAGCCAATCATCCGAAGCTGTTGTGCTCATGCGGAATAACCAGTTAGAAGCCGGACTAGCGGTGAATGCGGCCGACTGTGACCGCCATCCCTCCTGTCCCCATACGAGTAACCGCAGCTCTCCATCCGATTGCTTGCTCATCAGGCAACGGGCCAGAGCAAGCGAGCCTTCAGGATCACTCGTTTCCTGTGAGAGCTCATCTGTCAGAGACTGTAGCTCAAAGCCCTCAAGACCATTCATCACATCGTAAAACTTTTTCTTGGAACACATTAATGCCGGTTTCTCCGCTGGAGAATGACCACTCCAGTTCATCCGCTCAATGAGGATATCAATGGCTTCACGTACATTGCCCAGATCAAGCAGACGGAATGAATCAGAAGCATCCGAAGCGCGGGTGACTTCAACGACCCGTTCATCTGTACAATGAATATAACTTTCATGCGACTTGCCACAAACAGTATAGCGAAGCCAGCATGCTCTGTCCGACAACCCGGCTATAGCTACTCTGGAAAAAACGGTTGGAGTCATGATCAGCTCATTGGTATCTTGATCCTGAATCAAGTAGCCTTTATCCAGCAAGGAGGTTTTGACACGCTCCCACTCCATGGCAATTTCCTCTGCCATATAACCGCGAAACGGATCTTCCACCCCCAGCAGCCGATCGGAACCGAGTATGCCGGCAAGGAAAAACAGTTCCTTAATTTGCAGTGTGACTACCTTTTGCTTAGAATCATGAACCGTCAACATTATGAGCCACCTCCCCTCAAACTACAACATGCCATCGGTCACGAATTTCAGAAATCCAATTGTTCATCTTCCAGCTGTTATCGCATGGAACTGCACCTTTAACCCTGCAATATTTGCGTTTTATATAATAACCCTGACCTGGTGGCAGTACCTTCAGCCCACTTGTGCTGCCCCCGGATTCGGAATAAGGAATACGGAAGAACGATAAATCATTAGGGTCCAAAGTCCCGAACAGTAATCCACTCTGAGAAGCTTTTACATCACTTACCCAATCGGAGCCGAACGTTGGAAAGTCTGCAGGCACGCCAGATAGAATAACATGAATGCCCCTGTCTCTTCCTTGACGAACAATGACCCCGAGCTGATCTTTTACATTAAAGTCAGTCAGCTGTTTAGACAGCGTATCTGCGTCGTCAACGACGAGCACGATGGCCGGCCCTCCCGCAATCTCCCCGCGTTTCAGAACTTCATCGTACAACTCCTGAATGACAGGTGCAAGCTGTTCTTCTCTCGATACATGTCCACGGACATGAGGCAAACTGCTGATTTCGCCCAGCCCTCCTGAGCCATACCTCATATCAACGGTGTATATTTGCACATCCTTTGGTGAAGCGTGATAGGCAAGAGACAACATCCAGGTTTGCAAAAATGTCGTTTTGCCCCCCTCCATCGGACTGGTCACCATAAAGTGCGGGCCTTCACGCAGATTCAGTTCAAACGGCTCCAGATCGTCCGTAAGCAGCCCGACGGGTACATTAACGCTTGAGGTCTCCCAAGCCTTGCCAAAGGAGCCTGTGCGTACAAGCAGGTCCTTCAGCTTGATTTCATCCGGAAGCGGTGCAATCTGCGGTGCTTCTTCCCCTGTCCAGCCCTTGCGAATCGCTGCAATTGTGCGGCGAAGTGCAGAAGAGCGTTCACCTTCATCCGCTCCGGTAGAAGGCAGTGCAGCCTGAAACATCAATGGAGGCACCTGGCCTTTCACCAGACCTCTGCCGGGAGGCAGCTGACTCGGGGCCTTGGACGGGCGTCCTACCGCATAATAATAATCACTCGGATCAGACAGCTCGAACGAAACTGCATTCGGAATGTTGCTTCTGAATTTTTCAAAAATATCCGTTACCCGATTCGCTGTGAGCACAAAGGTGATGCCCAGACTCCCACCTTCACGCAAAAGGGTCTCTAACAATTCATTTTCGTCCGGGTAAGCATTACGGAACGACAGATATCCGTCAATAACCACTACAATCTGTGGCACAGCCGTATGGGCTGTTCGACGATATGCCGAAATTGTTTTAACGCCTGCCTCCGAGATGATATCCTTGCGCTGTGATGAAATTTTCAAAATGTAATGGAATAAGCGCTTGATCCGGTCTTCCTCTTCTGCCATCATCACACCGCCGATCTGCGGCAAGCCTGCAAAGTCCTTCATCATTCGGCCCATGTCAATAATGTATCCATTCCATGGCTCGGTTCGCTCCGTGCTGGCCAGAGACATGAGCAGCGTCTGAACAAACGTTGTTTTGCCAAGACCAGGCATTCCGTATACTACGAGGTGCCCTTGATCCATAGGCAGGGCCAGCGGCAGTTGACGCTGATTCGGCAGGTCATCCAGCATACCTACGACTGATTTGAGACCATTTGCGCCGGCGTCAAGCAAAGACTCACTCTTGCCCTCCTGTTTCCAATCATGCAAGTTCTCCATTTCCAATGTCTCCGGCAGTGGTGGCAGCCACGGTCCAGGCAGTCGATCAATGCCCGCATCTGCGGCCGCCTTGGCCACATAATCAATAAATACCTGGAGCTGTTTAGGAACATCATCCCCTTTAAGCACGGCTCTTCGCTCACCAGTCAGGAGAGGCTCTCGCTTGCCATTCAGACGTACCTCCATGACAGGCAGCACCGTCGACGTATCCTCCTGCTGGTTATACGGCGCTCCGCTCCAGGCGAACTGCATCTCTTCAAAAACTTCATCACTGCCGACCTGAAAATAACCTCGACCCGGTTTTGTAATCCAGGCCGCATTCGGAATTTTGATCATATCCCGGCTGTCTCCTTCACTCTGTACACGAAGACAGATACGGAAACGCGAGTTGCTCCATATTTTATCATCCACAACACCGGCAGGCTTCTGGGTTGCCAGAATGAGGTGAACACCCAGCGTCCGGCCAATGGCTGCAATACTGATCAGCTCATCCATAAATTCCGGCTGATCCCGCTTTAATTGAGCGAACTCATCAATAATAATAACGAGATGCGGCAGCGGCTGCTCATGTCTGGATCGCAAAATTTTGTAATACTCATCGATGTGCTGCAGATTTCCAGCATCATTCAGAATTTTCTGTCTTCTGACCAGCTCGGCCCGAAGTGAAACATTCGCCCGCTCGATCAGATTGCCGTCCAGATTGGTAATTGTGCCTACCACATGGGGCAGATCAACAAACGTATTGGACATGCCGCCACCCTTATAATCGATCAGCATAAATGCAAGATCATGAGGATGAAACTCTGCAGCCAGCGAAGCAACGATGGACTGGATGACCTCACTTTTACCTGAACCGGTCGTGCCAGCAATCAGTCCATGTGGGCCATGGCCTTGCCGCTCGATTTTGTCATGCAGGTTAATCGCTATTTTCTTGCCCCCGGCTCTTACTCCCATCGGTACGGGAAGAGTATCGGGGTAGCGGGTCTGTTCCCAGCGGGATACGACATCCAGATCTTCCACACGCGAAGTGCTGAGCATATCAAACAATGGCAGCACCTGTGGAATCTCCGAAGCAGAGGAACGTTTCAGACGAATCGGTGACATATAACGAGACAATGCCTCAGCCATCTCCCTGGAGATAGCATCCGGCTTGTATGGCTGTTGAATGACATCAGCATCTTCCGTTTTTTTGATATACAGCCCTTTGTCCTTGCCAGCCTCCATAATTAACTGACAATGCATAGGAAGTGATTGTTTGCGGTTCGCCAGTACAATTGTGCACACATCAATCTCTTGCGCAGCCTCCAGCAGCAGCGGCAGCAAAGGTTCCTCTTCAATCAGCTGGGTGTCGGACAGAATCACAACATAACATGGTGTTTGCACCGCTTTTTTATATCGGTCCTCTTTATTGTTGCGACGGCGGTTTAATACGGAAAACAAGCTGTCCGCCAATTGATGCGCACTGCTGTGCCTGTCAGCCATGTACCGCTGCCCCTGATCCTCATCCCAGATATGCGGCAGCCAGCGGAGCCATTCCCATTCCTTCGTATCCTTTTCTTCATAGAAAGCAGCCAGCTTCAGCTCGTCAGGTGAATGCCTTACCGCAAGCTGGGATACAATGACCCGGAGTGAAGCCATAACTTCTTCCCGATCACCAACAAGCCCCATCACCTTGGACTCGAACAACGGCAGCGTGATGGATGCATCCGGAACCGTCTGGAATTCAGCAGCGAGCTCGTGTGCTGCTTCAATCAGCTCATCCTTTTCATATCCATCAATACGCGGAACCTGCAGTTTGATCCGAAACGGAATTTCTCCTGTACCAATTCGCACCTGCAGGAAGTCATCATCCTCCGGCGAGCGCTCCCAAAGCGAACTGCTGCGGTTCTTTACAATCTGCAAACATACGGACGGATCACCATGGATCTCATGCAGACTCTTCACCTGCTCTGCCTGCGCTTCCTTCAGCTCTTCACGGTGTTTGTCCAGTTGTGCAAGGTACATCGTTTTGCGTTCCTCGATCTTTTTGCGATAGGTCTTTTTGTTGCTAAGATAGACGAAAAAAGGAATCGTGTACGATGTGAGCATCATCATAACGGTCATCATTTGAAACATCATATAACTGCTGTTGTTCATTTTGCCGGTCATATTGATATATACATAAAAACCGATGCTGACCATTGTCATCATTACGGGAATAATAATTGAGATCATCGAAAACGTAGGTTTGTTCGGTTCCGAAGGCGGCCTGAGAATTTCGAGATTCTCTTCCTTTAGAACCGGTGTCATTCTTGGAGAACGCTGATATAACACATTCACGAAGAAAAGACCTCCTTTTAGTCGTTCATTTAATGAATGATACGCCTTAGAGCGCTATTCGTTGCTCTCTTGTTGAAATAAGGAGCGTCTTCCATAGATCGGCGCCTCTTCGGAAGTGGTTGAAAATGCGCGCTGCACACGCACACAGCTTCCCTGACGAAGCCCTGTTTCCATTAACTGCTGGGTATTCTGCGGGGTAAACCATAGTCCCTCCGGAAATTTGGCCTCAAGAATATATTGAATGCCGTCTCCCGGGGCCTGCCCGAAAATGCGCACACCCAGCAGCGTCTTCAGATGTTCAATGGTACATTCATCAGGAACATCGATGTCAAACCATTCGCCTTCCTCCCGGCCGGAATACACGGTTAATATCATGTGAATCCCTCCCAAAAGTCTCATATGTAAAATGTCCTAATGTCAGATTAAATCAAAAAAATGCGGATGAAACGGTATTCCACCCTATTTTCTTATATAACCCCCCTGTTTGCAACGTACCAGCTGTAATTTTGTTACATATGACCCACGTATATATTAAAATATCGTCCATTCGACTCAGAACTTTCGTGTCATTGTTTGATTTAAGAAATGCAAAGATGCGAAAGTTTCGGACATTCTTCCATTTATTTGCAGATTATAGTATACTAAATAGGACTTCTAATGCTTCGCCCACAATTGAATTGTGAACACTTTTCAAACTTTATGCACCTTTATGTTTTCATAAGCTGATTTTAAGGTAATTTTAAGCATTGGTATTTAATATTACCTGTATGAAATAACTCTCGTGAGGTGATTTCAAGTGAGAACTCTAATAACATTTCAAAACAAATCAATCCCTGTATACTTTAATCAAGAAAACAAACAACCTGTGCAAAAAACATTACGCTTGCTTAGCAGTGCTTTGGAACACAAGATCAGTAACGGTAAACGCGCTTTGCAAAAATGTCTGCACTCTTTGATTAGTATTGAAATTGTAGGTGGCGAAGCGATCCTTCACAGCCGCAGTGAAAATGACTCTCTTGCTTTATCTTTATATTGAAGAACACATTGAAGAAGACCCCGTTCTCCTTCGCTTATACGTTACCATGAAAAAGGAAGCCTCCCCTCAAGGGACAAGCTTCCTTTTTCGCATGAATTGCTGTTTAACTCTATTCGCACACATTCCTGCTTAGTTACATCTTCTCCAGAGCATAGGCCACCTCATGCTCCTCCGCAATCTCGGCTTTTCGAATACGAATAACAAATAGTCTGACCAGATTGGCTCGTGTATGTTCTTCCTGACAGGTATTTATTTTTCTTAAAATAAAGCGGTCAATGGACATGAGTTCCAAGCCCCTTTGCCATATATTTACGGAGCACTTCGTTCCGTGTATCCATAAATAACCAGATCAAGACGAACCCAAACAGCTTTTTTCACGGAAACCGCACCACATCTGAACCGGTTGTAAAATGATGCAAAAGCCTGTCCCAACAGCGTTGAGACAGGCTTTACACAACTCTTGTCGCTTTATAGCGAACACACCTCTGTGACAGGGAACACTCCCCATGCTTTCCTGTTTATTCGACTCATTTCACACCCGGATAGTCGCGATGTTGATGCTGCAGACTGATCCAGCGTGTACGTGTAAATTTATCAATGGCCCAGTCTCCGCCGAAACGGCCGATCCCTGACGATTTTTCACCGCCAAACATCACATGAGCTTCATCATTTACCGATTGATCATTTACATGCACCATACCGGATTCGATCTGCTGAGCTGCGTGATAACCACGCTCCAGATTCGCCGTAAATATCGAGCCACTGAGCCCGTAAGGAGTATCGTTCGCCAGTTCAATGGCCTGCTGTTCATCCTTTGCTTTCATAATTAATGCGACCGGGCCAAACAGCTCCTGCTGCACAATCTCTTGATCCGGCTTCACATCTGCAAGCACTGTCGGTTGAAGCACGGCCTGTTCATGTGTACCTCCCAGCAGCAGTTTTGCACCTTCTTCCTCAGCCTGTTTCACCAGTTTCAGAAGACGCTCCACCTCTTTTTGGCGAATCAATGGTCCCACCAGCGTGCTCGGATCAGCAGGATCACCCGCTTGAATGTTTTTCGCTTTGTCTACAAACGATTGAAGGAACCTGTCGTAGATATCCGCATGCACAATGATGCGATTAAGCGCCATACAGATCTGTCCCTGATGAAGAAACTTGCCAAACACCGCAGCCTGAGCCGCATGCTCAATATCGGCATCTTCCAAAACAATCATGGCGTTGTTGCCGCCAAGCTCCAGTGCAGTTTCCTTGAGCTGCTCACCCGCGAGCTTGCCGATGCCTCTACCGACTTCCGTAGAGCCTGTAAACGAGATTACCTTGGGAACCGGATGGGTTACAAAATAATCCCCGATTTCGCTGCCGCTTCCGGCAACAACATTTAATACCCCTTCTGGCAGGCCAGCCTGTTCAAACAGATCGGCAATCAGCCAGCCCGCTGTAATCGGAGTATCCGATGCAGGTTTGATGACAACACCGTTACCGAGTGCAATTGCTGGCGCAACCGAACGCAGACACAGATGCAGCGGAAAGTTCCATGGCCCGATGACTCCAATAACACCTTTGGGCTCACGTACTACACGATTTTCCTTGCCAGGCGTATTCGACGGGAGCAGTTCTCCTTTCATCCGAAAAGGAAATGAAGCCGACTCGTCTACAACACGTTTTGCCGCTGCAAATTCCGCTTCTGCCTTGATTCGTGTGCTGCCTGATTCCGTGATGAGAAGCCGAATGATCTCTTCCTTTCGTTCGTACATCAAGGAAGACATCTTGCGAAGCACCCCTTCCTTAACGGATGGCAGAGCTGCCTTCCATTCCACTGCACTTTTTTTCGCAGACTGATACGCCCGGTCTATGTCCTCTTTACTGGACGAACGCCATACAGCGATCACTTCATCCGTGTACGGATTGATGTTCTCAAGCATTTTTTCACCTGTGCCGTCCACCCATTTGCCTGAAATATATTGCTTCGTCCAGGTTGCCGCTGTACGTTGATTATCCATTAAAGTCATTACGCCACGCCTCCGATCCTTAGATTAGAATGTACATATGAAAAAACGATGTCTCATTCATTAACCTCGTTCGAAGTCAGGCAAACGGTCAAATCAGACCAGCCATAAGCAACCTCTGCCACATCCTCATCCCCGATACGTATCTGCTGTGTATGAACAGGAATTCCCCCCAACTTTTCATAAAACCGGCAAGCCGGATTACGCTCCAGCGCCCAGATCAGCATCGTGCGCATCTGACATTTCTGAAGATGTTGAACTATCCGCTGGACCAGCTGTCTGCCTATTCCTGATTGCTGATAAGACTGCAGCAGGTAGATAGCATAGAGCTCACCATCATAAGGAAGTTTCCCTTCCCGTTCCTTTCCACCGCAAGCAAAACCGACAATCTTCCCATCCCGCTCCTCCGCTACAAGCAAAATCTGATCTTTTTCGCCGGAGCGTATTTGCTTCTCCCACTACGGCAATCTCGATTCCGTCGTCAAATGATGCAAAACATGATCGGGCACAATTCCTCGATACGTTGTTTTCCAGCTCTCAGTATGTACATAAGCGATTGCCTGTGCATCCCCCTGACGCGCTTGTCTGATCCGTATCATGGTCTTACTCCCTTCTCCATTTTCTTCTCATTCATTTGAGGTACAGTATTCTGGTGAGATACCGCAATCCGGCCTAGGGCCGGATCGTGACTCTCGTGCCTACAGGCACCTTGGAGGACAGGTCCAGCACGTCTGAATTGTACATACGAATACAGCCGTGGGAGACGGACTTGCCAATGGACGAGGGCTGATTAGTGCCGTGGATGCCATAGTGCGGCTCGGACAATCCCATCCAGAGCACACCGAAGGGGCCCCCGGGATTTTCTTGTTTATTCACAATGGTAAACTCGCCGCTTGGCGTCTCTGTAAGCATCTTTCCCGTGGCTATGGGATATCCCTTTACAACTTGATCTCCGTCCAGCAGATATAACATATGGTCGGACAAATCTACGATAATTCTATAATTCGGCATGTTGTCATCCCTCCTGCCCTATCCTATGCAAGGCAGATGCGGATTTCCCCGGCTACTGTCAATACTGCTCCCAATCCTTGACCCGATGTGCGTGCTTGGCCTTGCGTGTTTTGGCCGGTTTGCTTGACGCTGTTCGTTTTCTTGAAGCCACCTCTTCCTTGCGACGCTGATACTGAAGCTCCTTCTGCATCTTGAGAAAGTTGCTCAGCCGCTTTGCCTCAAGCTCTCCGTTCTCGATCGCCTCTTTGACCGCACAGCCCTCTTCTTTTGTATGGCTGCAATCCATGAATTTGCATGCAGAGGCCAGCTCTTCAATCTCGCCAAATGCCTGAGACAGCCCATCTTCGCCTTCATCCCACAGATGAAGCTCTCGCATGCCCGGTGTATCGATCAGGACGGCTCCCTGCGGCAATACAAACATCTCCCGATGTGTCGTTGTATGTCTGCCTCGACTATCCCCTTCACGAACGGATTGTGTAATCTGCACCTCTCTGCCCATCATCCAGTTAACCAAGGTGGACTTGCCGCTTCCTGATGACCCAGTAAGTGCCACCGTTGCCCCAGGCTTCAGATACATATCCAGCTGCTCTTTACCTTGTCCCTCGATTGCCGAGATTGCCAGCACCTCTACTCCCGGAGCAATGCCCTCCACCTGACTGATTCGTGTCAGCACATCGTCACAGAGATCACTTTTACTCAGGACAATAACGGGTCTTACGCCCCCATTCCAGGCCATTAACACATATCTTTCAAGTCTTCTGAGATTAAAATCATGATTAAGCGCAGCAACGATCAATAACGTATCTACATTGGCCGCAATGAGCTGCTCCTTCGTTATCGGCCCTGCAGCCTGTCTCGACACACGACTCTGACGCGGAAGCAGATGATGAATAATTACTTCCTCACCCGGCTTGCACGCTACAGCTACCCAATCACCGACGGCGGGGGATACGCCTGACTCCAGACTCTCATGCCGAAGTCGTCCTGACATCTTGCCCCAGCATTCTCCGTCTGCTGTAATCAGGCGCTGCATATGTCCATGATCCGCTATAATTCGGGCAGGCTGTCTGGAAGCCGCTTCCTGCTGCTCCTCTGTCCATACTTTCTCCCATGAAGCAGACCAACCATATCTTTGAATACCGTTCTTTTCAATTTCGATAGTGCTCCCAATAACCTCTTTTATACTACTGCTTTCAATAACCTCTTTTATACTACCGCTCTCAATAACCTGTTTATTATCTTGATTTAAAATAAAAATTCCTCCCAGATCGTTTACATTTACGATTTAATGTTTGCTCATTTAAGCATCTTTCGTTTTTCAATTCGTCCTGCTTCTCCGGTTACAGATCCCAAACCAAAAAAACCACGAGCGTTTACACACCCGTGGCAACTTCAAGTTATCCGAAATAAAGAGAAGGCTGCACAGCATATGGAATAACGGTTGTTCTGCATCTCCTCCATTATCCAAACCTGCCCATTCTTCCCTCATCGGCACAAAAAAAGCCACGGGTACGTCACCCGTGACTTTGTCTGAAGGTCATATCATTATTGCATCACATAAATAGGTCTATCCCTACCTGCTATGCCAAAATGAATGTGCCCTGATCCGTTCCGGAGACGCTGTTTTTATTCAAGTCCACGTATAATGCCGTTAGATTTGTCATTTAACATCGCCTCCCTTGTAGAATATGCCATCATGTTACACAGTCATGCATATAATTGTCAAGCCTATTTCGAATTGCATTGGAATTATATTTGAATTGAGAGCGTTCTTTACTCTAATTCACCTGATCCCAGCGGGTCCACATTTCACGTGGATTCAGCTCATACACTCCGTCTTCCCGGTACATGAACTGATGCATAATAAACTCCCGCCTGAGGGTGGCAAAATCCTCGTGATACTTCTGAATAAACGCATTGATCTCCTTCTCGCTGTACTTGCGTCCGAATTCAAGCTGCTCCACCAGATGCTCCAGCACAACCAGTTTTTTCTTGTATTGTGCCGGAATCTGGCGAAGCCGGCCATCCTTGGAGAAGAAATTTCTCATGATGGAGGCTTTAAGTGTCTCGTTAACATCGGTCATATCAGAATGCTCCTTTCTTTTGAAAATAAAATCAACCGAGGCCTGCGCATGCTCCCGGATAAACGAAGGGTTTAATGTGAAATACACCGTATTTTTCTCTCTCCGCTCCTGAATGAGCGCAGCTTCTCTCAGCTTGGCTGCATGATGTGTCACGGTTGGCTGCGACAGGTTCAAACGCTCAGCAAGCGCTTGCCCATTCAGTTCTCCTTCGGACAGAAGCAGCAGCATTCGAAGCCGGGTAGGATCAGCCAAGGCTTTGTGATAAGCCACTATTTTCTCCAGCTGCATCATTATGCACCTCTCCATTAATTAGATGATCATCTAATTTGATATTAGTCTATTGTTTTAGGGAAGTCAATCTTATCGTTTATTTGATTTTTATATTCGTACTCCTGCGTGAAAACTGGCATTGAAGTGTTATTTACGGTAGGATTATATTGCTTGCAATGAAGGAGGATTATGAACATGGAAGATGTCATTATTATTGGCGGAGGCCCGTGCGGTCTGTCCGCGGCAATTGAGTGTGAACGGGTAGGATTGTCAGCGGTTATCATTGAGAAACATAATATAGTACAGTCCATCTATCTCTATCCAACCCATATGCAGTTTTTCAGTACAGCCGAGCTGCTCGAGATCGGGAACGTGCCGTTCAGCAGTCCGAATGACAAGCCGTTTCGTTATGAAGCACTTGCCTATTATCGCAAAGTCGCCGAACATTTCGGCCTGCGCGTTCATAATTATGAGGAAGCCCGTGAGATTCAGCGCAAAGAAGATGGCACATTCGAGGTACATACAGTTAACCGGCGCGGCGAAGCTATTGTACATCAAGGTCGTCATGTCGTTGTAGCGACAGGCTACTTTGATCACCCGAATTATCTCGGTATTCCCGGAGAAGAGAAGGAAAAAGTAACACACTACTTCCGTGAAGCCCATCCATATACTCGGACACGCGTAGCCATTATTGGTGGAAGCAATTCTGCCGTAGATGCTGCCATGGAGCTTGTCCGGGTCGGAGCACATATCGATATGGTCTACCGAGGCACAGGTCTGTCCGACCACATTAAACCTTGGGTTCGTCCATTATTCGAAAGTATGGTGCAGAAAAATCGCATTACACTGCATCTCGGCTCAAGGGTAAATGAAATTCTGGATGACTCGATTCGCATCGTACACGCCGACGGTTCAGAAAGCGAACTGGACAATGATTTTGTGCTCGCCATGACCGGATTCAGACCGGATCGCCAGCTGTTGACTTCCATCGGTGTAGAAATGTCCGAAGATATGGATAAACCGATGTACAATCCGCAAACGATGGAAAGCAGTGTACCCGGCATCTACGTCGGCGGTGTTATCGCATCCGGGCGTAATGCCAACGAAGTATTTATCGAGTCAGGTCGCTGGCATGGGCGATATATTGCAGAACATATCATTAGCAAGTCAGAGCATATGAACAGCACATCAGGCGCTCAATCCGGGGAGCAATGAAATCAATGGACATGACCTCCCTCCTGCTGCTTGGGTTTGCGGCACTTGGCATTATCAGCAGCAATACCCCGGTGACTGTTGCGATGGTATTTTTGCTGCTGCTTCGTGTGCTGAATGTCAATCAGGCCTTTCCTTGGCTTGAAAAGTATGGACTTACCGTGGGTATTATCATTCTTACGATTGGTGTCATGGCACCACTTGCCAGCGGTAAGATCAGTCTGCAAACAGTCGGTGAATCGTTCCTGCACTGGAAATCACTGCTCGCTATTGGCGTAGGCATGCTCGTTGCCTTCCTCGGCGGACGAGGCGCTTCGCTTATGACTGCACAGCCCACTGTTGTAGCAGGCCTGCTGATCGGCACTGTTCTTGGTGTTGCCTTGTTCAAAGGGGTACCGGTCGGACCGCTGATTGCTGCAGGTATTCTGGCCATGTTATTAGGCAAATCCTGAACCGCAGCATAACCATGTACACTTTTGCGGATTGGATGTATTTCCCACAGTTGTATGCTATACTTCTATTCATGCAATTCAGGTACATGCATCTGGTGCAAGGAAACAGCATCTTTCTCCTTGTCAGATGAATTGATCAACGACAATTATCGTCCTCAGGAGGATTCAGGAACCATGTCACGTCCCTTTGTTACCGAAGCCGTGATGGTGGCCATCTACGGTCAATTACTTGCGCCACCAGCGCCTGTTGAATATATTGTTCCTTACACCACCATCCTTGAATTATATGAATTTCAAAGCAGTGCTGATCCGATGATGGATAATCCTGCAGATGACCAGCACGTGAAAACTAAAATCGGTGAAATGATCTCGTACTTCGAGGAACCTCTAAACAAGAAAAAAATCGAACGAGCGCTATCTGTTCCTTGGGCCAAAAGCCCTGCAATCCTGTTCGGCGACCAGGTATCCCTTACGATTATTAACGCGATGGATACTGCTCAGTTTGGAGAATTCTTTGATCCCATTGAGACAGAGCTACTGCTCACCTCCCAACGTCTGGGCATTCCTATTTTAACGGATCAGGTTGAATTGATCGCCCGAATTATCGAATCGGAATCTCCGGTACGGGTATTTGATATTGATGATTTTGATTTTGCTATGGACGATGAACCGCTCGATCAAGTTTGATTCGATTTACAGAGGTTTGGACAGAAGGACGGAGCAGATGAACTGGGTCATACAGCTGAGTATGTTTACAATAAACGCCAAAAGACCTCGGTATCCACTTTTACAGCGGATATCGAGGTCTTTGATATTTTCTGGATTCAGAAACTTAGAAACTCAGATCTATCCAATTTCTCAAACCTGAATTCTGAGCGAGTACATTTGATGTGATCTCTGGAATAAACCTGATGGATTTCTTTTGATTTTGGAAAAAGCAACAAGATAAGTTCAATCTGGCGCTTGTACTGCAAGATCTGAACGCTCCAGCAGGGTTTGACTGATTCCATTCATAGCTGGCAGTGAGGTCGGGTCGAAAAACTTCAATCCCGCATCGCTATTCACTCTTGCCTCCACCAGATCATCCTGAATGATTCGGGCATGGAACAGGGCAATAACATCATATTCTTCATCCCCGTTGGCATGCACTTGCCGCAGCTCCGGGCCAGAATATAACGCACTAAAGGTCATGAAATCCGTTGTCCATCCTGTTTCTTCCCACAGCTCACGATGTGCAGCCCCCTCAATCGTCTCACCAGGACGCATCTCTCCAACAGGCAGACGCCAATGCCCTTGTTCGGCATGCTGGATGAGCAGCAGCTCACCCTGTTCATTTGCAGCCATAATAGCCGCTTTGACCACAATATTTGCCCGTTTGGCAATATATTGGCCTATATCTCGCGCTGGCAGATTCACTCCTCATCCCTCCTTCCAGTAAAAGACGGTGGTCAACCATAATATAGTCCTGGTCCGGGCTAAAATGTATGATGGCAACAGGTTTCGAAACGGAAACAACTCTGTGTCGATTGAACCAAATCCATCAGCTATAAAGAATCCTGCTCAAGCTGCTTCGGCAAAATATAAAACGATCCCGGTTTCGCCAATTCCTGAAAATCCTGTTCGAACCCTGCCAGCCTCTATCCGAGTGTGCTCTAACTCTGCTCCAATTCAGGTCCAACGTCAGTTAATGTTGTGTTGTCGATCTTTCAAAGTAATTCACCGGCTAACGATCACCAGAAACCTTAATTGTACACTTTTTAGCCGTTTCCGATTCTAACGATCCCCAGGAACCTTATTCTCTCTGCAAATGGGATACAACGCATCAAAACAGTCCATTTGCAGGAAATAAGGTCTGTGCGGATCGTTAGAATTCAAAAGAGTTAAAAAACATGCAAATAGCGTTTCCTGAGATCGTTAGAATCATCTAACTGATGTCAGAAGAGGGATAGCCATGGATAGCCTCGAATTGCCTTGGATTGCTTTGAATTTCCATGGATTACTTTGGATTGCCTTGGTTTCATACTCTCTGCTGTTTAGTGTTCGAATAGTTAAGTTTTAACAGTTAAGTTTGAACCGTTATGTTTCTACTGCACTTCTGTGTAACGGTATTCAATGTCATGGCCTTCATCAACGACATCGACATGTAGCTGATGCCCCTTCAGGTACCAGTAATCGTGATCCTCCATAAAAAACTGAATGCCGGATACTTCCGTTTGTTCGGCAGGATGTTTTGGCTTTTCCACGGCAATTCCGAGCGAAAATCCCGGGTGAAGACCTCCGCCAGAGCTGTATCTTGCAAAGAAGCGGATGCTGTCTCCTTCATTCAGGTTCAATTCTTCCTTGTACCAACGAGCAGCTTGTTCGGATACATGTATGGTACTCATATGCTGTCAGCTCCTTCTGTGTATATATGTTACATCATATCGCTAGAGCGTCCTGAACACAAACCCTGTAAATCATGCACAGGCATATTATCTTGTGAAAAATGTTTGACAGATCGTAAAACGCGGTGGTAAGATGCAAACATACGAGGTCTACATTGCATTAATTTCCATTAACAAGAAAGGGTGATTACGGTGTTTAACAGACATAAGCTGGTTCATATTCACACACAATTAAATACCGGAGTATCCCCGAAATCATTATTTCGTTCATAAGACAGCACTTCAGGTGTCTTTTTCAAGACCCTTGTGAAGTTTGCTCACTATAATCTTATGTACGGCGGCGGCTCTGCTCTCGGAGTCATGCTGCCGTATGAAGGAATCAAGACATACCGCCTGCGTGCGGTGTGTCTTTTTTTGTGGGTTAAAAGTGAGATAAACGTGCATTTCAACAAATTTTAACTGTTATTTTGAACGAAAACTGCATTTCTTGGACATCGAAAGGAAGGGATAACACTTGTTCTCTGTACTTAAAAACCTGGCCTGGTTCTTCCGGCTGGAACGCAAAAGATACCTGATTGGTGTCATTTTGCTCATTTTGGTGGGCATCGTCGAATTGCTGCCCCCGCGCCTGCTGGGGAACGCCATCGATGAAATCGTACGCGGCTCCATTACAAGCGCCTCATTAACCCGTTACATCCTGCTGATTCTCGGGACGGTTATCTTTATCTATCTGACAACGTACATATGGATGCACAAACTGTTTGGCGGAGCCAACCTGGTCGAGCGGCTGCTGCGCTCCCGCTTCATGGACCATTTGCTGCGGATGACACCTCCCTTTTTCGAAAAAAACAGAACCGGGGATCTGATGGCTCGCGCCACCAACGATCTTCGTTCCATTGCAACGACCGCAGGCTTCGGTATGCTTACCCTTACAGACTCGACAGCATTTCTGCTGACCGTACTGTTCGCCATGGGTTTCCTGGTCAGCTGGAAGCTGACTTTGGCCGCCATCCTTCCCTTGCCCTTTATCGCGATTGCCATGATGATCTACGGTAAAGCCGTGCATCAGCGTTATACACTGGCACAGGATGCTTTCGGCGACATGAACGATCAGGTGCTCGAATCGATTGCTGGCATCCGCGTTGTACGCGCGTACGTTCAGGAGCGACTGGACGAGAAACGCTTTGCGGATGTGACGGAAGATGTATATCGCAAAAATCTGGCCGTGGCCCGTATGGATGCGCTCTTCGAGCCAACGATTCGGTTATTCGTAGGACTCAGTTATGTCATCGCACTCGCCTACGGCATTTATCTTGTATTTCATAATGAAATTACCCTGGGGGATCTCGTATCGTTCAACATGTACCTGGGGATGATGATCTGGCCGATGTTTGCCATTGGCGAATTAATTAATCTGATGCAGCGCGGCAGCGCTTCCCTGGACCGGGTGAATGAAACCCTGTCGGTTGAACCCGCTGTGCAGGATCGCGAACAGCCTGTTCATATTACGAAGCCGGATGAAATTGTGATGAAAGATGTGACATTCCGCTATCCAAGCTCGACCGTGGATAATCTCAGTCATATCAACGTTGCGCTACAGCGCGGGCAGACACTAGGCGTTGTAGGACGTACAGGAAGTGGTAAATCCACACTTCTGAAGCAGCTGCTGCATGAATATCCAACCGGTTCAGGCACACTCAGCATTTCGGGACATTCCATTGAGGATATTGCCAAGGATGATCTGCACAGCTGGATTGGATACGTACCGCAGGAGCAAATCCTGTTCTCCAAATCTGTTCGCCAGAACATTCAGTTCGGCAAACCGGACGCTTCGGATGACGTCATTATGGAGGCGATTCGTACCGCTGCCTTTGACGGTGATCTTGGCACGCTGTCTGACGGCCTCGATACCCTTGTAGGTGAGAAAGGCATTGCCTTGTCAGGCGGACAGAAACAACGGGTGTCTCTGGCACGAGCCTTTATTGCTGATCCGGACATTCTGATTCTCGACGACGCCCTGTCCGCGGTTGATGCAAGAACAGAAGCCAAAATCATTGAAAATATTCGCAGCAAACGTGCGGGTAAAACAACGCTGATCTCGACTCACCGTCTGTCCGCCATTGAACATGCCGATCGGATCATCGTGCTGGAGCACGGGAAAATTACGGAAGAAGGCACTCACCAGGAACTGCTCGCCAAGAACGGCTGGTACCGTGAACAATATGAACGGCAACAGGTGGAGTCCAATCTGTCCACGTAGGAGGTCAACGCATTGAAGTCTAATACAGGTAAAAGGCTGCTGCAGTATGCCTTGAAAGCCAAAGGCACATTTATAGCTGCCTTGATCATGCTGACGATTGGTGTCGCGGCAGAACTTGCCGGCCCCTTTATCGCCAAATCCATGATTGATAATCATCTGCTCGCCATCGAGCAGCCATTCTATGAGACCGCTTCTTCCAAGGATGCCGCGGTCTATCAAGGAAAACTTTATAAACGTGAAGGTTTGTTTGCACCAGACGAAAACAAAGGAGCCGAGGTGCGGGTGCTGCAAGCCGGTAAAAGCTTTTATTTTGTAAACGAGCCTGTCAGCGCTCCTGACGGCGACCGCACCTATGCGAACGGAACGTTAACCGTGACTCGCTCAGGTGAAGTCGTTGGACAGTACGCGGCTGCTCCATTGTCCGCTGGTGAACTGTTTGCTTTTTACAAACCCGAGATGCCGGGCATCTATCAATTGATTGTGTATTACCTGATCTTTCTTGTGATCTCCATAATTATGGAGTTTGGTAAAACCTTCTGGCTGCAATCCTCTGCCAACAAGGTCATCCAGCGGCTTCGCAATGATGTGTACGCACACATTCAGCGGCTTCCAGTGAACTTTTTTGATAATCTGCCGGCAGGTAAGGTCGTATCCCGGGTTACAAATGATACCGAGGCGGTCAAAGATCTTTTTGTCGCCGTATTATCCAACTTTTTCTCAGGCATCATTACGATTACAGGGGTATATATCGCTCTGTTCCTGCTCGATGTTCGCCTCGGTCTGATATCGCTGTTTGTCGTTCCGATGCTGATTGCATGGATTGTGCTCTATCGCAAATTTGCAACGCGATACAACACAATCATTCGCTCAAGACTGAGTGAGATCAATGCCATCATTAACGAATCCATTCAGGGCATGTCCATCATTCGTGTCTTCCGGCGCCAGAAGCAAACCCGCCAGGAATTCGAAGAGCTGAATGCAGATTATATGAAACATCAGAACAAAATGCTCAACCTGAACGCCTTTACTTCCCACAACCTCGTTAACGTGCTGCGGAATATCGCCTTTGCGGTGGTTCTGTGGTACTTCGGGACAGGTGCAATCACGGGCACAAGCATCATCTCACTTGGTGTACTTTATGCCTTTGTCGATGTTCTCGGTCGGTTGTTCCAGCCGATCATTGGTATGGTGAACCAGCTTGCGAATCTGGATTCCTCTCTGGTCTCCGCCGGACGTGTATTTGAGTTAATGGACGAAAAGGGAGAACCCGTGACGGATGGCTCGATGCCAAGATATAAAGGGAATGTCGTGTTTGACGATGTATCGTTTGCTTATAAAAAGGACTATGTGCTGAACAACATTTCGTTCAAGGCATCGCAAGGGCAGACGGTGGCTCTGGTCGGTCATACCGGTTCAGGCAAAAGCTCCATCATCAACCTGCTCTTCCGGTTCTATGATCCGCAAAAAGGCAAGATTACGATTGACGGGCAAAATGTCAAGGAACTGCCGAAACAGTGGATTCGGGAGCATATGGGCATAGTGCTGCAGGACCCGTATCTATTCACAGGCACGATCGCTTCCAATGTCAGTCTAGGCGATGAAAAGATCTCTCGTGAACGCATTGAGCAGGCGCTGCGTGATGTGGGTGCTGAACGAATTCTGGCTCATCTGCCGCAGGGCTTTGACGAACCTGTTGTCGAGAAAGGCGCGACGTTGTCTGCCGGACAACGGCAGCTGATCTCGTTTGCCCGCGCACTGGCCTTTGATCCGGCCATTCTTATTCTGGATGAAGCCACCGCCAACATTGATACAGAGACGGAAGCATTGATTCAGAACGCATTGGAGGTCCTAAAAAAAGGACGTACCACCTTCATCATCGCTCACCGTCTGTCAACCATTCGCTCCGCTGATCAAATTCTAGTCCTGCATCGCGGCAAAATTGTGGAGCAAGGTGCACATCATGAACTGATGGAGCTCAAAGGCCGATATTACCGAATGTATCAGTTGCAGCAAGGTGCTCAAGGGGAAGCCGTCATTGACGAGTCGGCTCAATCCGTGAACTCCTTCGGTACAGCTTCGGCATCGCTCGCAGGTGGGAAGGCATAACCTCCCCTGCCTGCACACGTCCATTTGAATAAATACAACAAACCCGCTCTGTGCAGCAGCCTTCCGCATGCTGTCAGAACGGGTTTTTTGGTATATCCCGAAATATCTACTTTTCATCCAAAGTGCACTGCCCGGCCTAAGAGCATGACTTCGTTCCATTATGGCTCACCCAGACCCCGTTCCTTTTCCTGCTCCTGCTCCTCCAGACTCGCAGCATGCATGCGTTCCAGAGCAGCCCATGCAGCTGCCGATTCAGCATTCAGACCCAGTTCTGCAATCCAGGCACCTGTATACTGCTGGAGTGTGATCTCCAGTTCCTGAGCCCGTTCCTTGAAGTCATCCAGTTCCTTGATCATACGTGAGCGGCCCTCCGGACTGAAGGTTTCATGAATACGTTCCTTGAAATAATGATGCACGATCCGATTGCGCTGCTGCCACAATTCATTCAGCCTGTCCGTTTCCTCTTCCGAGAACGTAAAATGATGACGTGCCTCATGAATCAGCTGTCCCAAAGAGCTGCTCATCTTCCGTTCATACAGTTCTTCTAACTCTTCCTCCGTTACCACTTTACCCTGAGACATTTTGGTTAGCAGAATGAGATTAACCAGCTGCTGTTCCAGCGCTTGTCCATAATATACAGCCAAGCCGTAGTAGGCAAACAGTTCTCTGGAGTGTTCGCTGTCCAGCATGAGGCCACTCTGGAAATCGGTGTTTTGCATTTGCGAGCGCTCCTTTCCATCCGTTCCTCTTGAATGTTTATTCTGCCTCTATCGTACCCAAACAGAACTCAACATTCAAGCTGAAGGAAGCGGCAGCGTTTAACCTCGCACTTCCCCTCTCTGCACATCACATCCGCTCGGGAGCCTGCACGCCAAGTAAAGACAAGTTGTACGCCAGACGTTCCGCCGTATATTTCGCCAGCTTCACCCGGAAGCTTTTCACATGAGGTGCTGCATCTGCAATCCGCTCCGCGTGATAGAAGCGGTTAAAGGCTTGAGCAACGTCAATCGTATATTTGGCAATAACGGAAGGCTCGCTGCGAAGCACTGCTTTTTCCAGATAAGCCGGATAATCGCATAGTAATTTCAGCAGTGACCATGAGGTATCGCCTGCTATAGCCCCACTGCTGTTCTCTGCACCTTCCTGTGTCCCGGAAGAATCCTGTGTACCTGTCTCCGCAGCTTTAGCGAGCACACTTTGAATCCGCGCATGCGTATACTGCACATAAGGCCCGGTCTCCCCTTCAAAACTCACGGCATCCTCCAATGAGAAGTCAACGTCGTTCAGCCGGTTGTTGCGCAGATCCCCAAAGACGATAGCCCCGACACCCACAGCCTCGGCCACCTGTTCAGGGTGCTCCAGGTTCGGATTTTTCTCCTGTATAATCTGCAGGGCACGAGCGGCGGCTTCATCCAGCACTTCCTGTAAAAAGATCACCTTGCCCCGGCGTGTAGACATTTTGCGCCCTTCAAACCGCATCAGCCCAAACGGAATATGTTCACACTTTGCTGCCCATTCGTGACCCATTTTGGACAACACCGTAAACACCTGGTTGAAATGAAGCTTCTGCTCCCCGCCAACCACGTATACCAACCTATCCGCCTGCATCACATCATGACGATAAATCGCTGTCGCCAAATCACGGGTAGGATAGATCGTTGTTCCATCCTTCTTGATAATAAGACAAGGCGGCATGTTCTCTTCATCCAGCCTTACGACGAGTGCACCATCACTTTCCTCCAGCAGCCCCTTGGCTTGAAGCTCCTCAACTACCGCACCCATCTTGTCATTGTAAAAGCTCTCGCCCAATGTATGGTCAAATGTCACATTCAAACGCTCATACATCCGGTTAAATTCCTGCATACTCACCTTCACAAAAAAGGACCATAAGCGCTGTGCTTCTTCATCACCCTGCTCCAGCTTGCGAAACCAGTCCCGTGCCTCGATCTCCAGAGTAGGGTCCTGCTCCGCCTCGTCATGAAAACGGACATACAACTCAAGTGAATTACGGATCGGATCAGCCTGCAGTGCTTCCTCGCTGCCCCACCGCTTATACGCTGCAATCTGCTTGCCAAACTGGGTTCCCCAGTCTCCCAGATGATTCACACTGACCGATGTATAGCCTGCCTCGTTATAGAGACGGTACAATGCTGCACCAATAACGGTTGAGCGCAGATGCCCGATGCCGAAAGGTTTGGCAATATTAGGCGAAGACATATCGATTACAACACGTGTTCCTTGACCCAGCTGCAATTTTCCAAAAGTCTCGCTGCCCAGTTCCTCAAGCATTTGTGCAGCATATACATCCCGGTCAAAACGAATATTGACATAAGGCCCCGCAGCTTCGGCGTGCAGACCTTCGCCTTGTAATGCCACTGCAATATCGCTTGCAATAATGGCTGGTGCTTTCTTGAGCGTTTTGGCCAGAACAAAACAGGGAAATGCCACATCTCCCATCACCTCCTGCGGAGGTACCTCCATTAGTTTTAACACGTCTTCCTGTGCAAGCCCAGTCAACGGTGCAATCCGGGCTGCTGCCTGTTTCATCAACACATCAAACACTCCTTCTCCAGTTTTGTCATGCTCCCAACGCCAGACGCAAAAAAGCTCTCGTCTCTTCAACAAGAGACGAGAGCTGTGTGAACAGTTCCCGCGGTACCACTCTAAGTGAACAGTCACCTGAATTGCATAAGGCTGCATGCCAAGTATAACTGATCCGCTCGGTGCAAATAACGGCTGCATGCCGGGATTACCCTCAGGTCCATAGATCTCTGCTCTCGGAGAACATATACGGCTTCGGATAACCATCTCACGGGTGCGGTTCACTCATTTCATCCCATACCGGCTTACACCTGCCCCGGCTCGCTGTCTGGTTGAATCTGGGCTACTCTCCCGATCACTGATATTGCTGTATTGCATTCATTTCACATCATTATACATATCCTGGTCTGCCTTGGCAACCTGTATGCTGCTCAATGGCAGGAACCCGTACGTTTTAAAATAAAGATTAGGCCACAGCAGCCATTAAACGGCAAGCTTCCGCACATTTACGGCACGCTTCCGCACAGGCTTGACAATGATCATGCTCATGTTTTCCACATACTGCTGCGCAGGCTTCACATGCCTTCACACACAACTCACAGATCTCACCGATAAACTCACTGCCGCGTGTCATCGCCTGTGCAGCAAATGCACATATATCTGCACATTCGCGGTTCACGCGAATGCAATCACGCAGCATCGCCAGATCATATTCTTTCAGGCTGGATATGTAACATACGTTGCAAGCATTCATGCACTCCAGGCAAGCATCGATACATTGTTGGTATTGTTGTTGTGTCATTTAAAGTTACCTCCCAGGCAAAGTTTGCTATGCTTCCTAATACCCAATACGGAGGAGCTTTGAACCATAAGTTTTACTAGTCGGTTCTTTGAGAGCGTTTGTATCGCAGTTATTTTAGAGCTTTCTTAACACCATCAATTGACCATTTTTGTCGTGTTATTTGAGAACATTCGTGGTTTAGTTCTCTTAGCTTATTCGGTGATACTTACGGCCTCCAGTTCCAGCAGTTGCTCTCGAATACGTGTCTGATCAAAATGTTCACCGATAAACACTGCAACATTTGGTACATCACCCTGTGGTGTAATTTTCATGTAATCAGACTCTCGGTAAGCATACTGAAACCAGAAACGGCTGGCCGTATCGCTAAACGATAATATGCCCTTCGCACGGTAGATGTCGCGTGGCAGGGCCGCCACAAACTGTTCAAAAGCCTCGCTGTTCACTGGCTCCTTAAAATAATGCGTATAAACCATCACATGCTCATGTGAAGCATGAGGCTTGAAGGAATGCTCATGGAGATGCCCTTCTGCATGGTCATGGTTATGGTCATCCTGATGAGCATGATCATGGTTATGGCTGCATCCATGCGTATGGCAAGCTTCTGTATGCACATGAGACTTGGCTGCTTTTTCTGACTCAGATGCACCACCCGCTTCGGCGGACTGCTGGATGTGAACGTCAGTACCGCTATGAAGCAAATGCTCCACATTCACTTCACATCTGATCGTAGGAATGACGGGGGCAAAGCCATTCCACTTGTTCAACAGCTGCTCCAGCTCCTGAAGCTCCTGTTCCTGCACACGATCCGTTTTATTCAGCAGCAGCACGGATGCACAGCGAATCTGCTCTTGCATCAGCTTGAAGGTTTTGCCCTTCTGCTCCGAGTACAATCCTGACAGATGCGCCGCGTCTACCACGGTGATCAAACTTTTCAGTTCCAGACGCATGTACAGCGAAGTTTCGGTTACAGCATCCAGAATCTCCATCGGATTTGCAGCACCTGTCGCTTCAATGACAATGACATCCGGCGACTCCTCTTGAACGAGATCAGCCAGCTGAAGTCCCAGATCGCCACGCACCGTGCAGCAGATACAGCCACCCAGCATTTCTGTCATCGGCACAGCTTCATCGACGATCTGACCATCCAAATTTACCTCACCCAGCTCGTTCATTACGACAGCGGGCCGCAGGTTCTGCTGTTTCCAGTGTTCGATGAGTTTTACGAGCAACGTCGTTTTGCCGCTTCCCAAAAAGCCTGACAATATATATACAGGAATGCTTTGTTCTTTTTCTACGATCGTATTCATTCTATACACACCCTTCTGTCCATCTTGCAAAATCTGAATCTGAGCCTACTCTATCTAGCGAGTGTACACTATCCGTCAAATATTCTGCAATATGCTCGTTCCAATCGCCCGTCTGCAATACTCCATTGCCTGATTCACCTGAATGGTCTATGCTATGAGGACATGTGTATTCAAGGAGGTTATGATATGGCTAATTCAGTCGAACAGCACAGGCAGGAGGCTCCGCCAACGGTAGCCTGCATGATTGTTACTGTATCGGACACACGCACCAAAGAAACAGATACCAGCGGTCAGCTGATGAATCAGCTCTTGCAGGAATCCGGTTATCACGTAGTGGAGTATATCATTACACCGGATGAGACAGAGCAAATTCAAAGCATTTTGCAGGATGCTTCAGTACGAGAGGATATTGAAGCCGTGCTGCTGAGCGGAGGGACAGGCATTGCTTCCCGAGACACCACATACGAGGCTGTTTCTTCGCTGCTGGACAAGGAGCTGCCGGGGTTTGGAGAGATTTTCAGATACCTCAGCTTTACGGAGGATATCGGTTCGGCCGCTATTCTGAGCCGGGCTGTTGCGGGAACGATTGGGCGGACAGCTGTATTTTCCATGCCAGGCTCCCGCGGGGCCGTCAAACTGGCGATGGAACGCATAATTTTGCCAGAGCTGCGCCATGTCATGCGTGAAATATATAAACCCGTCTGATGTTTCAGACGGGTTTGTCGTTTTATTTATTTGGGCTTAATTGACTGAGCACCTGCCCAAAAACTTGCATTACATCCCGTTCATACACATCTTTCTCTCCACCGGAAGCCGTATAAACAAAGGAGACATGCCCTTGGCTGCGAATTGTCGTTTTGCCCAGCGCATTTTCCAGAACCGCATGATCTCGGCGCTCGCCATACATTTCCTCCATGCGTTCAGCCCTGGTTTGAGCATCGCGATAGATATGCACTTTGATGATATGTCTTGCACTGCCGTTTAATAAATACATGTAGGTCATGCCGCCATCGCCATCATCTTCAAACATGTTGTTCATCAGTTTAATGTGTTTCGCATCGAAACCTGCTGTCAGTTCTCGTGCTAATGCACCGTTTAAACCATGTCCCTGCTGTTTGGCTCGAAAATTGCCTTCCGTGGTGGCTTGACCATTATAAAGCTTTCGCTCCTGTTCAATGGACGATGTTGTGCAGGCGGTCAAAGAGGCTGCGCAGAGCACCACAACTCCACCAATGACCATGATCCGTGTTACATTAAACCACGCAAGACCCAGCCTGCCCGTCTTCTCTTTTCGGTCTTTTCCTGCTTTTCGATGTTGACCGCCATTGCTCTCCATATTCAAAAACATGCGCATCTTCCTTTCCATAAGCCACAGCAGCGTGACTCTCTCAGGTAGAGTTAGCATGTCTAAAACATTTTATTCCAAACAAACTATTCGGAGCAGATTCGCACAACGGTACGACCGACTGCCCCACCCTTTAATATGTTCTCCAAGGTATGCGGCAGCTGCTCCAGTGTAATCTCCTGAACACCCAGTGCAAGCGCCCGATCCGGTTTCCATTCTCCACCCAGCTTGGTCCAGATTCGTTCTCTCCTTGCCATTGGACAGTATACAGAATCAATCCCGATCAGCTGAATGCCGCGCAAAATAAACGGAAATACCGTTGACTCAAAACCACTGCCTCCGGTTAGGCCAGATACCGCAACTGCCCCTCCGTACTGCACCTGCTTCAATCGCTCTGCGAGTGCCTGACCTGCTGTCGGATCAACGACAGCTGCCCACTGCTGTTTACCCATTGCTCCCTTGATCGGTGCATCCGCTTCTTCACGTGAAATGACCTCAGCTGCTCCCAGACTGCGAAGAAGGGCCTCTTCCTGCTGCTTTTTCCCCGTGCTTGCAGTCACTGCATAACCAAGCTTGGCAAGAATGGCTATCGCCATACTGCCCACCCCGCCAGTCGCTCCCGTAACCAGAATTTTGCCCATCTCCGGCGTAATGCCCGCATGGATCAAGGCGTCCACTGAGAGTGCTGCAGTAAAGCCAGCTGTTCCTATGGCCATCGCTTCCTGCTCACTCAAGCCTTGTGGCAAAGGCACCAGCCATTCACTCTGCAAACGGGCATATTCACTGTAGCCACCGCAATGAGATACACCGGGTTCAAAACCGGTGCTAATCACCCGATCACCAGGTGCAAACCTTCCGCTCACCGATTCTTCAACCGTTCCAACCAGATCAATGCCAGGCACCATCGGATACTGACGAACAACCCCGCCTTTCTCCACTGTTGCGAGGCCATCTTTATAATTCACACTGGAATAGTGCACCTTCACAGTAACATCACCGTTCGGAAGATCCTCCTTTTTCAGCTGCTCTATGCTGGCGGTAACTCCCTGTTGGTCATGTTTGCGAATCACATAAGCTTGAAATTGTTCTTTCATCTGTATCCTCTCCTTATTGTTGTTCAAATTCTGCAAGTAAATATAGCAATGGCCCTGCAAGCGGCAGCAGACCTAACCAGGCCCAGTAACCTGCACGCCTGTTATCTCTGGCATCCCGAAAGATTGCAAGGGTGGATAACAGCGTTAGTACGCCAAAATCAATCGTCATAATATGCACAAACGAGGACTGATTGAACGCTTCCGCATAACGCTCTGGATTCCCCTGGCTTACGGCATAAAAAGCCAGACCCAGCGTTAATAACAACAGTACCAGATGGGTCAGTTTGCTGGCAGCCACTCGCGCAATGCCCGTCTTGCTGCGTTCAGCAGTAAGCGAGTGTTCACCAACATCTGCTTCATAAGCCGCCCCTGTTCGCGAAGGGGAAGTCCATGCATAGTAGGGCAGCAATGCAAATGCACCCAGCCCGAAAGACAACAAGACAAAAGGCCAAGCAGGAACATGTTTTCCATTTCGGCCGCCTCGGGTTTTCACTGATTTTCGCAGCAAAAGACAGGCATAAATGCAAGGGAATATACCCAACCACGAAAACACGGTTAGCAGCCAGGGCTCCTTGCTTTGCAGTGTAAGCAACTCCTTAAATACCGGATCATTCCCCGGGGAATTTCCCGGCGCTATAAACAGTGCATACACGATAAAAGCAAGCCAAAGCAGCCAAAGTATGTATTTCATACACATCCCTCCTCATCCTTTTCATCCCCTGCTGTCAGCAGATTGAAACAAGATCATCTCAAGGACAAGGAGCTGTTCATCACCTTCTATCTTTTTAAAAGCATATTTCAAGATGATCTGGCGGATTTCAGCATATCGGCAACGTATTTCGGAATGTGGCGGGATTTGACGTTTCCTGCGCTTTCCCGAGAAATAATATACCTCTTTCTGTCCCAAACCTCTATGAAGCTGCACACATGTCATTGTTGCAGAGGAGGTGTGCTTCTCGCCTGGTTCATATCCCGTTCATATCAAAAAGGCATAAGCCAGGCTTCGTATGCACTGGGTATGCCTTCTGGATGTATGCTGTAAATCGGTTCATTCATCTATTCTTCGTTAGATTTCACATGTTCAGCAATCAGCTTCTGCTTCATATTCCATGCCGCCGGGCTGATGTTCACACGATAAATCTCCGGGTTCAGCTTCCGTTGGTACTCCGGCCAGAACAGGTTCAGCTGTTCCTTATGGTATGCGCGAATCTCATCGAGCGTAGGCAGTTCATATACTTTGCGACCATTAACAAAGATCGGCTCCAGCATATTTACCGCTTCATAGCGGGTAACCGTCTTTTTGAGGTAAGGGTGCAGCGGATTGAACAGCTTGAGTGGTCCGCCTTGAAGCGGCTGCTCTTCCCCCGGATAGCAGATATAATCTGCAATCGCCTTGCCATGCTTTGGATCAATGATCCGAAAAACCTCTTTTTTACCCGGAGTGGATACCTTCTCGGGATTCGCAGATATTTTCAGCGTTGGCAGCATCTCGCCGTTCACTTCACGCTCTACCAGCTTGTATACACCGCCCAATGATGGCTGGTCTGAGGCGGTAATCAATTGTGTACCGACACCCCATGTGTCGATTCGAGCACCTTGAGCTTTCAAGTTGAAAATGGTATTTTCATCGAGATCATTCGAGGCCACGATTTTCACATAATCAAGTCCCGCTTCATCCAGCATCTGCCGAGCCTGAATAGAAAGATAAGCCAGGTCACCGCTATCCAGACGAATGGCGTTCATCTTTTTGCCCTGGCTCTCCAGCCATTTCGCTGTTTTGATCGCATGTGGAACACCGCTGTTCAGTGTATCAAACGTATCCACCAGCAGCGTCACCTGGTCCGGCAGCACTCTTGCATACGCATCAAACGCCTCCTGCTCGGTCATAAAGCTCTGCACCCATGAATGTGCGTGTGTGCCCGCTGTCGGAATGCCAAATTGTTCACCCGCCAGCATATTGGATGTGGCATGGAACCCGGCTACATACGAAGCTCGTGCGCCCCAGATGGCAGCATCCGCTTCCTGTGCACGACGTGTTCCAAACTCAAGCAGCGTATCCTGCTGTGCGACCTGTTTAATGCGGGAAGCCTTCGTAGCGATGAGTGTCTGGTAATTCATAAAGTTCAGGATGGCCGTCTCGACCAGTTGTGTCTCCATAATGGTGCCTTCAACCCGAATAAGCGGTTCGTCAGGAAAAACAATTGCACCTTCCTTCATGGAATGAATCGTTCCCTGGAACGAGAACTGAAGTAATTCCTCCAGAAAGACCGGATCATAATTCTCTTGTTGTTTGGATAAAAATTTGATGTCCTCCATCGTGAAGCGAAGCTGGCTGATATAATTCACAATACGCTCCAGTCCGGCAAATACGGCATATCCGTTGCCAAAAGGAAGCTTGCGGAAATAGGCTTCAAATACCGCCTTCCGTTTATGTGTACCATTAACCCAGTGCGCATACATCATGTTGATCTGATATTTATCCGTATGTAAAGCCAGGCTTGTTGTCTGCATTTGTCTCATCCTCTCTGACTTCCGCTCGCTCTCCAGGTACATACCTAAAGACGGGCTTAAAGCTGATTACACCGCAATACTCGCTGACGAATCAGGCCAAAATCGTTTCACTTGCCTTAACCACCTGTGCACCTATACTGGAACGGAAATGACCAAGCGCCCAGTCATGCCCTGCCGGGTTAAAGCTCGCTACGGCATCTTCATAAATCGTAATATGAAATCCTTTGTTATAGGCATCCACAGCAGTATGCAATACACATATGTCGGTACATACCCCGATCAGTGCGATATCCGTGATACCTCGTTCACGCAGCTTGAGTTCCAGGTCTGTGCCGCAGAACGCGCTGTATCTCGTTTTATCCATCCACCGAATCTCGCTTTTGCGTTTCTCCATCACCTCGGCCAAACGACCATACAGCGCTCTGCCTTCCGTACCGCGAATGTTATGAGGCGGAAAAAGCACTGTTTCCGGATGGTACGGATCATTGGCTTCATGCAGGTCTACAGCCATCACGACTTCGTCTTTGTTATTACAGTATGCCTCCGTAATCGCCGCAACCGTCTCCTGAATATCCACCGCAGGCTGACCTACAGGCAGCGCACCTGTAACAAAATCCCGGGTAAAATCAATAACAATTAATGCTTTCATCGTCCACACTCCCTTGGTTTGAATATGGTTGAATGCATTTTCCGTGTTTTACGTATAAATTGATAAACGTGGTACAAGCTCTGTAAACCTGTACAGCTGTGCCGGGCGCTGAGAGTATTGATTGGAGCTGACCAGATTGCCCTCCTCATCACGCACTTCCTCGACAATGCCTTTACGACTGCGTGTAGAAGTAATTTTACGAATAAAATTTGGCTCTTCAAAATCCGGTACCACACTCTGGATAACCTGATATAATTCACTTAACGTAAAATCACGTGGCAGAAACTGTCTCGCAATCGTGGTCTCCAGCATCTGCTGCTGTATCCGTCTGTACGCATCTTCAATGATCGTTCTGTGATCAAAAGCCAGCTCAAGCTCTTCCAGCGCTTCCTGAATGGTAAACAATCCGACATCCTGGGCATCATCCGCTGCCTGCCGGTGTTCAAGCATCCATTCCTCTACAAGAGCGAAAAACGCGTGTGAGATGATCCAGCCCCTTGGGTCACGTCCCGGTTGACTATACACGTTTAGATACTCCAGGTGTCCACCGTCAACGCCGGTTTCTTCCATCAATTCTCGCTTTGCTGCGCCGTATATGGACTCATTCTCTTGGCAAAAACCACCAGGCAATGCCCATCGCCCTGCAAAAGGCCAGCCCTTACGTTTAATTAACATCACCTTCAACTCCCGAATCGGGAGGGTTTTCGTTACCGTCTTGCGTTCCCTCTTCGTCAGCGTGAACATAACGATGTCCGCTGGAACCCCATCCGGGGTGCGATATTTCTTGGAGCTGTAGTTTCGTGCTTCCATTTCGTCCTGATCTGGTTCCGTGTTAACATGTTTGTTATTTTCGCTCATGGGCACCACCGACTATTTTCATTTTGATAATCTCATTATGACATAATAATATCTTTTGTCAACCGATGATTCAAATTTCTGTCTTCAACCTCTCGGTTTTGCTACACGGAATGTGGCTGTAGCCATACATCCCAGCGTACCAGATTCATCCCGCACCTCGGATTGGGTTGTGATGCTGCGTCCTGCCTGATGCAGCACACTCGACGTTACGATTAATTCACCCTGCCTCATCGGCGCAAGAAAATGCACATTCAGGTTAGTTGTTACGCAACCATCAACCTCCATCGCTGCTGTGGCGACCATTCCCATCGCCTGATCCATCAATGAGGTCAGCACACCACCATGAATAATGCCCATCGAATTGGTATGATGCTCGCCCGCTGTGAGCGCAATTTGAACCTCTTGGTTACTGCCTTTAATATAACGACATCCAAGAAATCCCCAAAAACGCCCGTCTCCGTCTTTCACCATTTTGTCCAAAATGCTCATGTTTCATTTCTCCTTTTGCCGCTTGTTGTCTGACCAGCTCTAGTTGTCATTATATTTATTCGTTAATACGTGTACTGTTCACATGTATTGTATGCCTCTTGCATGCGCCACACATACCCAAACCAAATAACCCCACAGCGTGGAGCATGACCCTTCAATCTTTCTGATGTGTGCAGATGATCGCCGCTCCGTACCTGTAACTCGATTAGTTTACCTGATGCGTGCCTCTCGGCCCGTCGATGTCAAAAAAGGCGCGGACTGCGTCCGCACCCTTCCGTTCTTTTAACCGCAGCTGGTAGGAGGTGAATCCGTTCCGGCTTCGACATTGACTTTTTCGGATACTGTATCCCGAATGACAGAAATGACAAGCTGAAGCAGATAATTGATATCACTTTGACTTTGCTGGAATTCCGTCACTAAAGGAATGCTGTCCAGTTCGTTTTGCAATTCATCAATTTCCTGCTCAATTTTGCTAACCATCGCACTATTGTTGAAGCTTTCAAAAGCAACAATTTCCTTCTGCTTTTTCTTGATCGTTGCAATCAATTGCTGAATGCGCTCATGATCTCGAATTTTGGCCTCCGCCTGCTGGAACTGCTTCACTTCCTCGCTCGTTCCGAGCATGTCCGCCAGTTCTTTGGCCTTTCCCATAATGTCGTCGCGTATAACCAGATTGCGCGTATCGTAGGTAGGCATTCCATAATGGTTGTACTGCACTTCTTCCTGCGCCACTGAGATCGCTCCATTCGTATGAGATGATTATATGATGAGAATGCGGTTCAACCTTTGTTTGGACTTCGACTTGAGTAGACGCTTCGGGTTCGGATCGTTCTTCCGATCGCTGTTATCCCCGGATTTTTCTGATCCCCTTCTCAAAGGGGAAAATCCGCGGATAAAGGCGAACGCTTCGCTTCTTCAGAATCGATTCCGCCCCTCCGCTACAGCAAGCCCAAAGTCCAAACCTGATGTTAACCTGAAACTCTCATCCTGTTATGTGAGTTTTGTATAGTACGGCTTGGGTAGACGCTTCGGGTTCGGATCGTTCTTCCGATCGCTGTTATCCCCGGATTTTTTTCTGATCCCCTTCTCAAAGGGGAAAATCCATGGATAAAGGCGAGCGCTTCGCTTCTTCAGAATCGATTCCTTCCCCTCCGCTACAGCAAGCCAAAGTCCAAACCTGATATTTAACCTGAAACTCTCATCCTGTTCGGTGAGTTTTGTATAGTACGGCTTGGGTAGACGCCCCTATAGTCGGCTCTTTTCCTACTGATTAGCGGCTACGGGTTCGGTAAGCAAATTACCGCGAATATAAAACGTCATCGGGTCGGTGATTTCAACCTGCACAAACGTACCGATCAATTCTTTAGGCCCTTCAAAATGCACCAGCTTGTTGGTGCGCGTACGTCCAGCCAGAACTGTCGAATTTCGTTTGCTCTCGCCTTCTACGAGCACTTCAACAATTTTGCCGCGCTGCTGTTCATTACTGCGGTGGCTGTACTCGTTGATCGTTTCGTTCAGGCGTTTCAGACGTTCCTTCTTCACTTCCATCGGAACATTATCCTCCATCACTGCTGCAGGTGTGCCTTCGCGCGGAGAATAAATGTACGTATACGCAAAATCATACCCAACTTCACGTACAAGTGAAAGAGTGTCCTCAAACTGCTCATCCGTTTCACCAGGGAAGCCCACGATGAAATCGGTCGTCAATACAACGTCTGGAATGGCCGCTTTGATCTTCGCTGCCAGATTCAGATAGTGTTCCCGAGTATACTTCCGGCTCATACGTTTAAGCACTTCTGTGCTGCCTGATTGTACCGGCAGGTGGATGTGCTCCACCAGATTGCCGCCCTTGGCAAGCACTTCAATCAGATGATCATCAAAGTCACGCGGGTGGCTTGTTGTAAAGCGCACACGCGGTATATCTATTTTGCGAATATCGTCCATCAGGTCACCGAAGCTGTACTTCAGATCTGTGAAGTCCTTACCATACGCATTCACATTCTGACCCAGCAGTGTGATCTCCTTGAAACCTTGTCTGGCAAGCTCTCTCACTTCCGCAATAACGTCCTCTGGACGGCGGCTGCGCTCCTTGCCCCGGGTAAACGGCACAATGCAGTATGTGCAGAACTTGTCGCAGCCGTACATAATGTTCACCCAGCCGCGCATGCCTTCACGTTTTTTCGGCAGGTTCTCGATAATGTCGCCTTCCTTGGACCATACCTCAACAACCATCTCTTTGCTGAAAAGTGCTTCCTGAATCAGATGTGGCAGACGGTGTACATTGTGTGTACCAAAGATCATATCAACAAAACCATGCTTCTGCATGATCCGGTTAACGACGCCTTCTTCCTGAGACATACATCCGCATACTCCAAGCAGCAGGCCCGGGTTTTCAAGCTTCAGCGTTTTCAGATGACCCAGCTCGCCAAACACCTTGTCCTCTGCATTCTCACGAATCGCGCAAGTGTTAAGCAGAATAATATCCGCCTCTTTACGATCCTCTGTCGCTTCATACCCCATCGTTTCGAGCAAGCCCTTAATCGTCTCCGAGTCATGCTCGTTCATCTGACATCCATAGGTATATACGATATAATGTTTGCCCTTTCCGATGGACCTGAGTTCATCAGGAACCGCAGTGTCATACAGAACCTGGATATCTTCCTTGCCCCTTTGTTTCTCCTGTCGATGGTTCGGTTCCGCCTTGATATTAATCTCACGGCCACGAATTCTAATTTTTTTGCTGAATTCATCTTGCGAAATTACTTTGGCATCGGAGAAATCAAAATATTGGGAGTAATCCTTTTTTGAGTCTTTAGCCATTTCCTTCGGTCACTCCTTACAGCCTCTATTCATAAAAGCGTTCAATTCTTCATTGTTTTGCAAGCATTTCAATTCTCATGCATCAAAAGAGCATTACAGCAAATTATAACATGAATTGGGCTGCAGTTCCACCTGCAAACAGCGCTGCTGCCTTATCGGTTTTGTCTGCAGAAGACTCTGCTTATACCCTTTTCCACAACAAAATAACCCATCGTTTATCCAGCAAAAACCATAATACCAAAAAACCTGAGTAGCCTGGAGAGCAGTTCAACAAAAGAACTGTCTGCACCAGAACACTCAGGTTTCTTGCATTCGCTCAGGGACTCCCCCCTCATCCAGCCTGCACTGCGCATGAAGGTAGTCTAAGGTCAATTAGTCGATGATTTCAGCTGTGTCGCCATTACGTGCGCCCGCAGCATTGGCTTCATCTGTATCAATATGCATATCCAGTGCAAAGGAGTCGGATACACGAGCCAGTACATTTTCGAGTACCAGACCGCGTTCTCCACCCAAACGTACTTTCAGCATTTGTTTGTCTTCAATGCCCCATTTAGCAGCATCGGACGTGTGGAAGTGAATGTGACGAGCCGCAACAATAACACCTTTATCAATCGTTACTTCGCCTGCTGGTCCTTTAATTGTGATGCCTGGTGTGCCTTCAATGCTACCGGATTCACGCACAGGTGCTTTAACACCAATGGCAAAAGAATCTGTCATGGAGATTTCCAGCTGTGTTTCAGGGCGAACAGGGCCGAGAATACGCACTTTATCAAACTGCCCTTTGGAACCAATGACTGCTACTGTTTCGTTAGCTGCATATTGTCCTGGCTGGGACAGTGGTTTAAATTCAGTCAGTTCATAACCTTTGCCAAACAAAATTTCAACGTGCTCTTGGGATACATGAATGTGACGGGCAGATACGCCCACAGGTACTGTTTTACTCATCCTAAATTCACTCCTTGTTTATCTATGGCCCGTAGACAGGCTCTTAACAATCCAAGTGGTATTATACTCCTTTTTATCGTGAAATGAAAACGAACTGCTTGAAAATTCATGAAATACACTTATTTCATCAAAATGTTTTCCATTTTAAATCTCTTATGGCCTTCTCTCTGGCAAGTGTTCCCCCAGATACCGCATCGCATTCCCCCATAACCATCCGTGCACAAGAGCTTCGTCATAGTGCTTCAGTAAAACTTCAGTCAGCTTCGGGTAACATCCCGCGTTTTCCAGCCCTTGAATTTTCAAAGGTATTCCGTCAAAATCTGAACCCATCATCAAGTGATGGGCCCCACCTAGTGAACAGATGTGCTCGATGTGCGGCAGTAAATTCTCTATACGGACTTCTTCATGCTCCTTGACAAACCAGGGTACAAAGGTCAGGCCAATGCGTCCTTCTCTGGCAATGATGGCCTGGATCTGATCATCCTTCAGATTACGTACATGCGAGCATACACTGTAGCTATTCGAATGAGAGGCTATGAAGGGGCGTTCGCTCAGATCGGCTAGTTCCCAGAACCCTTTTTCCGATAAATGAGATACGTCCAGCAGCATCCCCGTCCGGTTGCAAAGATGCACCAGTTCCCTGCCTTTAGCAGTCAGACCCGCTCCGCGCTTCTCCATAATGCCATCCGCAGCCCAGTTCGCGTGATTCCATGTGAGCCCGACGATGCGCACGCCCATCTGAAAACACAGTTCGAGATAAAAAAGGTTTCCCTCAAGCCCATCCACGCCCTCAAGCGTAATAAGGCCCCAGGGTTTGCTTGCCGCACCTTGTTGAATCTGTAAAGCCTGTTCTCGCCAAAGCAGTGTTTGCACCCCGCTGGAGCGCTCTGCGCTGTACTCTACTTTTTTACGATACAGCTCCAGTTGTCCCATCACATGTTCAAACTTGCCTCGGCCCAGCACCTCGGGTAAATAGATCGCAAACGCCTGCAGATTTACTCCACCTTCCTGCATTTGCTGCAAATTCACATCCAGCTCAGAAGCAGTCTCGAATGAAAGCTCAGGCTTCATCAGCAGTTTACTCAGTGCATCACAATGAAAATCAGCTATGCGCCAGTTCTTTCTCGACATCTCTCATCCCCCTGTTAACTGTAAATTACCCCATTCATCTGCCGAATGTCTGAAAATAACGCAAAAAAACCTGTCTACTTCATTCGTAAACAGGCTCATGCATACGCTTGATACATGTATTATCTGGGCTCCACAATCAGCTTGATGGCCGTTCGGTCCTCACCGTCAATCACAATGTCTGTAAAAGCTGGAATACAAATCAGGTCAACTCCGCTTGGTGCTACAAATCCCCGGGCAATCGCTACCGCTTTAATGGCTTGGTTCAGTGCTCCCGCTCCAATTGCCTGCAGTTCAGCATTTCCACGTTCACGAAGAACTCCTGCAAGAGCGCCGGCTACAGAGTTAGGGTTGGACTTTGCTGAAACTTTTAATACATCCATGGTAAGTACCTCCCTGGGAATGTTGAAAGTTTGTTTCCACTTACTAGATGTTATTCGCGGGAGGCAAAAAAATTCCTTCTTTTTAGCAGAGTTGCCTGGCAAAATGGGACAATACCCCTATTCCATGCGCCACTCGTCTTCCATCAAACGAATCTTCTCAATGCGCGTTGCAGCCCCGGTCGCTTCGTCAATATCAACAACAGCACCATGGAAATGCCATTTCCCGTCATCGACGACAAACCGCACGGGAAGCTGGGTATAGAACTTGCGCAGCACCGCCTCACGTTCCATTCCAAGGATGCCATCACGAGGTCCTACCATGCCTGCATCTGTCAAATACGCTGTGCCTCCAGGCAGAATCCGTTCGTCATTACTTTGCACATGGGTATGTGTACCTACAACAAAGGAGGCGCGCCCATCCAGATGCCATCCCATGGCAATCTTCTCCGAAGTTGCCTCTGCGTGCATATCTACCAGAATACACTTATAGTTTTTGCGCAGCTCGTCTACAATCTCGTCCGCTACACGAAATGGGCAATCAATCGCTGGCAGGAACGTTCTGCCCTGCAGGTTCACAATAGCAAGTTCCTTGCCTTCGCCCTTGACCACCGTATATCCGCGGCCCGGTGTGCCTGGTGGAAAGTTTGCAGGTCTGATCATGCGAGGTTCATCATCTATAAAATCAAAAACGTCCTTATTGTCCCAAGTATGGTTGCCTAGCGTGATGCCATGCACACCCCAATTAAAAAATTCGTTCGCAATGGCACCTGTAATGCCGCGCCCTGCTGCTGCGTTCTCCCCATTGACAATAATGACATGAGGTTTATATTTCGATTTCAGGTAAGGCAAATTTTCCTTGAGCGCTTTACGACCTACATTTCCTACGATATCTCCGATAAATAAAACTTTCACGAATACTGCCTCCTCAAGTTCCTGCATCGCTTATGAACAGGAAAAGTGGCACGCAGATGCGGCCACTTTTCCGTAATGGTTTATTTTGCGTATTCAACCGCCCGGGTTTCCCGGATGACGGTGACTTTGATATGACCTGGATAATCGAGTTCATTCTCGATCATCTTCGTAATATCACGTGCGAGACGGAAGGCTTCAGCATCATCAATCTTCTCAGGCTGCACCATGACACGAACCTCGCGTCCAGCCTGAATGGCGTACGATTTCTCGACACCTTCGAAGGATTCTGAAATTTCTTCCAGCTTCTCCAGTCGTTTGATATACGTTTCCAGCGTTTCACGGCGTGCACCTGGTCTTGCTGCCGACAGCGCATCTGCTGCGCCAACCAACATTGCAATAACCGAAGTCGCTTCGCAATCCCCGTGGTGGGAAGCGATACTGTTAATAACCACTGGATGTTCCTTGTATTTCTTCGCCAGCTCCACGCCAATTTCGACGTGTGATCCTTCCACTTCGTGATCCAGCGCTTTACCGATGTCATGCAGTAAACCTGCACGTCTTGCCAAAGTTACGTCTTCTCCGAGTTCACCCGCCATCAATCCTGCCAGATAAGCGACCTCCATCGAATGTTTCAAGACGTTCTGACCGTAACTTGTACGGAACTTCAGGCGACCCAGAATCTTGATCAGATCCGGATGCAGACCATGCACACCCACTTCAAAGGTAGCTTGCTCACCGTATTCACGTATACGCTCATCCACTTCTTTACGGGATTTCTCCACCATCTCTTCAATGCGCGCAGGGTGAATTCGTCCATCTGCAACCAGCTTCTCCAGTGCAGTGCGGGCAATTTCACGGCGAATCGGGTCAAAGCCCGACAAAATAACAGCTTCTGGCGTATCATCGATAATGAGGTCAATCCCGGTAAGGGTTTCAAGCGCACGGATGTTACGTCCTTCACGACCGATAATCCGGCCCTTCATTTCTTCATTAGGCAACGTTACAACGGATACCGTTGTCTCCGCCACGTGGTCAGCTGCACAGCGCTGGATGGCGAGTGTAATAATCTCGCGAGACTTTTTGTCCGCCTCTTCCTTCGCCTGCTGTTCAATGTCCTTGATCATTTGAGCCGTCTCATGACGAACTTCCTGTTCAACGTTGGACAGTATGATACTGCGTGCATCCTCCATAGTGAGGTTCGAGATCCGTTCAAGCTCTGTTACCTGGTTTTTGTAGATCATTTCGATCTGCTGCTGTGTTTCATCGATACGTTTCTCTTTGTTTGCCACTTGCTCTTCTTTACGTTCGAGTGATTCCAATTTTTTATCCAGCGACTCTTCTTTTTGCAACAATCGTCTCTCTTGTCGTTGAATTTCGTTCCGACGTTCACGAGTGTCTTTTTCAGCTTCGGCGCGAATACGATGGATCTCGTCCTTCGCTTCCAGCACCGTTTCTTTCTTCAGTGCCTCTGCCTCTTTTTTCGCGTTCTCCACGATTTGTACGGCAGCTTGTTCCGCACTAGAGATTTTAGCCTCTGCAAGAGATTTGCGAATAAAATATCCGACTCCGAACCCAATAACGAGCGCGGCCACAACGAGAATGATCGTGATAGCAATGTCCATACTGTTCACCTCCTCGTTGGTTCCTCCAAGGCACGCCTTGGGTCAACTTTTTCTGTTTTCATACCTTACATATGTTTGGGAATAAATAATACTCACGGCGATCCCCCGCCGATTTTCATTTCACATGTACATGACTACATGTACTATCCACTGTTTCCAGTGAACCCATAATCAGGAATGGTATAAACCTGCAGAAGCAGAAACCGCTTTTTTGGAAGGAAAAAGGGTTGTCCTTTTCTTACAGACTCATGTCCATTTTAGTATTTGACGAAAGAAATTGTCAAGAGAATGCAGGATTGTTAGTCTTCTCGTCTAGTCCCATAACAATGCTTCGTCATCTTCGAGGTCTTCCGCCCCATCCTCTTCTATTAAACGATTCACGACTCGGCGCACCATATCCATGCTAAAACCGCGCCGCATCAAGTAAGCAAACGTTTTACGTTTCTTCTCCTGCACGTCTCCCCGCACCTGTTTCCATTTTTTACGGCCAGCTGTCAATGCAGTGTCCAGCTCTGCCTCAGCACTCACATCATCCAGCACCTCTGCAATGAGTTCATTCGCGATGCCTTTTTGACGCAGTTCCTGCCGTATCCACAGTTTTCCCTTCCGCTGGCCCTCCATACGCTGTCTTGTCCATTCCTTGGCAAAAAGATCGTCATCAACAAGCTTCTCTTGTTCAAGCCGATCAAGAACCTCTTCTATGATCGATGTCGCGAACTCCTTTTGCCTTAACTTCTGGCTTAATTCGTGGCGTGTTCGCTGCTTGAATTCCAGAAAACGCAAAGCCTGCACATACGTTCGCTGGCGTTCATCCGCAATCAGGATCGCCTCCAGATCCTTCTTCATAAAGGTACTTCCCCGAGTAAGCCTGTACTTGATCATCACATCTTCCAGAACGGTAATGGAATAAATGCCAAATGAAATCCGATAACGGGCTTCTCTGCTCTTGGTTCGTTCAACCCTTGTAATTTCGAGTTCTTCATCGTCAGGAAGCTGGGAAATACCGTCTACCTTGGCCTGTTCATGCAGTTCTTCTTCATGTTCATCATATTCATGCTGGTTTTGGCGATGCCTCACTACGATCTTCACACTCCCCGCTATTCTCTGTTTGGGTTAAAATACACTTTTTCTGCTCATTCTTTCATTCGGATGGCATAGATGCTAACAGCCTCTGTCCGGAATGGACAGAGGCTGTTAGCATTGCGAGAAACCTTAGCTAAATAAGCATAATTGCCCGCTACTACAGGTTTCAACAGGTCGGAGTACACGAGTTAGTAACCGACATATAAATTACTCATTAATTTCAAATAATTCCTGTTCCTCAGCCGCTTCTTTTTCTTGTTCTTCGCTCGTTGGTGCAGGAACAGCTGTTGTCAAATTGCTGGCTTCACGAATTTTTTGCTCGATTACATCAGCAATCTCTTTATGTTCTTTCATAAACTGCTTTGCATTCTCACGACCCTGGCCTAAACGCTCGCCTTCGTAAGAATACCAGGCACCGCTTTTATTAACGATATCCAGTTCTGTACCAATGTCGATGATACTTCCCTCTTTAGAAATACCTTCACCGTACATAATATCAACTTCCGCTTGTTTAAATGGAGGTGCTACTTTATTTTTTACCACTTTAATACGAGTACGGTTACCCGTAATGTCATTACCTGATTTGATGCTCTCAATACGGCGCACATCGAGACGAATCGTAGAATAGAACTTCAGTGCACGGCCGCCAGGTGTCGTTTCCGGGTTACCAAACATTACGCCAACCTTCTCACGAAGCTGGTTGATGAAGATTGCAATCGTTTTGGATTTACTGATCGCTCCGGACAATTTACGCAGTGCCTGTGACATCAAACGCGCCTGCAAGCCTACGTGGGAATCCCCCATCTCTCCTTCAATCTCTGCTTTTGGTACAAGAGCTGCTACCGAGTCAATAACGATGATGTCTACTGCACCACTGCGTACAAGTGCCTCAGCAATTTCCAAGCCCTGCTCTCCCGTATCCGGCTGGGATAAAAGCAACTCATCAATGTTAACGCCCAGTTTGCTTGCATAATTCGGATCAAGCGCATGCTCGGCATCGATGAATGCTGCTTGTCCACCCACGCGTTGAACCTCGGCAATCGCGTGCAATGCTACAGTTGTTTTACCTGAAGATTCAGGTCCATATATTTCAACAATACGGCCTTTAGGCAAGCCGCCTGTCCCTAGTGCAATATCCAAAGCCAATGATCCACTGGGAATGATTTCCACATTCATGTGAGTTGACTCACCCAGTTTCATAATGGAACCTTTACCAAATTGCTTCTCTATTTGACGGAGCGCCATATCAAGCGCGGCACGACGGTCTGACAATAAACTCACACCCTTTACTGTTTATAATGTAATGATACCTTGTTTTTACTCGTTTGCCAAGCTTTTTTTCGAACATACATTCGTTTTTTTGTTCAGGCCGAGGCGCCTCTTCCTCATCGAAATGTATTCAAGAAACAGAAAAAGAACCGTAAACAAGGCTGTACAGCCACATTTTACGGTTCTTCCGTCTCAACACATTATACTTCCTTCATTACACAAAAGCAAACCATTCCATGCTTATCAGTCAATGGCAACTAGCTTTTGCCACAAACGATACAGGATCGCTTTTGCCGAACGGATACGGACCGTCTCCCGGTTACCGTTAATTCGCAATTCATGAATTTCAGTATCCTTTCCACGCTCTGCCAAAGCGATAAACACAAGCCCAGGTGGTTTACGTTCCGAATATCCTGGACCAGCTACTCCTGTAATCGCCAGACCGAAATCAGCATCCCCGATCATACGAACCTGCTCTGCAAGCACTTTAGCCACCTCAGGACTAACCGCACCCGGAGCGTCCTCACCTTCCAGATAGCTGTGCGGCACGTTAAGCAGCTTTTCTTTAATTTCATTGGAATAACAGACGATGCCACCTTTCAGCATCGAGGCACTTCCTGGCACAGAAGTGAGGCTTTGCATTACAAGCCCTCCTGTACAGCTCTCAGCGGCGCTCAGGGTCAGTCCCATATCAGACATCATCGTGACAATTGTGTACTCTATAGGCACATCCTCGGTCGCGTAGAGATGTTCGGCCAGACGCTCGCGAATCTGCACCTCCATCGCATCCAGCTTCAGCTTGGCCTCTCCTTCGCTTGCTGCTTTGGTAGATACACGTACAGTAACTTCTCCCTCGCTTGCATACGGAGCAATCGTAGGATCAGTCTGCGTATCAATAAGATCAAGCAGGCGATCCTCCAATGCGGATTCACCAATGCCTGCAAACTTGAGCATACGTGAATAAATCGGCATTTCTTCAGTAAGAACATGCTGGAGCAGCCACGGCTTGACCTCCTGCTCAAACATCGGAATGAGCTCTTTAGGCGGTCCAGGCATCACGACATAATATTTGTCATTGTCCGCAATGGCATTGCCTGCGGCAAGACCCGTTTCATTCGCCAAGGGTGTTCCACCTTCAATAACGATGGCTTGACGCCGATTGTTCTCTGTCATCTCTACATTGCGTTCACGGAAGAAACCTTCAATCTTGTCCATCGCCATACGATCAATGTGCAGCTTTCGTTGGAGCACAGCCGCAAGCGCATCTTTGGTCAGATCATCCTGGGTAGGACCGATGCCGCCTGAAAATAAAATAACATCAGCGCGTCCCTGCGCAATACGGATCGCTTCACTAAGCCGATTCAGATTATCACCAACCACGGTCTGAAAGTATACGTCAATTCCCATGGCTGCAAGTTCCCGGGAAAGATATCTGGCATTCGTATTAACGATTTGTCCTAGCAGCAGTTCGGTTCCAACTGCAATAATCTCTGCCTTCATTTCAGTATCCTCCTGTACATATGTTGAGCGTAATCAAAGGGCAATAGGATAAGCTCCTATTGCCCTTTGACCCGATGAGTCTTTCATCATTACCCGTTTCAGCGCAAAACATTACGCTTGGGATAAAGTAAAATATTACACCTTGGATAGATGAAGCAGATTTTTGTTTTTAATAAAGTAGTCGACCCCAGACCAGATCGTGATCAGCGCTGCTGCCCACACTGCAATAACATCCATATGGATGCCTGTGTAGGAAAACGGGAAATTGTTCAGCAGCAGCAAAACAATCGCTACAATCTGCACCACCGTTTTCAGTTTGCCCCAAGCACTCGCAGCAACAACCGAACCGTCAAGCAAAGCAATCTGACGCAGCCCGGTTACAGCAAATTCACGGCTGATAATGACAACAGCAATCCAGGAATCCAGCTTGCCCATCTGCACCAGTGAGATCAAAACAGCGGTAACCAGCAGTTTATCTGCAAGAGGGTCCAGCAGTTTGCCCAGATTGGTGACCATATTGTTTTTCCTTGCAAGATAGCCGTCTATTCCATCCGTGCTTGCAGCTACGATAAAAATGAAAGCAGCAATTAATTGATTATACGGAAGCGCAAGACTTCCAAGCTGTAACGGCTCGGGATAAAACGGAAAATCCACAAGCAGAAACACCATTAAAAAAGGGATTAAGCAAATTCGTGCAAGCGTAATCCGGTTGGGTAAATTCACAAGACGCCCTCCCTTTGTATCCTCCATTACTTCAAACATTCATCTTAATCCCGTATTCATCATCTGAAGCAAGGAATAAACGTTTCAAGCGTTCGACTTGTATTCACATGAACCCTATGTAGAAACGCAAAAAATAAAGTCTACCGCTCAAACGCAAAACCGCTTTGAAACGCTTCGGTGACTTCCAGAAGTATACTGCTTTTCACAAAGTCAGCAAACGATGAGGACTGGACTTGATGCATGACTGCCAGCAATGCACATTCAGTATAATATACGTATCAATATAGTGTCAAAAAAGCACTGACACCTCAACTTTTATTTGAAGTTGGTGTACTGCAGATCCAGCGGCAAGTTAGCCCCGTTAAGCATCTGCATCACGGCTTGCAGATCATTTTTACTTTTGCCTGTGACCCGAAGCTGATCGCCTTGAATCTGACTCTTAACCTTCAGCTTGGAGTCACGAATCAGAATATTGATTTTTTTGGCAACATCCTGATCAATGCCTTGTTTGAAATTCAAACGCTGACGAACCGTTCCTGAGGAAGCAGGCTCTACCTTGGCGTAATCAATATTTTTCAGCGGAAGACCGCGCTTTGCCATTTTGGATTGCAGTACATCAATAACAGCCTTCAATTTTGTCTCATCATCTGACACAATTGTCAGAGCATCCTTGTCAAGCTTCAGACTGCTCTTGCTGCCCTTGAAATCATAACGAGTGCCAATTTCCTTTTCCGTTTGTGTAACGGCGTTTGTTAGTTCCTGCAAGTCCATTTTGGACACGATATCAAATGAATTTTCTGAACTCAAATCGAGTCACCCTTTCAGTTAATCATATGTTCTGTAACATTATAGAGTAAACTTCACACAAAAGTCTAATGTTGAGCAGGGTGAAACCATAGAAAAAAGCATTTTTGGCACACCTCTCGGTCACCAAAAATGCTTGCTGGTTAAGCTGCCCTCTAATATCGGCTGCGGTCAGGCTGTCTGAACATATCAAGCACACCAAGAAGGATATGTGCAAGACCAAAGCCCAATATTCCGTAGCCCCAGGCATTTGGAGTCAGGTAATAACCCAGGAGGCTGACAATAATGCCTAAACCCGTTACGATCCAGCTGACTGTCATGGCCGTCCACCTCACTTCACCATAAGTTAACTGCAATTTGAGACAACGTTATTGTCCCCTGCAGTTCACCTGGTTATTCGCCACTTGAACTTGAACTTCCGCCCTCTGTAGAATCTCCGGAACTGTTTGCATCTGTGCCCTCAGTTCCCGCAGATGAAGCGGTACTATCCGTATCAAGTTTGAGACGAATACGGTTTGTCGCTTTGCCGTCCGTTACCACTTGACCGCCAACATCAATGGTGGTTGCTGCCGCATAACCAGACTTAATGTACATCCCTGCGCTATCCAGTGTAAAAGTAAATGAATCTCCGTCTGCAGTGTTGCCATACTGCAGCTTTTCCCCGCTCGAATTCTCTCCTTTATACACTTCCAGCCAGCTGTTTCCCGTCGCTTTGATCGTCACCGTTACAGGCTGACCCGCACTTCCGGCAACCTTGAAGTTTGTAATGTTACCTGACTTGCCATCTTCCGAAACGGTGACTGAGCCAGGTGTACTTGGAGGATTCTGTTCTCCTTGGTTATCACCTGTCTGTCCATCCGTTTGCCCTTCAGTCTGCCCGCTGCCTTGTTCATCGGTCTGACCGTTACTTTCCGTACCGCCACCGTTGCCACCTGCTTCACCTTTACCCGTATCTTCCGAACCCGAGTCCGTTGCAGGCGGATTCGCTGCTTGACCGTTGTCCGTCGATGGATCAGGTTTGTCCGCAGGCGGCTTCTGGCTGTCTGTAATTTTCGTATCATCCAGCCCTTGGGGATTGGTATCGTCTGCTTTGTTGTTAGCCATGTAAACATACAAAAGAACGATAATCAGAATAGGGAACGTCCACATCAGCGCAACAGACATCCATCGATTGCTCCGCTCCACCGGTCTGTTTGCACGCTTCTGGATTACAGGCTCCATCGTTGCTTCTGCTGCCTCTGCAGGCACGTCCTTTTTATGTCCTTCCAGCAGCTCATCCGGATTCAGTCCCACGGTTTCCGCATAGGTTTTAATAAATGCACGCACATAGAAGCTGCCGGGCAACACTTTATAATCCCCCGCCTCTATCGCCTCCAGGTACCTCTTGCGAATTTTAGTCATTTCCTGTACATCGTCGAGACTCATCCCTTTTTGCAGCCGGGCCTCTCTTAACTGCTGACCCAGTTCAGACATGCCATCTCCTCCTTATGTTTATCTCTTCAGTAGTTGCTCATCTATTCCATGATGCCGTACGGAGCTTTACAGTTCGTCGGTGTAGCTTGCCGTAAAGGTATCATAAATAATTTCTTCGTTAGGGTTGTTACGCAGCTCAATAATAATATCAAAATCATTATAGTCATATTCGGATTCCTGCACAAAAATATCCGGATGCTCAATCACTTTCGTGCTTGGCATCGTCATAATATCCTGAAGCAGATTATAATGTCTTTCGCTCGATCGAATTGTACTCACAATGCCGTCAATAATAAACACGTTGTTCGGATTCAGCTCATCCTCGGACATCTGACTCCGAATCGTTTGACGAAGAAGAGTGGAGGATACAAAGGTCCACCGTTTCATGGCGCATACACTGCCTGCGATAATCGACTCTGTTTTGCCCACACGCGGCATTCCGCGCAAGCCAATGACCTGATTGCCTTCTCTTTTAAATACTTCACCCAAAAAATCCACAAGTAACCCAAGTTCGTCACGAGTGAAACGAAATGTTTTGCGGTCATCCGAATCCCGGTCAATATACCGGCCATGACGAACAGCAAGAATATCTACCAGCTTGGGCTGACGCAAGGCCGATACCGTAATACTGTTGACTTTGCTAAGCATTTCTCCAAGCAGACGAATTTTCTCGTCATCATCGGATTCAAGCAGCATGCCCCTTGTTTTGCCTTCCACACCGTTGATGGTCAATATATTGACTTCCAGCATACCCAGCATAGAGGCAATATCCCCTAGAAGACCAGGTCTGTTCTTATGTATTTTATATTCCATATACCATTGTTTAGTTTCCATTTATACACCCCGTAATGCATTATTCCACATTATTCGACAACATCTGAACGCGTCCACTGAACGAAATTCGGAGTCATCTTCTAAAAATGGGTCACGTTAATGATATATAAAATGAAAATGAATTACAAGAACAGCTCTGTAATCCGTTTGTAATCATTAGAGAAAAGCCCCCTTGCGGGAGCTCTCCATCTTTTGCCTTATGCGTTTTGTTTGGCCAATTTGACCATCAGGCACGCAATCGTACGACGCTCATCTGCATCGCCGACATCCCATAGTTCCTTCAATGCCCGGTTGGAATGGTTCGCCGGATCAACCTTCTCATCCAGAAAGTCACCGATCTCGTACGCAAGTTTGTTGATGGTCTCTTCACTCATGCCCATCTTCTCGGCTTGCCGCACGCGATCACCCAGAAACTTCTTCCACGTGTCAAAGTTGGAAACTACTGTATTGTCTGTTGACATGATAAATCCTCCTTAGCTGACGCATGAGATTTAAAATCAACAGTTGTAATATGTGCTTCCTGAACATTTTATATACGAGCTTTTGAAATAAAACTCCAATTCAGCTTCCTTGCACGAGCGCCCGCGCATTATTGTTCAATCCAGCCGATTCAGTTCGTCGAATTCAACCATTTCAGCCAGCAGTGCCTCCAGCTAAGTCAGCCAGCCTCCGTTAGGACTGATGATTTGCCCATTAATATATCCTGACTCGGGCAACGCGAGAAAATATACGAGTGACGAAATCTCATCCGGCTGCGCAAGCCGTCCTGCCGGGATTTCGTCCTCCAGCATCTGAAGTTCACTTTGGTCCAGATGATCTAACATCGTGGTCTGAACTGCACCCGGAGCAACAGCGTTAACAGTAACGCCGGATGGAGCCAATTCTTTCGCTAGCGCCTTGGTGAAGGCATTCACGCCACCCTTGGTAGTGGAATAAAGCACCTCACAGGATGCACCGGATAACCCCCAGATTGACGATACGTTAATGATGCGTCCATATCGCTGGGAGATCATATGCGGCATCATTTCCTGAGTACAGAGAAAAGTGCCTTTCAGATTAATAGCCATCACTTCATCCCAGATGTCCTCTGTTACGTCAGACAGCAGACCATAATGAGATATGCCTGCGTTATTGACCAGAATATCCGGCAGCAGCTCATGGGATGCCAGCTTGTCCCGCATGCGCTGAATCTGCTCTCGGCTGCGCAGATCGGCTGACACGGTCATAATGCGCCCGCTGCCCTTTTCCATACAACGTCTTGCTGCTTCATTGGCCGCCTCATGCGATTTCATATAGTGCAGCACTACATTCATGCCCACACTGGCAAACCGCTCTGCAATAGCTGCTCCAATACCGCCGCTTGCACCGGTAACGAGTACCGTCATTTCCCCAATCGCCTTCACTGTCGTTTCCCCCATTACACATTCCTCTCACTTTCTTGATAACGCTTTACTCTTTATTTCATCAAGCTTTCCTCTTACTTCTTCATCATCTTTCCCTCATACTTCTTTATCATCTTAAAAGTATCCCAAATCCCTCTCCACATCAAGGACTCACCACGAGTGACACAGCCATTTGATCCCAGCGAATATGCTGCTTCAATCTTTGATTTACATCCTCCAATGTAATCGTCTCGTACAAGGAGAGCATACTGAAAAAGTCAACACCGCGGAACTGCTGACGTGTGAATTCACTCGCAATGTTCTCCGGTGAATTCAGCATGCGTAAATATCCACCCATTTTCTTTTTGCGTGCACGCTCAAAATCGGAAGACTCGAATCCTTTTTGAACAATGACATCTACCTCTTCACGAATCCGTTTCAATAGCTGATCCGGATCAGGAGTATCCCCGCCCACAGCCGAAAACGCATATTGAGGTGAACTGATGTACTCATGACCGAAGCTGTCCGAGATCAGATTCTCATCGTATAACTTCTGAAACAGACGTGTGCTGGAGCCAAACAAAAGGTCCATCATAAGCTGTGTCGTGGTGTCCCTGTGCAAAAGTTCTTTCCCCGTTAGTCCAACATCCGTTTCTTTGAAGCCAAACAGACACTTTGGAAGGGAAACCGACAACTGAACTTCACGTCTCGCCTCTCCTACCTGGGCGGGCTCAGGCTCAAAAAAACGCTGAATCTGTCCTTGCGGCTCGTACTTTTTCTGCGCCTGATTCTCTCGAACCATGCTAATCACCTGCTCCGGGTCCACACCGCCCACAACAAACAGAAGCATGTTGCTCGGATGGTAGAAGGCATTGTAACAAGTGTACAGCATTTCCTTGGTAATGGTGTGAATGGATTGAACGGTTCCCGCAATATCAATATGCACCGGATGTTTTTGATACATCGCTTCAATCAGGCCAAAATAAACCCGCCAATCCGGACTATCGGCATACATGTTGATCTCCTGTTCAATGATACCCTTTTCCTTGTTCACATTTTGATCAGTGAAGTACGGATTTTGCACAAAATCAACTAATGTTTGTATATTTTCGTTTATATGCTCTGTGGCAGAGAACAAATAAACCGTCTGATCGAAGCTTGTAAAAGCGTTTGCAGAGGCACCCTGAGAAGCAAATGTAGCAAAAATATCACCCGTAGGCTCCTCAAACATTTTGTGCTCCAGAAAATGAGCAATCCCGTCCGGCACCTTCACTTCAGCCTGTCCTTGCACCTGAAAATGATTATCTACAGACCCGTATTTTGTTGCAAATGTAGCATACGTTTTCTGAAAACCCGGTTTGGGCAGCACATAGACGTGCAGTCCGTTGTCCATCACTTCGTAATATAACGTTTCCTGCAGCTGTTCATAACGAATGCTCTCCACGACTATTCCTCCTTCTCGTCCCGCAAGAAATAAATCGTATCCAGACGGAACTGCTCTGCGGCTTCACGAACATCCTGCTTGCTGACCTGCTCGATTTGCGCGAGCAATTCTTCTGGTGTTCTTTCCTTGCCCGATAACTGGCGATTAAAATCATAGGCAATGATCTCAAACGCAGCATCCTGCATCTCTTTCAGCAAATTACGAATCATCGCCTTGGTCTGGGACATCTCCAGATCGGTAATATTGCCACTGCGCATTTCTTCAAGCTGCTGCTTGATAATAGCGACTGCTTTCTCATAATGAGGAATTTCAATGCCGGATTGTATCGTAGCAATGCCTTTGTGCCCGTCATATCTGGAAGACGCATAGTAGGCGAGGCTCTCTTTTTCACGAACACTTACAAACAGCTTTGAATGCGGATACCCGCCAAGGATGCCGTTGTACAGCAATGCTGCTGCATAGTTGTCATCTCCATACGTAATCGAAGTACGAAGACCCATATTCAGTTTGCCTTGGCCGATATTTAACTTTTCAATAACCGTGTTCACGTCCTGATCCCCGCGCACCGCCTTCTGAGCCTGATAATCCGAGGAAACTGTACGCTCCAGATTAAAATGTCGCTCTACCAGTTCTTCCACTTCTTCAAGTGTCGTATCACCCACTACATATAGATCCATGCTTGCTGTGCCCAGCCAGTTCTGATAAGCCGGAGTCAGCTCCGCAGGCTCTATGGCTGGCAGTACCTTTCGTTCACCAAGCGGATGCAGCCTGTAAGGCTCATTTTTGCACATTTCTTCAATACAACGTTCAGCGGCATAACGCATTTTGTCGTTCACGATGGATTCCAGCTTTTTGCGGACCGTCTCGCGTTCGGCATGAACATACGCTGCTTTGAAATGTCCATTTTCCTGTGCAGGCTTAGTCAGCACCTCGCCAAGAAAAGCAAAGGAGCGGTCCAGCAGCTGCTCTTCCCCTCCGACAAAAGAGTCGTTAATCGTATCCATTCGGAACTGCACAATCTGATAATCGCCGCGTTTATAAACGTCAAAACCAAAGCCGGCTCCGTATAAATGCTCCAGTTGCTCACGAAACTGCGTTGTTTCCGGATACGATTCAGTCCCTCGTCTTAACACAAACGGAATCAGCGCGGTCTGAGTCACCGTGTCCTCACGTAAAGGAACCCCGGCGTACAGGGAAATCGCGAACGTTTTGAAGCGTGTCGTGGGAAGCACGTGAATGCGAAGCTGTTTCCGGCTGCCCCGTTCAAATTCTGCGGTATTCAAATGTCAAAACTCCTTTACGGCGTCATTTAGATAACAGGCCTTTATCGAGCTCAAACGTAACACCATCATTTTATACTATACGATTTAAAAGCCAAGAAGCAACCGAAGTTCATCCTTCTGGTTGCTCCCCTGCCCGATTACATACAGAATATATGTTGCCCGATCGTTTTTACCTGAGGTCGTGTCCAGATCCATTTAGATGTGGCCGTTTTGGGGTTAAAATAATACAGGCAGCCGCCGGAAGGGTCCCAGCCGTTTAATGCCTGCTCTACAGCTTTTTTGGCCTGAGCATTAGGTTCCAGATAGATCTGTCCGTCTGCTACAGCTGTAAAAGCCCCTGGCTGAAAGATTACACCGGAAGGCGTAGATGGGAAACTCGGTGATTTGACCCGATTCAAAATAACAGCAGCTACGGCTACCTGACCTTCAAATGGTTCTCCGCGGGCTTCACCGTATACGGCATTCGCCATAATTTTGAGCTCATTCTCGGAGAGCCCCATCGCATTGGAGGAGCCCATATTGTCCTGCTCATTGTTGCCAGCATTTGAAGTCCCCCCCGTCTCCCCGCCAGCGCCTCCTTTATGCAAAGGAGGTTCGGTAGGTGACCACTTGGCGGTTGCATTGTAAAGCTTCAGCTTTGTTTTCGCACCAACCACACCGTCTGCCTTCATTCCAAATTCGGATTGAAACCATTTTACCGATTTCAGTGTGCTGCTGCCAAAATTACTGTCGATTTTACCGTTGTAGAATCCAAGGTATTTCAGACGTCCCTGAAGCTCGTATACATCTTGACCGTAACTGCCGTATTTCACGGTATTGCTGCTGAATGTAGGCAGTGCTTGTTCCTCTGCCTGTACATTATTCTCAACAGTGCTTGGAGTGGCAGTATGCTCAGGAAGCAAATAACGGATTCCCAGCGCGGATATCAGCAAAATAGCAGTGAAAAGCCATAGGTTCATTTTTCGCATCGACTACGCTCTACCTTTCTCTTGTGGGATTTAACAGAATCGCTACCGTTATTATGACAAGCCTGCCTGTTTCCTATGCACCAAATCATCCGATCTCTGGAGCAAATGGCAGCCCCCGTTTTCCGCACATAGCAAAAAACCTCCAACCCCTAAGGGTTGAAGGCTTCTTGGTCACATCCTTACGAGCTTATTTTGCTCTGTTGGTACTGTTCCAGCGAAACCAGAACTTCACGCGGCTTACTGCCCTCGTACGGTCCAATGACACCTCGAGCTTCCATCGAATCAATTAAACGCGCTGCACGCGTATAACCTACCCGCATTCGCCGCTGCAAAAGGGATACCGAAGCCTGCTTCGCCTCCAGAATAATCTGCACAGCCTGCTCGTACAGCTCGTCCTGCACTTCTTCTGCTGCCTGACTGGAATCGTCCACCTCGGGAACGAGAGTTTCATCATACTGCGCTTCACCCTGCCCCCGAACGTAATTCACGATATTTTCAACCTCTTCATCACTCATAAACGCACCCTGAACACGAATCGGCTTGGAAGCGCCCATCGGCATGAACAGCATATCTCCGCGGCCCAAAAGCTTCTCTGCTCCACCCATATCCAGAATCGTACGTGAATCCACCTGTGAGGACACCCCGAAAGCAATCCGCGAAGGAATGTTCGCTTTGATTACCCCCGTAATGACATCGACAGAAGGACGCTGTGTAGCAATAATCAGATGGATACCCGCTGCACGGGCCATCTGCGCCAGACGAGCAATTGCATCCTCTACATCTCCGGCCGCTACCATCATCAGATCGGCCAGCTCGTCCACGATGACCACGATATAAGGCAGTACCGCTGCCGGATTATCCTTCATCAGATTATTGTAACCCTCAACGTTACGTGTGCCGGATTTGGAGAACAATTCATATCGCTTCTCCATCTCAACCACGATTTTTTTGAGTGCAAGCGATGCCCTTTTCGGATCGGTTACAACCGGAGCCATCAGATGCGGGATACCGTTGTATACGTTCAATTCAACCATCTTGGGGTCTACCATCAAAAATTTAACCTCATCCGGCTTCGCTTTGTACAATATGCTGGTGATAATGCCGTTGATACATACCGACTTTCCTGATCCGGTTGCACCAGCTACAAGCAAATGGGGCATTCGTGCCAGGTTGCCAATAATCGTCTGACCCGATATGTCTCGACCAAACGCAATCGTTACCTTGGACTCCGCCTCCTGGAACGTTGCCGTCTCCATAACTTCCCGCATCGTTACTACCGAGACCTCACCATTCGGAACCTCGATGCCTATTGCGGATTTCCCGGGAATTGGAGCCTCCATCCGAATATCCTTGGCAGCCAGGGCCAGAGCAATATCATCCGTAAGACTGACAATGCGGCTGACCTTCACCCCGATATCAGGCTGAATTTCATACCTCGTCACTGCTGGCCCGCGAACCACTTCAAGTACCTTCGCACGCACACCGAAACTTTCAAGTGTTGCCTCCAGCTTGCGTGCAGTCTGCATATAATCCTTCTGGTCGCCACCTTTGCCGCCATTGTTAGGCTTCGCCAGAAGACGGAATGACGGAAGTTTGTATGGCTTTGGAGGTGGAGGGGGCGGCACAGCTGGCGGCGTATGTTCCCCTTCTGCAGCGGGCTGCCCCGTTGCAGAGTCCACCGCTTCGTCTGAGCTCGCTTCTGTATTCGTTAATTCATGATCAAGATCACCTTGAAGCAGTGCTTCTTTACCATTTGCATCAGACCACTCGGCTTCGACCAGCTCATCTGTAAATTTGATATCGGGTCTGTCGACCCGATCAGCGCTGTCATCGTTACTGCCGAGATCATCTGGAAACGGATAAGCATCATCGAGATCATCATCCTTATCGGAGCCTTCCGTTCTGACATGCTCAAAGAAGTCACGAATGATTGGCGCAGAGTCCACCTTGGACGATACAACCTGCGCAGCACCCACAGCGGCAGCTCCTGTTCCATGCTCTGCTGGCCCAGATTCACCATACCATGCTTCGGCTTCCACATCCTGCCCGGCCCGGTACACCACTTGTTCGGATTCCAGTGCATCCCCCTCTTGGAAGCTGTTATCCTGCTTGGCAGCCTGGCGGTCTGCCCCCCATTTTCCGAACAATTGAAAAAATATCGGAGCCTTGCGTCTCGGCAGCTGCCCTTCATGAGCATCCTGTAACTCATCATCATCGTAGTCGTCATCCTGCACGGGTACAGGGGTTAATTTGCGTGTATTGCCTTTCTTGGCCCCTGCAGCACTGGAAGCGGGGCGTCTGGCTGGTCGGGACTCCAGCTTTTTGTACATGGAAGTACCGGCATCCCATATCTTCGTCCTGAATATACGGATCAGATCAACATAAGACAGATTGGTCACCAGCATAAAGCTGATCACAAACATCACAATCATGATCAATCTTGCGCCAAGACTTCCGAACAGCCACAAAAATAAGGCAAACTGCCCGGCACCAATATATCCGCCGCTAATATCCTTATTCAGCATGGAGTCACGTTCCCCCGGCGTGGCAGGTGTCAGCAGCTCTGTTTGCATATCATTATGTACCTGGGTCAGCACAGCACCCGGTTCAAGCGCACCAACCGGAATCAGCTTCTGGTGCATCGCCGAGATTGTACTCATCAAAGTTAAGGCAAAAACCAGCAGCACCAGGCCGGTTTTGCGAGTAGTCCAGCCGCTCGGCCATTTTCGATGAATCATCACCATCAGACCATAATAAATACCCACCAGCGGGATTGCAAAATAGAACTTGCCAAGCAGCAGTCCAAACATCTTGGAAAGCGAGCGTCCAACGGTGGCTTCACCCGATAGTGCTATAACTGCCAGTGTAATCAGCACGATACCGTAAATTTCATATTTTAAGACACCGCTAAATCCGGCGCCCTTTTTTTTCCTCTTTTTTCTTCTGGCCAAGATCAGGTCACCCCCAGAAGAATATTATACCATACAAATATATTCCGTACATATGTTCTTTTTCTGCACCTTTTGTCTGGTTTCGTCGCGTTATGCCAGGCCCGCGTTACCGGAAAGGGGAACGGTGGAACCCGGCTGATTAGCCGGGTCCAGATACGCTTCGAGCGGACAGTCCAGGAGACGCACAATCACCGCTTCGGTGTCATTTACAGGTCTGACCTGCATTAACAAACCATTCATGCGAATCTCTTTCGTTTCACCGGCCTCTGTCCACATTCCCGACCAAAGCTGCTCCGGGGGCATGACTGTATACATTGTTGTCATTGTGTGTACCCTCCTGCCTGAAGTGTCTGTTTCCTGTCGCCCATAAGCTGATTCAATTGCGCAATCGCTTGTCCGATACCGCCTACCGCATCCATAAGTCCATATTTCACAGCATCTGCACTTCCTACCGCTGTACCGATATCCCGATTCAGCTCTCCTGTCTTGAACATCAGCTCCTTGAACATCTCTTCCGAGATATTGGAGTGTGACGTGACAAATCGAACAACTCGCTCCTGCATCTTCTCCATATATTCAAAGGTCTGCGGAACACCGATAACAAGCCCGTTCATACGAATCGGGTGAATGGTCATCGTTGCACTTCCCGCAATTAACGAATACGTCGAGGCTACCGCAATCGGCACACCTATACTGTGTCCTCCTCCAATAACAACCGTTACCGTTGGTTTGCTGAGGGAAGCAATCATCTCTGCAATCGCAAGTCCAGCCTCTACATCGCCACCTACCGTGTTGAGAATTATAAGGATGCCTTCAATTTTCGGATTTTGTTCTGCTGCAACGAGCTGCGGGATGATATGCTCATACTTTGTCGTTTTATTTTGCGGAGGTAAAATCAAATGTCCCTCGACTTGACCGATAATGGTCATACAGAAAATGTTAGATTCCGCAGCCGGTGACTGTGTCTGCCCAAACTGCTGAATGGACTCTGTCACTGGAGAAACCTGCTTCTCCTCCTGTGCCGGCATCTCTGGAGCTTCTGTCTCCGGCTGATTCGAACGTGGTATTTGCTTGTCATTCATCTGCTCATTCATGAAATGTAATCCCCTTCTCCTGAAAAATGTGATGCTTTCCTTTTCCTTAGTATGGGGAATTTACCAACAAGCTTATACTTTCATTGCTAATCAATTCTTTAATCACCACCGAAACATTACCCATCTGGACAAACGCAAAAAAAGCCCCTTCTCTACAAGGAACCGTCCAATATTACTTGTAGAGAAGGGGCGACTGTGTGCCAGAATATATGTTTGTGTACCCTTATGTTAAACTTCCATAATGATTGGCAGAATCATCGGTCTACGACGAGTTTGCTCATACAGGAAGCGTCCCAATGCATCTTTAACGTTCGTTTTGAGTGAAGCCCACTCGTTGACATTCTCGCTCATCAGCTTCTGCAGCGTGCTGCTAACGATTCGGTTAGCTTCATCCAGCAGTCCTTCTGATTCACGTACGTAAACGAATCCGCGAGAAATGATATCAGGCCCAGAGACAATTTTGCCATCCTGTTTGCTGAGTGTCACCACGACTACAAGGATACCATCCTGCGATAACAGTTTGCGGTCACGCAGTACGATGTTGCCTACGTCACCTACACCCAAACCATCAATTAATACGTTACCTGCAGTCACTTTCCCAGCTTTGCGTGCTGCTCCGCCTTGAATCTCTACAACTTCACCGATGTCTGTAATGAAGATGTTGTCTGGATCAATGCCCACAGATTCAGCAAGAACAGCGTGACGACGCTGCATACGGAATTCACCGTGAATTGGCAGGAAATATTTCGGTTTCATCAGGTTAAGCATGAGCTTCAGCTCTTCCTGGCTACCGTGACCAGATACGTGAACGCCACTGTTGGCACCGCTGTAATGCACGTGTGCTCCGAGGCGGAACAGTTCATCAATGGTACGGCCGACATACTTCTCGTTACCAGGAACCGGAGTTGCTGCAATGATTACCGTATCACCAGGCAGGATATCCACTTTGCGATGCGTGGAGCGTGCCATGCGTGTCAATGCGGACATCGGCTCGCCCTGGCTTCCTGTGCACAGAATGACAACACGATCGGCTGCCATCTTGCCTACTTCTTCCGGTTCAATGATCATGCCGTCCGGAATATCCAGATATCCCAGGTCGGAAGCAATGCCAACCACGTTGACCATGCTGCGTCCGATGACCGCAACTTTACGTCCAGTAACCTCTGCTGCGTTAATGACTTGCTGAATCCGGTGTACGTTGGAGGCAAAGGTTGCTACAACGACACGCTGGCTTGCTTTGCGGAAGATATCTTCCAGCACGATGCCTACGTTTTTCTCGGATGGCGTAAAGCCAGGCTTCTCTGCATTCGTACTGTCAGACAGCAATGCAAGTACGCCGTTTGTTCCGATCTGTGCCATACGCTGAAGATCCGCATACTGACCGTTAACTGGTGTATGATCGAACTTGAAGTCACCTGTGTGAACAACTGCACCTTCCGGCGTTTCTACACATACCCCGACGGAATCCGGAATACTATGGTTAGTAGCAAAGAAGGATGCTTTCAGCGTCGAACCCAGTTCAATTTCAGAATCTGCATTAATGAGAATGCGTTTCGTCTCACCCAGCAAATTCGCTTCTTTTAATTTGTTCTCTACAAGACCCAGTGTAAGCCTTGTTCCATATACTGGAACATTCAGGTGTTTGAGAACATATGGCAAACCGCCGATATGATCCTCGTGACCGTGAGTCAAAATGATACCTCTTACTTTGTCACGGTTCTCTGTCAAGTACGAAATGTCAGGAATGACAATATCAATACCAAGCATGTCTTCTTCCGGGAATTTAAGACCGGCATCTACGACAACAATGTCGTTAGCGTATTGGATTACATACATATTTTTACCAATCTCGCCTACGCCGCCCAATGCAAAAATCATCAGCTTTTCGTTATTATTATTTTTCTTAGACAAATGAATCTGAACCTCCTATGGTAGTTGGACGTCGTACCTTATTATTTATTGTAAGTTAAGAAAAGTAGTTCAAACATTACATCCCCGTATATAGGCATGAATGCAAAAGAACACCTTTATTCACGATATTTGGAAGAAGTTCTTCGAAGTTATTCCCCATCACCAACACGTTGGATCTGAATTGCCCCTCTTAGCCGTTCCTTCCCTTTTCACCGCAAAGCCACACCACTGAAACGATGTCGCTTTCAATTTCAAAAAAATACCGCACCCAGTCACTTGACATCATTATACATGATTAAAAACAGAAAAAACAAGTCACTCTCTCGTTAACCTGTAGGTTTCCCCCTCATGTAAGAAAAGAAACCTTACAGCGGTCGTAAAAAAAAGAACCGCTGCCTCGGGTTAAGAGGTGCGGCTCTTCGCTAAACAAAGCTTTCATGCTAATAATTAATAAACGATGGCAGAATCCCAACTTTTATTTACATATCAAGCAGATTTTTAATGTAGACCTGCTCTTCTTCGGTTGGCGGAATAAGTGGCAGACGAACCGATCCAACATTCAGACCACGTAATGTCAGTGCATATTTTACGGCTACCGGATTCGGCAGCGGCTGAGGGCACTCAAAGAGTCCCTTGAACAGCGGAAAGAGCTTCTGATGGATCTGCGCAGCCCGCAGAGGATCTCCGCCATAGAAGGCTTCTATCATTTGTTTCATCTCAGCCCCTACAACATGACTTGCCACACTGACGATACCGTGAGCTCCCACAGCAATAGCTGGCAGTCCAGCTGCATCATCTCCCGAATATACTCTGAAATGGTCAGGCGCACCGGCAGCAATCAATGTCACCTGCTCCATAGAAGCACATTCCTTTGTTGCCACGATATTCGGAATTTGTGCCAGTCGTAACGTTGTTGCTGCAGACAAATTAGCTACCGTACGCCCTGGCACATTGTACAGCATTACCGGAAGTGATGTTGCCGCAGCAATGGCTTCAAAATGTCTGTACATGCCTTCCTGGCTCGGTTTATTGTAGTATGGGACAACTAACAAGACACCGTCTGCCCCTACTCGCTCAGCTTCCTTTGTGAGATGGATGGAATGAGCCGTATTGTTGCTTCCTGTTCCCGCAATAATTTTGCATCGTCCAGCCGCATGTTTCACGGCAAACTCGAATAATTGAACTTTCTCTGTATCACTAAGTGTTGGCGACTCCCCAGTTGTACCCGAAACCACGAGAGTCTCCGACTTCTGATCTTCGATCAGATAATCAATAAGACGTGCCGTTTCCTCCCAATGAATCTCGCCTGCTGCATTAAACGGGGTAACCATTGCTGTAATCAATCTTCCAAAGTCCAATTCGATTTCCTCCCTTAAAACAGGTCTGGCTCCGCTAACTCCGGTGATTTATAAGTGAAGTTCAAATGAGGCATGAAGAGCCCTCAGGGCCTGAACCATATCTTCTTTTTTGACAAGCACCCAGATCGTTGTATTGGAATCCGCCGATTGCAGAATCTGAATATCTGCCATAGTCAAGGATTCCACGATGCGCGCCATAATGCCGGGTACACCATTGATTCCCCCGCCAATGACAGAAACCTTGGCACAGCCAGACAAGCTCTGTGGCTTGAGTCCAATCTCCTGCAGGACACGTATCGCCTTCTCGGAATCACTATCAAACACGGTATAGACAACTCCCGAAGGGGTAACATTAATAAAATCGACACTGATTGAGTTCTCGGCCATCGTTTTGAACACTTTCAATTGCAAGCGATCCGCACCGCCAGGAACGTCCACCGTAATTTGAGTGACATTGCTGACATAAGCAATACCTGTCACATAACGATCTATAATCCCTGTCTGTACGTCCTTGAATCCTTCCGGATGCGTTACAAGTGTTCCCTCTGTATCTGCAAAGGTTGATCTTACCCGTACCGGAATTTGAGACTGCATGGCGATCTCAACCGCCCGTGGGTGAATCACTTTGGCTCCATGGTGAGCCATGTTGCAAATCTCCGCATAGCTGACTACGGTTAATGGACGTGCATCCTCAACAATCCGGGGATCAGCCGTCAAAATACCATTCACATCGGTATAGATATCCACCATTTCGGCACGCAGTGCAGCACCCAAAGCTGTTGCGGATGTATCACTGCCTCCACGGCCCAGCGTGGTGAAGTCACCTTTCTCTGTCTGTCCCTGGAATCCTGTTACAATAACAACGCGACCCTCCTGCAACTGTTCCAGCACACGAACAGGACGGACATCCAATATCCGGGCGTTCCCGAAATTGTCGTCCGTCACAAACCCTGCTTGTGCACCAGTAAGCACTGATGTTGGAATGCCTTCATGTTCAAGCAGGCTGCTGAGCGTTGTTGCAGAGATAATTTCACCGCAGCACAGCAATAAATCCTTCTCGCGCGCGGATAGTGCGTTCCCATTCTGCGCTGCCCAGTCCAGAAGTGTATCTGTCGCATACGGCTCACCGCGGCGTCCCATAGCTGATACTACAATAACCAGATTGAATCCTGCCTCAAGCTCACGTTTAACATGCCGGAGCACATGCTCTCTCGCCTGAACGGTAGAGAGAGACGTGCCTCCGAATTTTTGTACCATAATGCGCATCTTTATTCCTCCATTTGTGTACGCAAGAAGACTGGACACGAGTCAGATCAACAAATGGATCACCCTAAGGAGCGTTCCGATGCGATAATGCAGGAATGCCCTAACAAACAGGAACGTGGTTAGAGGTAGCTGTTCACGCCAGCTATCGTGCACCATGATTTTCTTTGTCTCTCGAACCCTTCTTCAATTCTTCGAGCGCATAACCGTTATTGCCCTGACTACAGCTCTCTTCTATGCCTGTGAAGCACGCTCCACAATCATAGGCTGCAGCTGCTTGCCCTCCAGTGCACTCCAGCAAGCTTCCGGGATCAGCTCCATTTTGGCAACTAACGAATTCGGTTTTTTCACTGGATCATCTTGGCCAAACGGCACAAAATACAAATATTTGGCCACTAATAGTTTTGCAATATTCGCTGCATTCAATCCAAGCCCGTCATTCGTCGATATAGCCAGCACAAGCGGACGCTGATTACGCATCTGCGCTTTGGCAGCCATAAGCACCGGGCTATCGGTCATTGCATTAGCCAATTTGCTCGTTGTATTGCCCGTGCATGGCGCAATGACCAGCACATCTAGCAGCTTAGAGGGCCCTAAAGGCTCCGCCTCAACAATTGTAGAAATGATATCATTACCCGTTATATCTTTCAATTGTTTTTGCCAATTCTGCGCTGTGCCGAAGCGTGTATCCGTCGTCAGTACCGAGTTCGAAATAATTGGAATGACGTTGGCTCCCTCAGCAACAAAGCGGCTAATGACCGGCATAACCTCTTCAAACGTACAATGAGACCCCGTAATTGCGTAACCAACCGTTTTACCCTGCCAGTTCATGATTTAACCTCCCGTGCGTTCTGTTCTTCCAAAAGCAAACGGATTAACGCGTCGGCAATAATGCCGCCAGCCGTTTTGGGAGCAACAATACCGGGGAGGCCTGGTGCGAGCAGTGCCTTGATGCCGCGCTTGTCGGCATACCTGAAATCACAACCGCCGGGAGCGGATGCAAGGTCAATAATGACTGCTTTTTGAGGCATTCTGGACAGGATTTGTGCTGTGATTATCATAGTCGGTATCGTATTAAAAAGCAAGTCAACTTCCCCGGTTTGAGCGGCCAAATCCGTTGTCATGAAAGGCTTCCAGCCCATGATGGCTGCCCGGACTGCATCTTCATTTCGCCTGATTCCCACCCGTACATTGGCTCCAAGACCCTGTAGTGTTTTGGCCAGCGTGAACCCTGTTCGGCCGATGCCCAGTACAATACATTCAGAGCCGTGAATCGTAATATCGGTTTCCTTGATTGCAATGGCGATGGCTCCCTCCGCTGTCGGAATAGAGTTGCAAAGTGCGATATCATCACGATCCAGCACCTCGATCAGCCGAAGACCGTTCTCCTGGCAAAGCTCACGCAAAAACGGCTTTGCCATCCCTGTAAACACGGTGCAGTGCTCCGGCAAAGCAGCCACATGTTCTTTTTTCAAAACAATTGCAGTATCACTGAATGAAGAACTTACTTTCCCTTGATCATCACAGCTCACCACAGGCAGTACCAGCACATCTGCGGAAGCAAACACATCATCCTCAAGTTCGCGGTGCTCAATGCCCGGAATAACCTGTTCCAGTTGGTCGAAGCCTACCACACTTACCGTTGCATCCAGTTCGACGCACTTTCGAATGACTTCAAGCTGCCTTGCATCTCCGCCCAGAACGACAATCCGGACTCCGGTCAGCATCGGGACGTCACTCCTTTCACCACATGTATGCCTTATCGTATGCAGCGGCCCACAGGTGGGTGAAAACAATAAATGAATCCGAACTGAATTAGAGGCTGCCAGAACATAAAAAAAGCCGTCCCAAAGGGACGACATTTCATTTCAAGTATATTACTTGCCTGTATGACCGAAGCCGCCTTCTCCTCGCACCGTCTCCGAAAGCTCAGCAACCTCCGTCAGTTCGATCGCAGGCACCGTCTGGAACACAATCTGGGCTATCCGTTCCCCGCGTACAATCGTAAACGGCTCCTGCCCCAGATTAATAAGCAGCACTTTCACCTCGCCACGATAATCTGCGTCAATTGTTCCCGGTGTATTCAGACAGGTAATACCGTGTTTGAAGGCCAGGCCGCTGCGCGGACGAATCTGAGCTTCCAGTCCGGCTGGCATCGCCATCGCAAGTCCAGTCGGGATCAGCGTACGCTGTCCCGGCTGCAGAACAACCTCTTCTTCCAAAGCAGCCACAACATCAAAGCCGGCAGCCAGCTCAGACATTTTTTGTGGCAGCTTGATATCCTCGTTACCCGGTAACTTCTTTATTTGAACGTAATGCAACCAAATCATCCCTTCTCAATCCAGCAATCGTCTTGTCTGAAGCGCCTACCATCGCAAGTGCAAACGGCTCTGCGAACATCAGATCAAGTACAGCATCGATATCCTTCATCGTAACTTGCTCAATTTTCGCAATCATCTCATCCAGGGTAAGATGTCTGCCAAGCATCAATTCGTTTTTCCCCAGTCGGTTCATACGGCTGCCTGTGCTCTCCAGACTCAGAATCAGACTGCCTTTCAGCTGCTCCTTGCCCTTGCGCAGTTCATCCTCAGATAACCCATTGACAGCCAAATCATGCAGCACCTCTTTGGTCAAATCCAGTACTTCCTTCGTCTGCTTCGGAGCTGTACCCGCATAGATCGTGAACAGTCCACTGTCCGCATGAGAGCTGTGATACGAATAAACGGAATAAGCGAGTCCGCGCTTCTCACGAATCTCCTGAAACAGTCTGGAGCTCATGCCTCCACCAATAGCGTTATTCAACACCACCATGGCGTACTGCAGTGGATCACCAATTTTACACCCGGGGAAGGAGATACAGATGTGGTTCTGCTCTGTTTTCTTTTTGTGGAAAAGCTGTCCGCTTTGGAAAGCTGGAACTTTTACTTCCTCGGACACCCCTTTGACATCAAATGCGCCAAAATGCTTCTCCATCAGATCAATCACACTGTCGTCAATGTTGCCCGCAATGCTGATAACTGTGTTTTCGATCGTATAATGTTCCTTCATATAAGCACGCAAATGACTGGAATCCATCGCCTTGAGGCGTTCTTCTGTACCCAGAATCGGATATGCGAGCGGGTGCTCTCCATATGCGGCTAGAGCCATCAGATCATGAACCATATCATCAGGCGTATCCTCGTACATCGAGATTTCTTCCAAAATGACATTTTTCTCTTTGGCCAATTCACCTTCATCCATCTTGGAACGGAAGAACATATCAGATAATACATCAACTGCAATCGGCAGATGTTCATCGAGCACCTTCGCATAATAGCAGGTATACTCCTTGGAGGTAAATGCATTCACATTACCGCCAATGGCGTCAAACTGCTCCGCAATCGCTTTGGCATCGAAACGCTCTGTTCCCTTAAACAGCATATGTTCAATAAAATGGGATACCCCGTTATTTTCGGTACGCTCATTCCGCGAACCTGTTTTGACCCATATTCCGAAAGACACGGAACGACAGGTCGGAATTTGCTCCATTACAACTCTGAGGCCATTGCCCAGCTGAATTTTTTTCACGGTTGGCCCTCCTACATCTCTATAATTGCCGTGATCTCAATCCTTGCAGATTGCAATCGACATTTGGTTCCAACTTTTTGATATTAACAAAAAAACAGCATTCACTCAACCGCGTTGCCTTTCACCCGTTCCGAAGACAACGTTTCACTGACTGTTCCAAGCACCAGTCCCTTGGCCCGAATTGAATCAATCATGCCTTTCATCGCTCCTGCCGAGGAAGCTGTAGGATGCATCAGGATTAATGAACCAGCTTCGGTTTTATTCGCTATTTTGGCAATGATGGAATCCGGACTTGGTTTCCGCCAATCCACGGTATCTACCGTCCACAGCACCGTCTGCAGGCCCATTGAAGCTGCGATATCTACCGTCTTTTGATTAAAATCACCCGAAGGGGGTGCGAACCAGCGATTTTCCACCCCAAGCGTTTGGTGCAGCAGGTCCTGCGTTTTGCTAATCTCCAGTTTTGCCCGCTCCGCACTCAATTGGCTCATATTCGGGTGCGAATATGCATGGTTGGATATTTCATGCCCACGCTTTTGAATTTCCTTGGCCAGTTCCGCATTTTTGCTCAGCCAGCTGCCATCCAGAAAAAAAGTAGCCTTTACCTTTTCGGCATCCAGCGTGTCCAGCATCGGAACGAGAAATCCATTGCCCCAAGCCACATTGATCATAAAAGAAACCATCGGTTTATTGGCATTGCCTCGATAGATCGGATGTGCCCCCAGGTCTTTCAACTGGATATCCGGCTCGATCTGACGATACACATATGGAATTTTGGTATTCCACGTGCCGCTCAGCGCCTTGCGATAGGTCGCCTCCACGTCAATTTCCAGACCGTTGTAACCAGGAATCGCTTTCCACACACGATCAACTCTGGCATTCACCGGAGCAATCCGGGTTTCGGCTGCCTTATCCTTGATCGCAGATAATAGTGATTCTTCCCCGGTCGCTTCTTTAAACATATCAAACGCATTCTGTGTCCCAGGTCCGTCGCGGATTTCCGTAATGTATGTACGTACACTGCCGACTTGTCCGATTAGCATGACCGATGCCACACCCGCGAGAACAACCGCCAGTTTTTTGGATTGGTTTCTCACAGCTCCATCCTCCCGCCGTCTTTGTCCCCATCTTATGAGGACAAGGGCAGGATTATGATTAAATCCCGCAATCTGTCTGCGCCTGCTGCATACGCTGCAATTTAAACGTTAAAAAAAGAGCCAGAAATTCACATTCTGTCTCTTCATTCAATCGTTCAATTGTTATTCAAACGTCAGCTGCCTAGGATTGCGCAGGAGCTTCCGCTGTTAATACAGCCTTGCGGGACAGGTTGATTCGGCCCTGCGGGTCAATTTCGGTTACTTTTACCGTAATCGAATCACCGATTGCCACCACATCTTCTACTTTTGCAACACGCTCCGTAGAAAGCTGTGAAATGTGTACCAGACCTTCCTTGTTAGGCAGCACTTCAACGAATGCACCGAATTTTTCAACGCGTTTTACTTTGCCGACATAAATTTCGCCAACCAGCACTTCGCGTACAATGCCTTCAATAATTGCTTTTGCTTTATCATTCATCTCCTGATTGGAAGAAGCGATAAAGACACGGCCATCCTGCTCAATATCAATTTTAACACCGGTTTCTTCGATGATTTTATTGATAATTTTACCACCAGCACCGATAACATCACGGATTTTATCCGGATTGATGTGCATCGTTGTAATTTTAGGCGCATACTGAGACAGCTGCTCACGCGGCGTTTTCATCACTTCGGTCATTTTGCCCAAAATGTGCATACGTCCTTCTTTCGCCTGTGCCAGCGCTTCGGACAAAATTTGACGGTCAATACCATCGATTTTGATATCCATTTGAATAGCAGTTACCCCATCAGGTGTTCCCGCTACTTTGAAGTCCATGTCACCTAGGTGATCTTCCATACCTTGAATGTCACTCAGAATGGATACATGCTCTCCATCTTTGATCAGACCCATCGCTACACCAGCTACCGGAGCTTTAATCGGTACGCCTGCATCCATCATCGCAAGTGTGCTTGCGCAAATACTTGCCTGGGACGTAGAACCGTTCGATTCCAATACCTCAGACACCAGACGGATCGTGTACGGGAAGTCCGTTTCCGAAGGAATGACTTTGGATAACGCACGCTCACCCAGCGCACCATGTCCGATTTCACGACGTCCTGGCGCACGAAGCGGACGAGCTTCACCTACGCTAAACGGCGGGAAGTTGTAATGATGCATGAAACGTTTGGTTTCTTCCAAACTGATGCCGTCCAGAATTTGAACGTCACCCAGTGCACCCAGAGTACAAACGCTCAGAGCTTGTGTTTGTCCACGTGTGAACAGACCTGAACCGTGTGTACGCGGCAGCAGGGAAGTGTCACATTCGATTGGACGGATCTCGGCAAGGCCGCGTCCATCCGGACGTACTTTATCATGTGTGATCAGACGGCGCACTTCTTCTTTGACGATATCGTGCAGCACTTCTTTCACATCTTTCAGCAATTCCGGTGTTTCAAGGTATTTCTCCTCAAAATGAGCAACCGTTTCGTCATTCACAGCGTCAATCGCATCCTGACGAGCGTGTTTCTCCGCAATTTTAACAGCTTCCACCAGACGTGCGCTTGCAAACTCACGCACACTGCTGTTCACTTCTGCGTTTACAGCGTGAAGCTTCACTTCCATTTTTTCTTTACCTGCAACCTGTACCAGCTGTTCAATCACCGTTACAATGTTTTTGATCTCGTCATGCCCGAACATGATTGCCTCAAGCATCACTTCTTCAGGTACTTCGTTCGCTTCGGCCTCAACCATCATAATCGCGTCTCTTGTTCCGGCTACAACCAGTTCAATATCGCTCACTTCCAGCTGAGCAATGGTAGGATTAATGATAAACTCACCATCAATACGACCAACCTTCACACCGCCAATCGGCCCGCTGAACGGAACATCGGAAATGCTCAGTGCTGCCGAAGTACCGATCATTGCAGCGATTTGTGGCTCGCAGTCCTGGTCCACACTCATTACAATATTCAGAACTTGTACATCGTTACGGAAACCTTCCGGGAACAATGGACGAATCGGACGGTCTGTCAGACGACTTGCCAGAATCGCTTTCTCGGATGGTCTTCCCTCACGCTTGATAAATCCACCCGGGATTTTACCTACAGCGTACAATCTTTCTTCATAGTTCACCGTCAGTGGGAAAAAGTCCAGATCTTTCGGCTCACTTGATGCTGTCACGGTACACAATACGACGGTATCTCCGTATGTCACCTTAACGGCAGCATTCGCCTGCTTGGCCAAACGCCCGGTTTCAAGCGTAAGCTTTCTTCCACCAAGCTGCATTTCAACACGCTGTTCCATGAAATCCCTCCTTTAATTCGTTCCTATCACAATGGATTCTGCATATTCACAGTATTTCCTGCTTGTCCGGCATTCATTAGCAATGGTTATGCCAAACACAGGCATACCTGCAAAACAAAAGCTCCTTGCGGAGCCCTCAGCTACAAATATATGGCAACATGTTCATCTACAAAACAACCCGGCTGTGAGGTCCGCTTGTCCTTTTAGACAAAAGAAAAGGCGGATAACAGCCAGGTTGAGTTTGAAAACATGTACGATAATTAACGACGCAATCCGAGTTTTTCGATCAGTGCGCTGTAACGTTTAACATCTTTGTTTTTCACGTAAGCCAAAAGCTTACGACGTTGACCTACCATTTTCAAAAGTCCACGACGGGAGTGGTGGTCTTTCTTATGCGTACGCAAGTGGTCTGTCAAACTTCTGATATTTTCCGTAAGGATAGCAACTTGCACCTCAGGTGATCCAGTATCGGACTCATGAGTTTTGTGCTCGTCGATCAGTTGTTGTTTGCGTTCTTGAGTCAATGCCATCCTATTCACCTCCTTCATTATAATCGCCGTTAGCCTCGTCACCGCCGGTGAGAGCCTGCAACCAAGCTAAGGTTAATGTCGTCGCAATCGACAACGTAGTACATTATATCATAGTTGCCCGGACAAAGTAAATGTAAACATCAATTTAAATGAAAAATGTAAACATCCTTTGTTTTATTCTATTTTCAGGATAACAGACGAGCGGCGGTCAATGCATCTTGGCGAATCTGAGCAATCAAGGCATCGATCGATCCAAATTTTTGCTCATTTCGAATGTAATGCACCAGTTCCACTTTCAGTTCCTGATCATAGATTTGACCGTCAAAATCAAGCAGATGCACTTCGTAAGTCGGCTTCATGCCATTTTCGTGAAAAGTCGGTTTGACACCCAGGTTCATCACACCCGCGAGCTCTTGATCGCCGACCTTCACCCGCACAGCATATACCCCTTTGGCTGGCGTAACGTAATGATCGACAAGCTCAAGGTTAGCGGTCGGAAAACCAATGGTACGCCCGCGTTTTTCTCCATGAATAACAGTACCTCTAATGCTGTATGGGCGGCCAAGCCACTGACTGGCCTCATCCATTTCGCCACGTTTCAGCAGCGCGCGGATGAGTGAACTGCTCACTTTCTCCCCGCCAAGCAGAAACGGAGGAACTGTCTCTACCGTCATATCGCTTCCACCCAAGGTACGCAGCAACTGTTCATCGCCCGCTCCTTTATGACCGAAACGAAAATCAAATCCGACAACGGCAGTTTGTGTCTGAAGAGGAAGTAACAATTCATGCACAAATTGCTCTGGAGATAACTTTGAAAAAGATTCATTAAATTCAACCACGTAGAGAATATCCACTCCCATACCGGCCAAAATGTCTTCTTTGTCTCTCAGCGGGGTAAGGTATCCCTCGTAATCCCCTTTGCGCATAACTTCCTTCGGGTGTGGATGAAAGGTCATGACAGCTGCCTTCTTACCCGATTCCCGCGCAATGCGAACAGCGGATAGAATGACGCTTGCATGTCCGAGATGCAGCCCGTCGAATTGACCAATTGCCAGCACTTGGGGATGTGTACTCAGTTCCGCGGATTGTAATGTCTGCGGATAGGTTAACATTACGGTTTTCACAATCATTCACCTGCATTTCACTTGATGGGCCAAGCTTGAACCTCGTCATCACTCCAAGCCTGGTTCCTTTTTATTCCGGTAAGAAAACTTTAACAGCCCTCACGGTTGGTTTCAATTCATCCCGCTCAAATATCCCCAGAAACGTGCCATCCTGAGCATAGAGGCGAAGCAGGCCAGGCTGCTCCACTGGCGGATCCAGAAGACGAGCGGACAGCTTTTGCCCCTGAAGGGCCCCTTTCATCTGCTCTTCTCCGACCTTGTGGGCAGGAATGGAAGGAATCGCTTCATCTACCGGGATCAGTGCCTCAGCCAGCGTACCTTCAGCCATGCGCTTTTCAACTTCTTCTATATGGAGACAATGCTCTGCAGATATTCCTGCAGATATGGTACGTTCCAGCTTCACCATTGTAGACGGGAACCCAAGCTTGCGGCCGATATCTACACATAATGTACGGATATACGTTCCTTTCGAGCATAAGGCACGAAAAGATATGTCGGTTGTGCCATCATTACTCTCTATTCCGGTCAGCTCCAGCTCATAGATGGTAACTTCACGACTCTTGCGTTCTACCGTTTTGCCTTCACGTGCAAGTTCATATAATCGTTTCCCATCAACCTTTACGGCAGAATACATGGGTGGAACCTGTGATATGGTACCAAGAAACTGCTCCAGCACCTGCTGCACCTGATCCTGTGTTACTTTTACAGCTGACGATGATCGTTCAATGACTTCACCGGTCAGATCCTCTGTGTCTGTAGCAAGTCCCAGCCTGAGCGTTGCCAGATATTCCTTGGGAAGCTCCTGCATATACTCGACCACTCGTGTAGCCCGCCCCAGGCAGAGCGGGAGAACCCCGGTCACCTGAGGATCAAGCGTACCCGTATGACCGATACGTTTCATCTTCAGGATCCGGCGCATTTTGGCTACGACATCATGAGAAGTAAAACCGGCTGGCTTATACACTGGCAACACACCTTCAAACGGCTTTACCATTGTAAGTTCACCTGCTTCAGCACTTTTTCCACAACTTCCTCCAGCTTGCCTTCCAACCGGCAGCCAGCTGCAAGCACATGTCCGCCGCCACCAAAGGTCTGTGCTAACGCTGCAACATCTACTTTACCAGCTGAGCGCATGGATGCCTTAACTGCATTGTCATTGATGACTTTGAAAAAGATACCCACTTCCACACCGCGAATGTTGCGAGCGAAGTTTACAATACCTTCCAAATCCTCATTAACTGCTCCGCATGCCTGCATGTCATCTGGTGTAATAACAACCCAGGCCACTCTGCCATCTTCCGTCATCTGCAAAGAAGAGAGCGCCTTGTTCAGAATGCGAACCTGAGGAAGCGTAACTTCCTCCAGCAGCATCTGCGCAAGATGAGGACCATCCACACCATGTTCCAGCAAACGCGAAGCCACGGCCATTACATTCGGGCTGGTATTGGCATATCGGAACCCGCCCGTATCTGTCAACAGACCTGTGTATACCGCCGTAGCAATGTCCTTGTTCCACGTAATATCGAAAAGCTGTAGAACATCAAACAAAATTTCGGCTGTTGCCGCTGCATCCGATTTGATTATGTTTACTGCACCATAACCGTTGTTCGTCGGGTGATGATCAATATTCAAAATTATGGCGTCTTCTTCAAAATATTGACGGGTAAGACCCACTCTGGCAAAATCAGCACAATCAACACAGATGATCGCTTTATACTTACGCTCTGGGGGTTGTTCGGTCATGTTCACAATGGCATCGGCCTGCCATAAAAAACGCATGCGCTGCGGAATTTCACCTTCATTCATCATGGTGAATGTCTTTCCCAGACATGACAGCAGCCAGCCCACCGTTACCGTCGAGCTGACTGCGTCACCGTCCGGCTGTACATGCGACACGACCAGGTAATCGTCATGCTCCAGCAGGAATTGTTTGCCTGCCTGGAGCGCCTGTTCATAAGTGTGCATTGCCGTCTCCTCTATTCTGTTACTGGGATTCGTTTTTGTCGGAACCAATATCGCCCAGCAGCTTTTCAATCCGGCTGCCGTATGCAATCGATTCGTCGATCTTGAATATCAACTCGGGAACATGACGGAACCGGATACGTTTGCCCAGCTCCGTGCGCAAAAAGCCGTTTGCTTTCGCAAGTGCTTTAAGCGAGTTATCCTTCTGCTCCTGTTCACCGAAGACACTCAGATAAACTTTGGCTTGCGACAAGTCGCCAGTCACTTCAACACCCGTAACGGTAATAAAGCCGATACGTGGATCTTTCAGTTCTGACTGGATAAGCAAACTCAATTCTTTCTTGATCTGCTCGCCCACTCTACCTGTACGAATCTTAGCCATTGTTGTTCACCTCATACTTCCTTGCTTATCGTTGTACAGTCTCCATAATAAAGGCTTCGATAACGTCGCCTTCTTTGAGATCGTTGTAATTATCCAGCGTAATACCACACTCGTAGCCTTGAGCTACTTCTTTGGCATCATCTTTGTAACGTTTCAGGGAATCCAGCTTGCCTTCATACAGCACAATGCCATCACGAATCAAGCGGGCTTCTGCTGCACGGGTAATTTTACCGGAAGTAACCATACATCCTGCAATCGTACCCACCTTGCTGATCTTGAACGTGCTGCGAACCTCCGCATGACCAATCACATTTTCTTTGTAGATCGGATCAAGCATACCTTTCATCGCTTGTTCAATCTCTTCAATCACGCTGTAGATAACGCGGTGCAGACGAATGTCTACTTGCTCTTGATCCGCAGTCAATTTGGCCTGACTATCCGGACGAACGTTGAAACCAATCACGATGGCGTTGGATGCTGCTGCCAAAATGATATCAGATTCTGTAATCGCACCGGCACCACTGTGAATAATTTTCACGCGCACGCCTTCAACTTCGATTTTCGCAAGGGAACCTTTCAATGCTTCAACCGAACCTTGTACGTCACCTTTAATGATTACGTTCAGATCTTTGATCTCACCATCTTTGATGTGCTGGAACAGATCATCGAGCGTAACCCTTGTATTCGAGCCGAGATCGGATTCACGCTGTGTGATCGCACGTTTCTCAGCGATGGAACGAGCTTTACGCTCATCCTCAAACACCATGAACGGATCACCTGCACCCGGAACTTCTGTCAGACCTGTAATCTCAACAGGTGTAGAAGGTCCAGCTTCTTTCAAGCGACGACCTTTATCGTTCACCATCGCACGTACACGTCCGAAGCAGTTACCTGCAACGAAAGCATCGCCGACTTTGAGCGTACCGTGCTGCACCAGAATACGTGCAACCGGACCACGGCCTTTATCCAGTTCGGCTTCAATAACCGTACCACGGGCACGTTTATCCGGATTAGCTTTGTACTCGTTCACTTCAGCAACGAGCAAAATCATCTCAAGAAGACCTTCGAGACCCATCTTCTGCTTCGCAGATACGTTAACAAAGATCGTGTCTCCGCCCCACTCTTCCGGTACGAGCTCGTAGTTCGTAAGTTCCTGCTTCACTCTGTCCGGATCAGCGCCTGGTTTATCGATTTTGTTAACCGCAACGATGATTGGCAGACCCGCTGCCTTCGCGTGGTTAATCGCTTCAACCGTTTGCGGCATAACACCATCATCGGCAGCTACCACAATAATGGTAATATCCGTAACCTGCGCTCCACGAGCACGCATTGCTGTAAACGCTTCGTGACCCGGTGTATCCAGGAACGTAATTTTCTTATGGTTAATCTCAACTTGATATGCACCAATGTGCTGTGTGATACCGCCAGCTTCGCCGCCCGTTACATTCGTGGAACGAATCGCATCGAGCAATGTTGTTTTACCATGGTCAACGTGACCCATGATCGTTACAACCGGAGGACGGGACTGCAGGTCTGCAGGATCGTCATTCTCCTCGACATTTTCGAAACGGTCATCTTCAAGCACAATCTTCACTTCAACTTCAACACCGAATTCACCTGCAAGCAGAAGAATCGTGTCAATATCAAGCTCCTGGTTAATGGTTGCCATAACACCCATACCAATCAGCTTTTTGATAACTTCGGAAGCATCTTTATGAAGCAGCTTCGCTGTTTCACCAACCGTCATATCACCACGAACGATGATTTTCTTCGGTGTGTTATCAATTTTTTCACGCTGTACATACTGCTGCTGATTTCTGTTTCGGTTGTTCTTGCCGCCACGGTTATTGCGGAAATTGCCTCCGCCGCCGCGATTGTCGTCAAAGCGACGTCCACCGCCACTATTGTTGGAGCGATTTCCATTGTTGCTGCCTGAGTTACCTTGACCACCTCTGCGTTGGCCACCTTGTCCTTGCCCTTGTCCTTGGCCACCGCTACGGTTGCCGCTGTTGCCAGCGTTACCGCCGCTGTGGGGTCCTGAAGTTCTGCCAGGACCGCCGCTATTGTTCGGACGTTGGCCCGTGCCTTGCGGACGGGACCCCGTGTTTCCTTGACCACTCGAAGCTGGTCTTGGACGATTTCCTGATTGTCCTCCCTGGTTTGAGCCCTGGGAAGTTGTTGTTCTGTTACGGCTGTCTTGGCCGCTTGATCTTTGTGCGCCATTGTTATTGTTGGAATTTGGTCTATTGTTCATACCTACCTGCTTTTCCTGTTGTATTTTTGTTTGTACGGGACTACCGGTTGTACTGCTGCTCTTCGGCGTGTTCACTCCGCCGCCCGGCTTGTTGCTGTCCACTGGTTTGTCACTGCGCACAGACGAAGTGGCTACCGATTTGGCTTCGCCACCCTGTTTGGATGCGGCAGTGGATTTGATATCTTTAAAAAATTGTTCCACCTTGCTGACTGAACCATTCTCCATCACGCTCATATGATTGTTAACGGGAATATCCAGCTTTTTAAGAATGGTTATAATTTCCTTGCTGCTCATGTTAAGGGACTTCGCATATTCATAAACTCGCAATTTTTCCTTGTTTTCCTGTTTACTCAATATACTCCACCTCCGACATTATACCGACTTGCTTGGAGATCATTTTTGCAAACCCAAGGTCTGTTACTGCAAGAACCACCCGCGTATCTTTACCGATGCTTGACCCAATACGGTCGCGATCCCAACCGATAAGAAGCGGAACCTTGTAAGTACCACATTTGTCGCGAAATTTCTTTTGTGTATTCGCCGAAGCGTCGCCTGCAACAATAACCATCTTGGCGTCACCTGAACGGATCGCTTTCAGTACAATTTCTTCACCTGTGACAAGCTTGCCAGCACGCATAGAAAGCCCGAGGTAAGATAATACTTTTGCATCACTCATCCTCTTCACGCCCCTGTGCAGCAATAAATTCATCCTCTACTGCAATGAAGTCAGCAGCAAGCTGTTCATATATCTCGGGTGAAACTTTGCTTTTCAGCGCCCGGTCCAGCGCCCGATTTTTAAGTGCGAGCTTGAAACAGGACTCTTTGCCACACAAATATGCGCCACGTCCAGACTTTTTACCCGTCAAATCAATCAGCACTTCATCCTCAGGCGTTTTAACGATGCGAATCAGCTGCTTTTTAGGCATCATTTCCTGACAAGCGACACATTTGCGCATCGGCACTTTTTTTGGTTTCATACGTCAGCGCCCCCCCCCGTGCTTTCCTTTAGTCGACGGAGACGGAATCCTGGTGCATTTCTGAAGAAGAATCTTTTTCTCTACCGAATTCCTGCTCCGCCTGGCTCTCACTCTTAATGTCGATCTTCCAGCCTGTCAGTTTGGCTGCCAATCTGGCATTTTGGCCTTTGATGCCAATGGCAAGGGACAGTTGATAGTCAGGAACGATCACTCGAGCCATCTTTTCCTCCTCGAACACGTGAACCTCCAGGACCTTGGATGGACTCAGGGCATTAGCCACATATTCGTCCACTTGTTCGGAATAACGAACGATGTCGATTTTCTCACCGCGCAGCTCACCCACAATGGTCTGCACGCGCATTCCTTTTGGACCTACGCAGGAGCCCACCGGATCAACTTCCTCGTTGCGGGAGTGAACTGCAATCTTGGAACGGAATCCAGCTTCGCGAGCAACGGAGCGAATCTCCACTACGCCGTCAAAAATTTCAGGCACTTCCAGTTCAAAGAGACGTTTCAGCAGTCCCGGGTGAGTACGTGACAAGATGATTTGCGGCCCTTTGGTCGTATTTTCTACCTTGGTGATGTACGCCTTGATGCGATCACCGTGAACAAACTTCTCGTTCGGCATTAGCTCGGTAAGAGGCAATGCCGCTTCGATTTTGCCCAGATCGATGTAGATATTGCGCAAATCCTGACGCTGCACTACTCCCGTAACGATATCTTCTTCCTTATCTACGAAAGCATTGTAGATCAGGCCGCGTTCGGCTTCACGAATTCGCTGGGTAACAACCTGTTTGGCCGTCTGTGCGGCGATACGTCCAAAGTCGCGCGGCGTAACTTCAATCTCCGCAATATCTTCCAGCTGGAAGTGTGGGTTGATTTCCCGTGCAGCAGGCAACGAAATTTCCGTGCGCGAATCCAGAACTTCTTCTACGATCAGCTTGCGGGCATACACCCGAATTACCCCCGTATTGCGGTTCATGTCAACACGTACGTTCTGGGCCGTGTTAAAATTACGCTTGTAGCTGGAGATAAGTGCAGCTTCGATTGCTTCAAACAGCACATCCTTGCTAATCCCTTTTTCCCGTTCCAATTCATTCATTGCTTCAATAAAATCCATACTCATGAATGTTGATCCCCCTTTCAAACATGGCATCTCATACGTAAAACGGCGAAAGGCTCGAAACTTGTGAGCACCTTGCCGTTATCGTGAGATGTGTCTTTTTCATTAATCAAGTGAACAAGGCACTTAAAACAAAATAGCCAGGCGCGCACTGGCAACCTTTTCATAAGAAACGGTATGCTGCTTCTTGCCTGCTTCAATGACAAGCTCCCCGTTATCAAAGGAAACCAGCTTGCCTTCGAACTCCTTCATTCCATTCACCGGCTCGTAGGTTGTGACAAACACATTTTTACCTACAGCTTTGGCAACATCCTCCGCTTTCTTCAGTGGACGTTCCGCACCGGGAGAAGACACTTCAAGGAAATAGACAGATGGAATCGGATCGTTCTCATCCAGCTTGGCGCTCAGCTTTTCGCTGATCAAGACACAATCGTCGATGTCAATTCCACCTTCTTTGTCGACATACACCCGTAAAAACCAGTTGCTGCCTTCTTTGACGTATTCGATGTCAACCAGCTCGAAGCCTTGTTCGTTCAAGTAGGGTTGGATCATTTCTTCCACGGTAGATTTAATATTCGTTGTGCTCAAAACCGATAACCTCCAACTTAGGTTACACCAGCTGTATCGCTGGCAGATGATTAAATACCCAAGATTCTTGTATACCAAAGACTAAAGAGTGGGTTTCCCCACTCTTCAGAAATTCGTACTATCTCGTTCACTTCAAAAATTATAACATAGTCTGGTAATAGTGACAAGTAAGCCATCCTTTGCGGACCAGCCGCACTAATGAAGAAAAAATCGGAGCCTTCTGTGTCATCCATTGGAAAACAAGCTGATCCGGCCTGGCTTAGAACAACGAAAGCTGGTTGCTCTCAGGCAGCCCGCGGAAACATCCCATGTTGGTCAGCAGCTCCACGATCGTTTTGGTTGCTTTTGACTTCTGCTGGAAATCCTCAATCGACAGGAACTCACCGTGTTCACGGGCCGCCGCAATGTTACGAGCCGCGTTATCCCCGATGCCTGCCAGTGCAGAGAACGGAGGAATCAATGATTTTCCGTCCACAATGAACTTTGTCGCTTCGGAACGATACAGATCGATCGGTTTAAGCGAGAAGCCGCGTGCCGTCATTTCCAGCGCCATTTCGAGAACAGGCAGCATGTTCTTTTCTTTTGGCGGAGCCTGGAAGCCGAGCTGTTCAATCTCTACAATTTTGCGATAGATGGCATCATAGCCCTGACACACCAGCTCGATATCCAGCTCGTCTGCGCGAACGGTAAAATATGTCGCATAATATTCGATCGGATGATACAGCTTGAAGAAGGCTGTGCGTACCGCTGAAATAACGTAAGCGGCCGCGTGGGCCTTCGGAAACATGTACTGGATTTTGAGACAGGAATCAATGTACCACTGCGGTACCTTGCACTTTTTCATCTCATCAATCCATTCCTGCGGCAATCCCCGCCCTTTACGCACACTTTCTGTAATTTTAAACGCCAGACTTGCATCCATTCCCGCCTTGTAGATCAGGAACAGCATGATGTCATCCCGGCAGCCAATTACCGTCTTGATGTTACATGTACCATTTTTGATCAGGTCCTGTGCATTGCCGAGCCATACTCCCGTACCGTGAGATAACCCCGAAATCTGCAGCAAGTCGGCAAAAGACGACGGCTGGGATTCGACAAGCATCTGACGCACGAATTTGGTTCCCATCTCCGGTACACCGAAGGTTGCAACAGGAGAACGAATCTGCTCCGGCGTTACACCAAGCGCATCCGTGGAGTTGAACATGCTCATAACCTTGGGATCATTCATTGGAATGGTCGTCGGGTCAACACCTGTCAGATCCTGCAGCATACGCATCATGGTCGGATCATCGTGCCCCAGAATATCGAGCTTCAGCAGATTTTCTTCAAAAGCGTGATAGTCAAAGTGGGTTGTTTTCCACTCTGCCGTAACATCATCTGCCGGGTACTGCACCGGAGTGACATCTTCCACTTCAATATAATCAGGAACAACGACAATACCGCCGGGGTGCTGTCCCGTGCTTCGTTTCACACCCGTACAGCCGGATGCCAGACGATTAAGCTCTGCCCCGCGCCACTTTTTGTGATGTTCTTCTTCATATTTCTTGGCAAAACCAAATGCTGTCTTCTCGGCAACTGTACCAATGGTACCTGCACGGAATACACTCTTCTCACTGAACAGCACTTTTGTATAGTTGTGGGCATGCGGCTGATAATCACCCGAAAAGTTCAAGTCGATATCGGGAACCTTGTCCCCTTTAAATCCAAGGAAGGTTTCAAACGGAATATCCTGCCCTTCCCCTTTCAGATTACCTCCGCATTTCGGACAAGGTTTCTCTGGAAGGTCGAATCCACTCGGTACACTTCCGTCCAGAAACCACTCGCTGTATTTACATTCAGGATTTACACAGATGTAGTGAGCCGGAAGCGGGTTAACCTCGGAAATTCCCAGGAACGTTGCCACAACCGATGAACCAACCGATCCCCGAGAACCTACGAGATAGCCGTCCTGATTTGACTTTTTCACCAGACGCTCCGAGATCAGATAGTTGGCTGAGAAACCGTATTTGATAATCGGCTGAAGCTCCTTCTCGAGCCGTGCCACGATGACCTCCGGCAAATCTTCTCCGTAAATGGATTTTGCAGTGTTATAGCAGGTATTCCGAATCTCTTCATCCGCACCTTCCAGAATCGGCGTGAACAGTTTATCCGGGAACAGCTTGATCTCTTCAAAACGGTCAGCAAGCTCTATGGTGTTAGTAACAACTACCTCATACGCCTTATCCTGTCCCAGGAACTGGAACTCCTCCAGCATCTCTGCCGTGGTTCTAAAATGAGCATCCGGCTTGCGCTGATCTTTAAGCGGGCTGAAGCCGGTAATACCATGAATCGTAATATCGCGGTAAATTTTATCCCTTGGCTCCAAATAGTGCACGTTCCCCGTCGCAATGACAGGTTTGTTTAATTTGGCTCCGATGTCCACAACTTTACGAACCGCAATTTTAAGCTCCTCCGGCGTGGCTACAAGCCCCTTGTCAACCAAATGCATATACATGGTAAGTGGTTGAATCTCCAGAATGTCATAGAACTCTGCGATTTCCTCCGCTTCTTCCACGGATTTGTTCAGGACAGCCTCGAAAAACTCTCCCTTTTCGCAGCCGGATATAACGACCAAGCCTTCCCGCAAGCTTACCAGCTTGGATTTCGGTATACACGCAACACGTTTGAAATATTCCGTATGAGACAGGGAAACCAGCTTGTACAGGTTCTTCTTGCCCACATCATTCAACGCATAGATGCCACAGTGAAATGGTCGTGTATTGGAAAGGTCCACCCCGACGTAATCATTCAAACGATCCAGCATCGTCAGACCTTTTAACTGTGCAGCGTCATTGAGAAGTCCGTTCAGGATTCCCGCGAGTGCAATCGTATCATCAATCGCCCGGTGATGGCTTTCCAGTGCAACTTTATACTTGTCCGCCAGCGTATTCAGCCGGTGATTTTTCATTTTTGGATATAAAAGCCGAGCCAACTCCAATGTGTCAAGCACCGGGTTTGGCATCTCGGGCATACCAAGGTTTTTGAGTGACGCCTGAATAAAGCCCATATCAAACCGCGCGTTGTGCGCCACCAGCACTCCATCCCCTGCAAAAGCAACAAAGTCACGAATGACGGGCTCAAGTTCAGGTGCATCTTTGACCATCTCATCGGTAATATTGGTCAGCTGCTGAATGTTATATGGAATTCGTTCATGTGGATTCACAAACGTTGCGAATCGGTCGATCTCTTTCCCCTCTTGCACTTTGACCGCCGCGATCTCGATAATTTTGTTCTGCGTAACCGAAAGACCTGTAGTCTCGATATCAAAGACGATGTAGGTTGCTGTTTTCAATTCAATCGGCTGCGGTGCCATAACGACAGCGACAGAATCATTTACAACGTTGGCCTCAAGTCCATAAATCATTTTAATCCCGTTTTTCTTGGCCGCCTTGGCTGCCTCCGGGTATACCTGCACGCCGCCATGATCCGTAACAGCGATGGCTTTATGCCCCCAGTCAGCAGCTGTCTTCACGTATTTATCAATGGATGTAACGGCATCCATCGTGCTCATCGTAGTGTGCAGATGGAATTCTACCCGCTTCTCCTCCGCCGTATCCTTGCGGGATGGCGGTGCTTTAATTTCGGTCAGATCGGATGGAATCATCGCCAGCTCAGGAATTTGCATAAACCGGTCGTATTCTACGCGTCCGCGCACTTTTACCCATTTTCCATTAGCCAGCAGGCTGAGAATTTTGACATCCTCTTTCGTTTTGGCGAACATCTTCATTTGCATGGAGTCCGTAAAATCCGTCAGATAGAACGTAAACAGCGTATTGCCATTGCGCAGTTCCTTACGGTCCAGACCAAAGATTGTTCCCTGAAGAGTAATTTTTTTCTCCTCATCCTGAACTTCTTGCATAGGTACAGCCGGCTCTTTGATCTCATAGCCCATTTGCAGACGAACGTCGCCCTGATCTTCCTCCTCCGGCAATTCGGTCTCAACGACTTCGCTCATCATCTTCTCAATAACCTGTCGCTCTTCTACCTTCTTCTGCGCCTGGAACTGCTCCATCGCTTCTTTGTTGCTTCCCGCTTCACCCACCTGTATCTTGATGCGCAGCGGCAAGTGAAAATACTTTTCATAGAAAGTAGCGATGGCCTGATCAATCTGCTTCTTGCGTGCCAGTTCCATTGACGTGGAATCACTCATGGTCAGCTGCAGCAAATCAGTTTCACATTCAACAATTGCACGATTCATCCAGCCATTAACTGACGGAATCTCGCGGGTGACCCACTCGAGAAACAAATTCCAGTATTCATTCACGATATCACCGGACAGCACTTTATCCGTATATTTAAAGCCAAATGTAATCTTTGCGATATGATTCATTTTCTCCTGAATATGAAGACTGAACGTTCGATAGATCGGCGCAGGCACCAATGTGTCCTTCCCGATCTGAATATGCCATTCGCGATTGGTACGATTGGTCTCGACCTGTTCAATCCATCCATCCAGAAAATAAGGATCAGTCAAACCTGCGGGAAGCTCTGCCTGTTTCATCAACAACTCAAACCGTTTTCTCTTCTCCTCAAATCCACTCATCGTGTTCCTCCTGTACCCCCTTAAAACATGAAAAGCCTCTGTATTCAAAAATGTTCCCGATCCGAACCCGCACCGATCCATTTTATCCGACAGAAGCTCTTCATTCATGACTAAACCGGTGAATAAGCTCTCTTGGTCAAACTATTCTGACCAGGGTCAAAATACGCCCTAGTATGCTCTTGCAAACACAACCGTGTGCTGCGCTTTTTCACCACAAGCCAGACATGTGTGCTTTTCTTCCGCAGGCTGGAACGGAATATTCCGACTTGTTGCCCCGGTAACTTCTCTTACTTTATCCTCGCAAGCTTCGGAACCACACCAGCCAGCAAGTGTGAATCCACGTTTGTTCTCCATCAGCTCTTTCATTTCATCCAGTGTATCTACGGAATAGAAATTGTCTGACATAAACTGGCGGGCACGGTCAAGCATATCCGACTGTACTTGCGTTAACATCGCCTGGATTTCTTCCACCAGATTGACCTGCTCTACAACCTTTTTCTCTCCCGTGATCCGGGATACGAGCACGCATACGCCGTTCTCCATATCACGCGGGCCAATCTCCAGGCGAATCGGTACACCGCGCATCTCGTATTCATTAAACTTCCAGCCTGGACGAACGTCACTGCGATCATCCATCTTCACACGAATACCAGCTTTTTTCAGCTCTGCGAACAGCTCATCGGCACGACCTACAACCGCATCACGTGTTTTAGGCGGTCCGATTGGAATCATGACCACTTGAGTTGGTGCCACTTTTGGCGGCAGCACGAGACCACGGTCATCCCCGTGAACCATGATCAAAGCTCCGATTAAACGTGTACTCGTTCCCCAGGAAGTTGTATGAGCAAGCTCCAGTACATTTTCCCGGCTTAAGTATTGAATTTCAAAAGCTTTGGCAAAGTTTGTGCCCATGTAGTGAGAAGTACCCGCTTGTACGGCGCGTCCATCCTTCATCATCGCTTCAATCGAGAACGTGTCCACCGCTCCGGCAAACTTCTCTGATTTGGTTTTCTGACCTGTAATAACCGGAATCGCAAGATACTCTTCTACAACCTCACGATAAATCTCCAGCATTTTCATCGTTTCTTCGCGTGCTTCCTCCTCGGTCTCATGGGCTGTGTGTCCCTCTTGCCACAGGAATTCACTTGTACGCAGAAACGGCAGTGTTCTCTTTTCCCAACGAACCACGTTAGCCCATTGGTTAATCAACACCGGCAAATCGCGATAGGACTGAATCCACTTGGAATACATGTGTCCAATAATCGTTTCGGATGTCGGGCGAATCGCCAAACGTTCCTCCAGCTTTTCTCCGCCAGCTTCAGTGACCCAAGGCAGCTCCGGATTAAAACCTTCCACATGTTCCTTTTCCTTCTGGAAAAAGCTCTCGGGAATGAACATCGGGAAATACGCATTGCGATGGCCTGTTTCACGGAAGCGGCGATCCATCTCATCTTTGATATGTTCCCAGATTTCGAAACCGTCCGGTTTAAACACGATACAGCCACGAACCGGTGAATAGTCCATGAGATCTGCCTTTTTGATCACATCAATATACCAGCGTGAGAAATCCTCACCCTGAGGTGTAATTTCAGTCACGAATTGTTTATCGTTTTCCTTTGACATAAGACTCCAGCGTCCTCCCATAAAGACCAGCACTGAATATTCAGAGCGTAGTCAAACCGTAATTATCCGTTAATTAAACGTAGTATATCATTATATGTTACCGCCAGCATCAGCACAAAGAGCATTGCAAAACCAACAAAATGCACCATACCCTCCCGGTTTGGATCAACCGGACGGCCGCGAAGCGCTTCAATCCCCAAGAAAACGAGGCGACTGCCGTCGAGCGCAGGAATTGGAAGCAAATTAAAGATACCGAGATAGAGGCTGAGAATGGCTGCCCATCTTGTTAATTGCTCAATTCCCTGCTTCGCAATCTGTCCTGTAACTTCAAACGTACGCACAGGACCACCGATGTCGTCCATGCTGAATTGATTGATGAGATGTCTGAATCCTTCGAAAATGACTTTGGTAGTATCCACCATGGCCACTCCTGAAACTTTGAAGGTTTCCACAAATCCCACGGAGCGTGTAGGCAGTGCAGGCACAATGCCAACCTTGCCGCCTTCCTGTCCTTCCACCGCCCGAGGTGTAATCGTAATATTAAACGTCTCATTACCTCGACGCAGCGTCCACTCCATAGGCTTGTCTTTAGATTCGGCAATCATCTCCACCATTTTCTTTGAATCTGTACCGATCACTGTACCGTTAATCGTTTCGATGATATCGCCCTTTTGCAAATTCGCCTGATCTGCTGCCCCGCCCTTCAATACTTCAGCAATTTGCAGGTTTTTCGGATTTTCTACCGGCACTCCTGCCATCTGGGCATAGACAGCAAACAATACAAAAGCGAGAATGAAGTTCATCAAAGGCCCCGCAAAAATAGCCATCGCGCGTTGAGCTACCGTTTTGCTGCTAAACTGGCGATCCTTCGGAGCAATCTGCGTCTGTTTGCCACGGCTCACCAGCATCGCTTGCGGATGAATGCGATAGTGCTGCATTTCACCGTCTACATCCAGCTGAAGCTTGAGCGCATTCTCCATATCAATGGAGATCACTTCTCCGCGAATAACATTTTTGCGATTGTCCAGCTGATCCAGATAGATCCATTTGACCTCATCATCCACTGCTCGCACCGCAATCGTCTGTCCTTCCTGAATTTCAATCAGTTCCGGGTCTTCTCCCGCCATCCGAGCATATCCGCCAAAGGGCAACAAGCGCAGTGTAAACTGCGTCTCATTTCTTTTATATGAGAATAATTTGGGACCAAAACCGATCGCAAATTCCCGTACAAGAATGCCGGCGCGTTTGGCAAAATAATAATGCCCCCATTCATGCACCGTCACGATGACAAAGAACATGAGCACCGTTAGAAATACCACTTGTATGGTTTCCAATCCCTATCCATCCTCCTTCACGGCACGTACCGCAGTCTGTCCCTCTAGATTATCATTATTCTCTAATGCCGCACAAGAGAATCACTTCTTCCTACTTCGTATGGAAAAAAGAGATTACAACATGGATGCCAGCTCTCGGCTGTCCTGATCACAAGCAGCAATTTGCTCCAGATCAGGCTGCTCCACATTGCGGTGTGCCTCCAGCACTGAAGCAATGATATCTTCTATTTTAAGGAATGATATCTCCTTCCGCAAGAAACGGGCTACAGCAACCTCATTGGCTGCGTTATACGCCGTTGTTGCCGTCCCCCCCATTTTACCACACTCATATGCCATTCTTAAACACGGGTAACGCCCCATGTCCATCTCTTTGAAATGAAGCTTTCCAATCTGCGCAAGAGACAGCCGCTTCGCCGGAGAAGACATACGATCAGGGTAGGTCAGTGCGTACTGAATCGGAACCCGCATATCCGGAGTGCCGAGCTGTGCAATGATGCTTGTGTCTTCGAATTCAACATAAGAATGAATAATGCTCTCAGGATGGAGTAGCACATCAATCTGGTCATAAGCCAGTCCAAACAGCCAATGTGCTTCGATAACCTCAAGACCTTTGTTAACCATTGTCGCGGAGTCGATCGTGATTTTGGAGCCCATGGACCAGTTTGGATGTTTGAGTGCATCTTCTACAGTCACCCGCTGCAGCTGTTCACGTGTCAGATCCCGGAATGAGCCCCCGGACGCAGTCAATGTGATACCCGCCACAGTTGAGCGATTCTCACCGTTCAAACACTGAAAGATAGCTGAATGCTCACTGTCTACGGGCAGGATGGAAACACCCTTCGCCGCAGCTCTTGTTGTAACGATATGCCCGGCTGTAACCAGTGTTTCTTTGTTCGCCAGTCCAATCTGTTTACCTGCATCTATGGCAGCAAGCGTAGACTTAAGACCAACACTTCCGACAACAGCCGTAACTACAGTGTCCGCGTCTGTTCCTGCCGCAATCTCAATGAGACCCTCTGCACCATAATACACTTTGGTGCCCGCTGGCATATAAGGCATTACCTTTTCAGCTAATTCCTTAGAACCTACCGAGATTTTCTTCGGCTGGTAACGTTTCGCCTGTTCAATCAGCAAATCCGTATTGCCTCCGGCAGCCAGGGCTTCCACTTGAAAATGCTCTGGATGCATATCGACAACATCTAGTGTCTGCGTTCCAATTGAACCTGTCGAACCGAGTATCGCTATTTTTTTCATTGCTGCACCTCACCTCTAATGAATCCAACGCCTGCCGGCAGTCATTCCTGTCTGCTCAGACCGCTGCTTCCCAAGTAAATCCATCTCCTCTTAATAAGGCAATAGCATCAGTATATGTACAAATGGAAACACAACAATCCAGCTGTCGCACCGATCCAAAATACCGCCATGCCCAGGAAGAAGATTGCCTGAATCCTTGATGTTGTATACACGTTTGTAGGCAGACTGGATCAAATCCCCCATCTGACCGACCACTGCACAGGCAATCCCGATCACAATAGCTCTAGGCCAGGAGATCAGCCCGTCAGATACGAGCGCAAACACCACCGATGTAACCACAGCGATAGCAATTCCACCCAGAGCCCCTTCTACGGTTTTATTTGGACTGATGGAAGGCCAAAGCTTGTTTTTTCCAATCCACTTCCCTACAAAATAAGCTCCCGCGTCACTCGCCCAGATCGAGCCGAGCAGCAGAAATGTCCAGAACAAACCATGCTGCAGATGTCTGGATTCTGCAATGTAATAAAATCCGGTTCCAATATACAACACGCCTATAAAGAGCATCGCGATCGTATGAATTGGAAGTCTGTTCTTGGTGACAACGGATACTGTCATTAGAAGCAACATGACAATCCATGTCACTTGAAACAAGGATAACGGCCTTACCTCCCATACCATTTCCCAAGGAAATACGATGGAGATGATTCCCGCATATCCGATCAGGGCTACACCTGAAAAAGGCTTCACCCCGGTCATTTTAACAAACTCGTAATAACCGATGAGAGCCATAAGCAGAACCAACCCGTGATACCAAGGTCCCCCTAACATGCAAAACCCCAAAAACAACACACCTGCTATAATTCCTGTCGTTATTCGCTGTTTCAACGGCTTCATCCTCCATCTATTTCAAACCGCCGTAACGCCTTGATCTGCGCTGATATTCGGCTACTGCTTCAAGCAGATGCTGTTTGCCAAATTCGGGCCAGTATATATCCGTAAACCATAATTCACTATATGCAAGCTGCCATAACATGAAATTGCTCAGACGCAGTTCGCCACTCGTTCGAATCAATAGATCCGGATCGGGCATATCTGCGGTCAGCATATGTTTATCAATGAGTTCAGGTGTGATATCTTCAACCGCCAGTTCACCTGACTGTACTTGAAGCGCGATATCTTTGACACATTCCGTCATCTCTCGGCGGCTTCCATAGTTCATCGCAAAATTCAACACAAGACCAGTATTATGTTCCGTAAGACGAATGGCTTCACGCAAAGCATTGACGGTATGTGAAGGCAAGTGCTCTTCATGTCCCATCATGCGAATGCGCACATTTTTTTCTATCAATTCATCCAGCTCAATAGCCAAAAACTCTTGCGGAAGTCTCATCAGAAAATCCACTTCTTCTTTTGGACGCGTCCAGTTTTCTGTCGAAAAAGCGTACATCGTCAGATATTTGATGCCCAGTTCATCCGCCGCGATGGTTGCACGTTTAACTGCCTTCATGCCGTTCTGGTGTCCGGCGATGCGCGGAAGCCCCAAACGTTTGGCCCATCGTCCATTGCCGTCCATGATGATGGCGACGTGCTGCGGGATATTATCCTCGGATATAGTCAGCGTTTCCTGCTTGTCAGCCCCATTCCACCACGACCGAACCCGTTTGATCATTCCTGTTCCTCCAAAATCCCTGAAGTTTCTTTGTCTGAAGCTTGGAAAAAGAGACAAAACCCCACCGTAATGGAGGGGCTGCGCTTGTCTTACACTTCCATGATTTCTTTTTCTTTGGCAGCAAGTACCTTATCGACTTCAGCGATATATTTATCGGTCGACTTTTGGATGTCATCCTGATGTCTGCGGGATTCATCCTCAGAGATCTCGGACTTTTCCATTTTCTTAATATCATCATTCGCATCACGGCGAATGTTACGGATGGCAACTTTACCTTCTTCGCCAAACTTTTTAGTCAGCTTGACAAGCTCAGCTCTACGTTCTTCCGTCAGCGGAGGAATAGACAAACGAATCATGCTACCATCATTAGCCGGGGTGAGTCCCAGATCAGATTTCATGATTGCACGTTCGATATCGTTCATCGCCGATTTGTCCCAAGGTTGAATCATCAGTGTACGGGAATCCGGTGTGCTAATGTTAGCCAACTGGTTCAAAGGTGTCATTGCACCATAATACTCAACTTGTACACGATCGAGAAGAGCAGGTGTTGCACGGCCCGCACGCAAAGTAGCCAGGTCACGGCGCAACGCTTGAATTGCTTTTTCCATACGCTCTTCGGCATGTTGTTTCACTGCTTGTGGCATTAATCTACACTCCCTTTAACGATTGTCCCGATGCGCTCACCGAGAACAACGCGTTTGATGTTGCCTTGTTCTGTAATGTTGAATACAATCAACGGAATGTTGTTGTCCATGCAAAGTGAGGACGCCGTTGAATCCATTACGCCAAGGTTTTTGTTAAGTACATCCAGGTAAGTCAACTGTTCGAATTTCTCAGCTGTGCTATCTTTAAATGGATCTGCCGAATAGACACCATCCACTTTATTTTTCGCCATCAAGATCACTTCTGCTTCAATCTCCGCTGCGCGCAGTGCTGCTGTTGTATCCGTGGAGAAGAACGGATTACCTGTACCTGCTGCAAAAATAACGACACGGCCTTTCTCCAGATGACGAATGGCTTTACGACGAATGTACGGCTCTGCAATTTGCTGCATAGCAATTGATGTCTGTACACGCGTAGGCACTTCAATCTGCTCTAGTGCGTCTTGCAGCGCCAGAGAGTTCATTACCGTCGCGAGCATACCCATATAGTCAGCAGTGGCACGATCAATGCCGTTTTCACTACCAGCAATACCGCGCCAGATGTTTCCGCCGCCACATACGATCGCAACCTGTACTCCAAGTGCAACTACATCCTTTACCTGCTGAGCAATGGATGAGATCGTTGCTGCATCAATGCCATAGCCGTTTTGACCGGAAAGAGACTCTCCGCTCACCTTTAAGACAACACGTTTAAATACTGGCTGTTCCAATTGTTCACCCTCCACTTTGAATTGAACACCTCCCAGTGTTCAACCAACAAAACTTCTCGCGCATGGACTCCTGCTTAAAAAGAAAGGAACACAGCAGTGTTCCGTTCTTTTTAGGAAAAACGTTCAACCGATCAGTCACTGTTTTCCTGAGATATAAGGGAGTTTGCGCTTCGAAGTTTCATCATTCTTATATCTTCGAAAATCATTCCTGCTTGTCGGTTTGATAACCGTCTTATTTGTTTACTTGGGACATAACTTCTTCTACGAAGTTATCCACTTTCTTCTCCAGACCTTCACCCAGTTCATAACGAACGAAGCGACGGATCGAGATGTTTTCACCGATTTGGCTGATTTTTTCATTCAGCAATTGAGCGATTGTTTTGTCTGGATCTTTAACGAAAGATTGCTCCATCAGGCAGTATTCTTCGTAGTATTTACCGATACGGCCTTCAACCATTTTCTCAACGATTTTTTCTGGTTTACCTTCGTTCAGCGCTTGAGCTTTCAAAATTTCTTTTTCTTTCTCAAGCTCGTCTGTAGGAACTTCTTCGCGTGTAACGAATTTAGGGTTAGCAGCTGCGATTTGCATTGCTACATCTTTAACGAAGTCTTTGAACTGGTCTGTTTTACCAACGAAGTCTGTTTCACAGTTAACTTCAACCAGAACGCCGATACGGCCACCAGCGTGGATATAGGATTCTACAACACCCTCAGTAGCTGCACGTCCTGCTTTGCTTGCTGCTGCGGAAAGACCTTTCTCACGCAACAATTCAGCTGCTTTCGTGATATCACCGTTTGCTTCTTCCAGTGCTTTTTTGCAATCGAGCATACCTGCGCCCGTTTTTTCGCGAAGTTCTTTTACTGCACTCGCATTAACTGCCATTATAAATTCCCTCCAGATTAAGTATTGTACGTACACTCTAAAAAAAGGGCAGTGAGAGGTTATCCACCTACCAACCACCCTTTTCATTTAATTCATGAATGATATGTTCGAAAACTATTAAGCGGAAGTTTCTTCGCCTTGGTTAGCTTCGATAACAGCGTCAGCCATTTTACCTGTCAGCAATTTAACAGCGCGGATCGCGTCGTCATTACCTGGGATAACATAATCGATCTCGTCCGGATCGCAGTTTGTATCAACGATACCAACGATTGGGATACCCAATTTGCGAGCTTCCGCAACAGCGATACGCTCTTTGCGTGGATCGATGATGAACAGGGCGCTAGGCAGGCCTTTCATATTTTTAATACCGCCCAAGAATTTCTCGAGACGATCTTTTTCTTTGCGAAGCAAGATAACTTCTTTTTTAGGCAGAACAGCGAAAGTACCGTCTTCTTCCCAAGCTTCCAACTGTTTCAAACGATCAATACGTTTTTGAATAGTAGAGAAGTTAGTCAGGGTACCGCCGAGCCAACGTTGGTTAATGTAGAATTGACCAGCGCGTTCAGCTTCTTCTTTAACGGAATCTTGTGCTTGCTTTTTAGTACCAACGAAAAGAATAGTACCATTCTCGCCTGCGATTCCTTTAACGAAGTTGTAAGCCTCTTCGACTTTTTTCACCGTTTTTTGCAAATCGATGATGTAAATTCCGTTTCTTTCAGTGAAGATATAACGATCCATTTTCGGGTTCCAACGACGAGTCTGGTGACCGAAGTGTACCCCAGCTTCAAGAAGCTGCTTCATGGAGATTACTGCCATCTTCACACACCTCCTAATATGGTTTTTTATTGTGTCCTCCGCCAGCATCATTTTTCGCCAAGACTCTCCATCAGGAAAGCACCCTCAACAAAATTAGCACAGCGTGTGTTTTAACACCGTTATTTAATATAGCATAAGTGAAAGCCTGTTGCAACATTATATAAACTAAATTTTCAAGCACACAGGAATCAAAAAGAACCGCCTGATCCGAGCATGCTCAGCTTGACGGTTCTTTAGTGATTTTGGCAATAATGGATTTAAAGCTCTCACCTTTTTCGAGAGAATATGTGCCGACTTGAATCTTGCGGTTAATTCCTTCTGCTCTGCCAGCTTTAATAAAAGCTGCTGCATCGTTCACAATACCGGCTTGCTTCAGATTCTCGGCAACCATAGCCAGACTGTTCCCTGATCTCACCTTGAATGTTACGCTTGCCCCTTTAGGCTGTGACGGTTCCTCAGGCTCGGTCGTACTTGGTTGTTTGATCTCTGATTGCCCCTTGACATTGTCTGACTTTGGTTGCTGTGGCTGTTCGGGCTGAGCAGGTTGTACAGCAGAGCTTGTCTGGTCAGGGGTTGAAGCTGTTTTGCCCTGCATCTGGCTGCTTTCCTGCTTTTTCTTCTGCACCCATTCTGCTTCCGTATACAGCTCATCCTTTGCACTGACCAGCTTCATATCCATGCTCTTCGCTGCTGACTCAAGTTGTTCTTTCGTCCAATTCGCAGGCAGAGCTGGTTCCAGATTCGTGTCCGACAATGCCTTTTGTCCTACTGTTGCAAGTTGAAGCAAAATGGCGCCAATCATCATGCCACTACCTATCCCGATCCATAAAGATCGCTTGTCCATGGCTTAGCTCTCCTCCTGCTCTGCCAGCTGAAGTATTAACTGCACCTCACCCAGCTGTATGCCTGTTTGTTTTGCAATAGCATCCATAGACTTGCCTTCATCATGGAGTCTGAATAGCTCTGTGTAACGATCTTTAATAGATTCACGCCGTGGCTCTTGAGACTCTTGCTCAACTTGCAAGTCTGACGTTGCTGCTGCTTGTTGATCCGCCTCTGCTTTGACACTATCCAGAAGTCCCTGTGCCTGAAGTCCTTCTGCAGTCTGTCTGGCATTTATTATCATGGCAGGGCTTTGATCAGGCTCAGGCATTCTTGTTTTTTCCCGTTCCAGTTGATCCAGACGCTGCTGTAATTCCTGAAGCTGTGACATCATACGCTGGTCTGTTGCAGCCGCCTCGCCTTTAAGTTCGGCTACTCGCTGGATCAAAGCATCGTTATCCTGCTCAATCTCCGTCATATAATGTTCAAGCGTTGACTCCATCTCCTGCACCAGTTGATGCGATGATTCCTGCGCCTTGTCTTTGCGTGGCATAATCAATGCGTAAGCGATAGCGCAAGCTCCTAATATGACAATAATGATCCATGGTGCCAAATTGCTTCTCTCCTTTTGATACGACGGCCGAGGATGCAAATCATGCTGCTACTTGTTTAAGCACTCCTACATCGACAAATCAATATGTTTGCCCTTGTAAGGATGCTCCGCAGGCTTGATATTCTCTTGATCCTCGGTTCCATCATGCCCGCCTGATCCGCTGTGGTGCTCCCCGCCGCCTGCATGACCATCACGTACCGAAGTATGTGCCGTCTCTGCCATGGCTTCACTACGCTGCCTGGCCTCATTCGCTTCTTTGTTCATCTGATCCGCAAGCAGATTCTGATCGGTCACGGGCCTCTGCTGGGCTTCACTCTGATAACGTCCCGCCTCGCTTGTTCGCGGCACAGCAATCTGAAGCTCCACTGCTTTGAAACTCATACGCTCACCTCACGGTTTCGAATGGATTTCCTCACAAGCCTGCTGCTGCATTTTATGTGTACGGAACCATCGTGATATCCCCGTCCTGATAATAAAATGACATTCGACTGACCGGATCTTTAATAAATTTCGTATATCTGCCGATAACTATTTTAGAGCCTCCGTAGATCATCTTCAGGACATCCACACGAGCTCGGCTTGTATCTTCAAGTATCTTTTCAATTTCCAGGATACGTGTTTTCATTTCTTCACTCTGACGGAGAGCTGATTTTTGGGTTGCGATTAACTGGATTCTCATCGCTGTCTTATTTGGAGTCAGTTGTCCGGCTGCAGCCAGTTGATCCAGCAAAGTCAACGCTTTCTTGGTTTTGTCCAAGGAATCCATCTGCTCCCGGAGTCCCTTGCGCAATTCATTCATTTCGTTTCGCAGTTTCGGCAACACGCCAACTTCAATAGAGGTTACTGTAGACATCGTATTGCCCACGACACGGGCAGATACAAGTTCTCCAGCCTGCGTTGAGCCGCCAACAATAAGACCTTTTGTTCCAGCACAGATCACAGCGCGACCCGCACGAACATTGGAATGCATAATACTCTGGGATACAAGCACATCTTCACCTGCATCAACGTTGCCTTCCTGAATAAAAGAGCATTTCACATGATGTTCAGCATGCACCAAACCTTTGTTGTATCCGATAATTCCACCAGTAATTTCAATCGAGCCGCCTGCTTCCATCTCCGCACCTTCGACACCACCGTTAACGCGAATATCACCTGCCGCTTTAACTTTAAAACCGGTAAGTACATTCCCGCGGATGACAACATTACCTACAAAATCGATATTTCCATGCTTGTAATCTACATCGCCATTGACTTCATATACGGGAAAAACATTGAGTTTATTGCCTTCTGTTCGGCTAACCAGTCCGTCCAATGCGGCATACATTGCAGAACCTTCAGGATTAACTACGACATTTTTACCAACTTTGAATCTAGCTTCCTTACCGGGACGAAAAGGAATTTCTTCACCTGTCACTGCTTTGCCTGGCACACCGTCAACAGGGGCAATCCGCTCTGCGATAATCTGGCCTGTACGTACATTGTCTAATCGAATCAGCTCTTTGTAATCAACGCTTCCGTCTTCCGCCTCCAGAGGACGCTGCTCCTGATCCTCGTCCTTGCCAATGAGAACATGTATGTATCCATCCGTTCCATGAACGGGAGGATTGCCTTCGGCGATCTTGCATTTATCCTTGAGATAGGCAGACGGATTACTCACAAAGAGCAACAAAGCTTCCCGAGCCAGACCATATTTAACGCCCTTGCTCTCAACAAATTGCTCAAGCTCTTCTAAGGTGCAGGAGAATCCCTCTTCCTCGTTGTAAAATTCAAGGTAAGCCGTGCATTTATCATCTGATAAAACAACGTTCAGACATTTTTCCATAACAGTCATTTGAGTCAACGCAGATCTTCCTCCTTATTAGCCTGTCCACTCCCTGTTTGTATGGTTAACTTCTGCTCTCTAGTCTTTACGCATCAGCAAATCTTTTTGTTTATCCAATGTGCCGCGCAGACGCAAAATGGCTTTGGAATGTAATTGGGAGATACGAGACGGCGAAAGAGACATGACCTCTGCGATTTCACTCAGAGAAAGATCTTCATAATACAGAAGTGAAACTACCGTTCGTTCTTTAACTGTCAACTTCTCTAGCCCCTGCACCAGCGCTTCTTTCAGGTAAAACTCATTCACTTTATAATCCGGATTTTTAGCCTTTTCATCGATCATTAATGACAGACGGGTTTCAGACTCTTCTTCACGAATCGGATCTTCCAGCGAGCAGAGTGACATCACGGCCACCTCCTGGAGCATATGTTGAAAATCCTTGGTTGACACGTCCAGATACTGACTCATTTCTTCATCGCTGACAGAACGCAGATAGGTCTGCTCCAGCTGCTGATAAGCATCTTCAATCCGTTTTGCTTTCTCTCGTACCGATCTGGGAACCCAGTCTCCCTGACGCAATCCATCAAGGATAGCTCCGCGTACCCTCCATGAAGCATAAGTCTCAAATTGCAGACCTCGTTCGTAGTCGAATTTCTCCAGCGCATCAATAAGGCCCATTACCCCATTGCTCTCGAGATCATCTTTCGGAACATTTTTGGGTAAACCAACGGCCAACCGGCCTGATACATAATTAACAATATGAAGATATTTTTCGATCAACATCTTTTTTGCTTCAAGATCTCCGTGTTCTTTCCACTTTTCCCACAGATCAGAATGGTTCAAATGTGAAGCTTTACGCTCGTTCAACTGCTTTCACCCTCCTTATTTTTCTGTCAGGTGACGAACGGCCTGCGCCAATTCCTCCGGGTCTTTGGTCCGGACGAGTTTAGGCGGATCCAAAGGGGCAAATCCCGTTGGAGCTTTCGTCTCAGATGGCGGTAGACCCTCTCCAGTGGAGTCGCTCTGTCCATTCTTGAGCAAGTCATTCAGCTCTTGTCCATCGTCTTCGAGTTTGATGTCCACCTGTGAACCTCTTAGATCTTGAGCACTCGCTGAATCGTAAGTTGATCCATGTTCTATACGAGGGCTAAGCAGTATTCCCAATCCCCAACGCAGACCATATGCAAGGACATACCAGGCTGCGAATCCAATCAATCCGCGTATTAAACTGGTTGTCAGCACATTGCTGCTGAATGCTACAAAAAAAGTCAGAACGAATCCGACTATGCCTGCTCCAAGATTAATGCGGTAGTTTCCTATCATTTATTATAGTTCCTTTACACCCATTTGTACGCTACGAATAGTTAAAAGTCCCGTCTCACAATTCATTTCGATAGTGCGACCGTAATTTCCTCCTGTATCTTCCGCCAGTAGAGGAATTTTGAGTTGTTCCAACATTTCTCGGCATGAATCGGCATTACGTGGTCCAATACGCATCGTATCGCCAGCACCCGAAAATGCAAACATCTGTGAGCCCCCTGCCATCTTGGATACAATCCGAGATTGTGATGCGCCCATTTTCAACATCTTCTCAAGTAGTTCAGGCAGTGCTGTATCTGCATATTTAGCGGTATTCAGTTTGCCTTCGCGGGCAATATCAGAGCTGGGCAACATCACATGTGCCATACCTGCCATCTTTAAATGCGGGTCATACATCGTCAGTCCCACGCACGACCCCAAGCCAGTTGTACGGATTACGCCAGGAAGCTGAGCGATATTCAAATCCGCCATACCGACTTTAACGATGCTTTTGTCCTCAATCATGGTCCAGTGGCACCCCTAGCGATTCAAAAATCTTTGCAAATGAGGACGGATCGGGAATCAAGAAAAACTGTCCTTCGACCTGATCTTCACCTTCAAAGAAAGAAGTATCAATTAATAATGCAGCATCGCCCATTTCTCCAAATTGCAGCAGACCATAACTCAAAATTGCACCAGCCATGTCAATAGCCAGCCCGGGAACCGTTGGATACATCGATAGCTTTGTGAAATCGGCCAAAGAAGACAAGTATGATCCCGCCAGAATATTTCCGATCTCAGACAGAGCTGAATGCTCCATCTCAGTAAAAGTCAAACCTTCTTTTAACTCAAAGCCCGCAAGACGGTTCAACAGCAACTTGGCAGCCTCTGGCGTCATCATAAAGAAAAGATTGCCAGGCGCTTCACCCTCTACGCGAAGAAAAATTGTAACTACAATGCGCTCGTCGCCACCCACTTTTTCCGAAATCTCCTCAAACGGGAGCATCTGAACGGTAGGTACACCCATATCAATCGGTCTGTTAAGGAGCTGAGACAACGCCGTAGCGGCGTTGCCTGCTCCAATATTACCGACCTCTTTGAGCACATCCATCTGGAAACCCTCAAATCGGTTGAATATATCCACGGTGCTAGCCCTCAACACTTTCCAGCTGTACAATCTCGCTTTTATTCAATACTTCGTTGAGGTTAAGCATGATCAACAAGCGGCCATCTTCGAGTTTGGCAACACCACGCAGATATCTGGCCTTAACGCCTCCGACCACTTCAGGCGGAGTGTCGATAGAACTGCTTTTGATATCGATAACATCGTTGGCGGAATCTACAATAAAACCAACCTGCATATCATCTACACCTACGATTACAATCCGCGTTTGATCGGTATACTCGGTTTCAGGAAGGGCGAAACGACCGCGAAGATCGATGACCGGAATCACGACTCCGCGCAGGTTGATAACTCCTTTTACAAAAGAAAGGGTTTTGGGAACACGGGTAATCGGCATCATGCGCTCAATCGTTTCAACCTTGTCTACCTCAATACCGTATTCCTCGGAACCTAATCTAAAGACGATGACTTTCAACTCTTCTTCCATGTTAAAAACCTCCCTATTAAATGTAAGACGCAAAAGCTTTGTTTATTTAATAAATGCGTTAGGATCAAGAATCAGAGCTACTTGTCCATCTCCAAGTATCGTAGCACCGGAGATTCCTTCAATAGCTGGGAGATAGGTTCCCATAGACTTGAGAACGATCTCGCTTTGGCCGATGAACTCTTCTACAGCAACAGCTGCCAGGCGATCTCCTTTTCGAATGACAACAATCTCGGTTTCTTTCTCGTCCGCATCGTTGAAATCCGGCACGCCAAACACCTCGCTTAAGGACAAATACGGGATCAGGGATTCGCGGAACGTAATCATTTTATTGCCATGGATGTTGCGAACTTGTTCACGCTGTACAATCGCTGTTTCTACAATGGAGGACAGTGGTACTGCATACTTCTCTGAACCCAGTCTCACAAGCATTGCCGCAATAATGGACAACGTCAGTGGAAGCTGTACGGAGAAGTTCGTGCCTTTGCCAGGCGTGGACGTAATCGTTACATTACCGCCAAGTGAAGTGATTTTGGATTTTACAACGTCCAGACCTACACCCCGGCCAGAAATATCAGAGATTTTATCAGCCGTACTGAAGCCAGGAGCAAATAACAATTGATTGACTTCATCATCACTCATCTTCGCACCCTGCTCTTCCGTTACAACGCCGCGTTTGATCGCTGTTTGCAGGAGCTTGTCACGATAGATCCCTTTACCATCATCTTCAATCTCGATAAACACATGATTGCCGCTGTGAAAGGCACGCAAATTAACGGTACCCATCTCCGGCTTGCCAGCAGCCACACGCTCAGAAATGGATTCTACGCCATGATCCACTGCATTACGCAGCAAGTGCACGAGTGGGTCGCCGATCTCATCAATGACGGTTCGATCCAGCTCCGTTTCGGCACCCGTGATAACCAGATCAATTTTTTTGTCCAGCGTTTTGGCGAGGTCACGAATCATTCGCGGGAAGCGGTTAAATACAGTGTCTACCGGGACCATCCGCAGCTTCAGGACGATATTTTGCAAATCTGTGCTCACTCGGCTCAAGTGTGCTACGGTGTCAGACAGATCATTGTTCCCTGTCTCACTTGCCAGCTGTTCAAGGCGGGAACGGTCAATCAGCAACTCGCTGAACAAGTTCATCAGCACGTCCAGACGTTCAATGTCAACACGAATGGTACGTGAAGGTGCAGCAGCCTGTTTCGGCGCTGCGACCTTTGCCGGAGCCGCTTTGACTTCTTCCTGAGGTGCAGAATCTGCAACAGGGGCCTCCAAGACAGCCACAGGAACTGGTGCAGCAGAGGCCTCGGCCGTAGCGGCTACCTGTTTCGTTACCTGATTCGCCATTTGCTGCAGCGTCTCTTGATCCAGCTGAATCAATTTGGCACTCTCGATCTCGGAGATGCTCATGATGCCCTTTTCCAGTTCTTGCGCCTCTTTAGTCGTTATGTAATACAACGAGAAACTGCGCTCAAACTTTTCTTGCTCGATATCCTGAACAGAAGGATATGCCTTAACCACTTCACCCGAACGCTCAAGCATGTCAAACACCATGTACGCCCGAACACCTTTTAACTGGCTGTGCTCACTCACAAGCACGTCAACATAGAACACACGGTGCCCTTCTGCGATAGACTGATCAAGCACTGAATATTGGTATTCATCCAGTTCAACCGCATTGGAGAGCGAGGCATCCGTTTTTTTGTCCGGTTTGGCTGCAGGAGCACTTCCGCCTTTCCATTCACCGCTTTCGATAGCTTGGAGCGAAGCCACGATGGAGGAAACATCCGCTTTACCTTCCCCGCCACTCGTAATGTCCTGAACCATAGTTTCCAAGGCATCAAGGCCTTTGAACATGGTATCAAAAATATAATCTTGCATTTTCAGCTTCTCGTTACGTACCATATCGAGCACATTTTCCATTTTATGTGTCAGTGAAGCCAGGTCTTCGAATCCCATAGTTGCCGCCATACCCTTGAGAGTATGAGCAGAACGGAAGATAACCTGCACTATGCCCAGATCCTCCGGATTCGCTTCAAGTTGTAGCATGTTTTCGTTAAGGGATTGCAGATGATCATTAGACTCATCAATAAACATGGATAAATATTGGTTCATGTCCATTGTGAGGCACCTCCTCCGTAAGTTACACTCCGTTATTTCACTGCTTGAACAAGTCTTGGCGCAATCTCCTGCAATGGCAGAAGATGACGCACGCATTGCAGCTCAACTGCTGAACGCGGCATACCATAGACAACACAAGTTTCTTCATTTTCGGCAAAAGTAGAAGTTACTCCCGTTTCGTATAATTTTTTCATCATACGTGCTCCGTCACTTCCCATACCTGTCAGAAGAACAAGATGTCGCTGTAAAGATGTAAACGGCAGAAGCGATTCAAACATGGTATCCACTGAAGGTCTGTGCCCATTCACCTGTTGGTCTTCACTCAATTTCAGAATGAATCTTCCGTCCGCTGCCTTGTGAACTCTCATATGAAAGCCACCTGGGGCAATGTATGCTGTTCCTCTTTTCAGCTGCATACCATCTTCAGCCTCCACCACATGTAGTGGACTGAATGAATTCAACCGTTGAGCCAGCGAACGCGTAAAGTTAGGCGGCATATGCTGCACAATAATTACTGGTGCTGGCAGATCTGCAGGCAGTTGCTCCAATAAGGTTTTAAGCGCTCTTGGACCGCCAGTTGAAGATCCGATTGCTACAAGCTTGTTGAATGATCCCTCCATGCCTGCCGGGGCTTTATAAACCGTATTTGGTTTCGTTATCTCCTTCGCAGGTACGGAAGCCTTACTTGCTACTGGCTGATCGGACGTAAGACGTGACGTGTTAACCGTCTTCGCCTCCTTGCGAGCTTGCAGCGGACTGACAGGCGGCTGGTCTGCTGTCTGCTTGCGAGCAGATTGACCCGGCTTCACCAAGTTTTCTTTTTTACTGAACGCACGATCAGGCTTGGAAGGAGATAAAGGCGCACTGGTTAGCTTTTTGCCCTGCGCCCCATCTGTACGCCCCTCTAATGAAGGCTGAACCTTCGGAACAGCAGGCAAAGCCGTTTTACTGCTCGGTTCACTGATGTCTTTGGACGGTATCTCTTTCTTCAGCGTCTGAGCTGTAGGCGTTCCGGCGTTGCGGGACGCATCCATCTTTTGGATCGCTTCTTTACGTTCAGCTTTTCGCTTGACTTCTTGCATGGCAGCTCGCATTCGTTCAACGAGCGCTTTGCCAACCTGAGCAATATCCTGATCATGCACGACGGATGGTTTACGGATAAAATCAAATGCACCTGCTTCCAGAGCCATAATGGTTTCTTTCATTCCTTGTTCATTAATGCCAGAAAGCATAATTACAGGAATGGAGGATTGGTCCATAATTGTTTTTAGTGCATCCAGCCCGTTCATCTCGGGCATTTCAACATCCATCGTGATAATATCAGGCTTAAGCTCTAACGTTTTTTGGATGGCCTCTTTCCCGTTTGACGCTGTTGCCGTAACTTTAAACTCTGAGTCCGCTTCAATTAAATCCGTCACAATTTTGCGCATAAAAGCGGAATCATCGACAACCAATACTTGATAGACCGCCATATTGTGTCACCTCTGTTTCCTTTATTCAGAAATCATGTTGTTCGTCTAAGCCACTTTTTCATAAATCCCCTGATTCCTGACAAGGTTTCGGATTCCGGAGCCGCAGGTACAGCCAAATAACGAAGAGCAAGCTTCTGTATATCTTTGGAAGCTTTGCAGTTTGGATAAGCCAGGCGATAGGGCATCTGTTTCTTTACCGCTGCAACCACCTGTGCATCCTCCGAAATATATCCCAAGAGTGGAATATCGGTCTGCAAAAACCTGCTTGCTACTCCAGCTATTTTGTCTGCCACACGCTCCGCCTCCCTTTCGTCTTCGACCCGGTTTACGATCATACGGAAGGGAGTTGAGTGCTCCTGGCTGTGCATTACTTTGACTAAGGCATAAGCATCAGTTATTGAAGTCGGTTCAGGTGTAGTTACAATCAGGCACTCATCGGCAGCACCGATGAATCTCATATTCTCCTTGGACAGACCCGCCCCAGTGTCGAAAATGACATAATCCATCTCCTGTGCAATGTCCTCCACTTGACTGGCGAAAAACTCCAGATCACGATCAGACAAGGAGAACAGCTCTTTCATTCCCGACCCCCCTGCAATGTAAGGAAGCCCGTCTGCACCAAGTTGTATGATTTCCCTTATAGTTTTATGTCGGTATAAAAGATGATACAGATTATAGGAAGACGTCGTTCCCATCAAAACATCGATATTAGCCATACCAATATCTGCATCAAAAACCAACACCTTCTTGCCCAGGGAGTGAAGTGTAAGTGCAAAGTTCAACGTAAAGTTGGATTTGCCTACCCCGCCCTTGCCGCTTGCCACTGTAATGATTTTGGAAGAACGAGGGTTTCCCCTGCCTTCACTGCCTCCCTGAGGTGCAGAGACCAAACTTCGAAGTGCCGCAGCCTGATCCTTCATTGTTTCCCTTCTCCCAGCAGCGCCTTACACAGCCATTCTGCATCAGGCTTCAGCAGATCATCCGGGACGTTCTGACCGTTGGCCACATAAGCAAGCCTGAGAGGAAAACGATGAAGCAGGTTGAAGAGTGGACCGCATGTTCCTGTTTCATCCATTTTTGTGAAAATCACTTTATCTAATCCGTATTTGCTGAAGTGCTCTGTAATTTGCACCATATCTGCGCTTTTGGCCGTCATGCTCATCACCAGAAAAGTTTCGCTGTTCTCCACTGGAGCGAGCAGACTTTGCAGCTCGGACACAAGCAGCTCATTTCTATAATTTCTGCCCGCTGTATCCATAAAGATCAGATCACAGTGAGCTAAACGGGAAATGGCACGCTGTGTATCGCCAGGAGACTGCACCACTTCCAACGGCACATTCAAGATCGACGCATACGTTCTGAGCTGCTCCACTGCTGAGATTCGATATGTGTCGGAAGTAATAAATCCAACCTTGCGTTGTTTTTTAAACATCTGTTCCGCAGCAAGCTTGGCAATCGTTGTTGTTTTACCAACCCCTGTCGGGCCAGCTACATACACAATACGTGTCGTTGGCAAGATGCCCTCCTGGATGCGCTCGTTCAGAAAATGGATGACCTGTGATTGCAATGCCAACTCTATATCCTGCTCTTGCATCTCACCCTCAGTTAACTTCTCCTGAATGGGTTCAAGCCATGACTCCCACACTTCCGGCCAAATCTCCTGTTCTGTCAAACGCTGACGCCAGCTGAGCAATGCCTCAGGAAAAGTTTCAACCACTGTCCCCTGCCTGGAAAGCTTGGTCATCATCTGCTTCAAATCCTGGAGCTCACTGAGCAGCTTGTCCTGCTGTTGTTCCGAATCAGACTCTGACTTAGTAGAGGTTGAACCCGAAAAATCCGCCCCTTGCGGTCGCGGTTTATGCTCACTGCTCAAAGAAATAGAGCCATTATCCATCTTTGCATCCTCATGATTGGATCTGGACACAACTGGAACCATTGCCGACTTCTCCTGTGGACTATGATCAACCGTGCTTGCTGCCGCCTCCTCATCGGAAGCAGTGACAAACGAACGCGCAGTTTGAGCATAAGCTTCAGGCACCAACGCACGAGGCACTGGTGTAAATGAATTTTGAACCGGTGATGCAGCAGTTTTCTTTGCTTGTTTCTTTTGTTCGTTGTCTACTGCTGCAACAACCTCGATCCGTTTCTTGCGAAACATCCCCAGCACTCCGCCCACCTTGATTTCTTTTGTGGACAGAATGACGGCGTCGCTCCCCAGGTCTTTGCGAATCTGAAGCATAGCTTCGGGCATGGTCTCAACAACGTATTGTTTTACTCTCATAAGTTCACCACCCCGATACTTTGAATTTCAACATTCGGCTCCAGTTCGCTGTAGGAAAGCACCGGAATATCCTGCATCGTACGTTCAATAACCTGACGCAGATACATTCGAATCGTTGGAGAAGTTAAAACGATGGGCTGTTGGCCCGATTGAATTAAACGATTCACTTGCTCGCTCAGCTTTTGGTAAACACTTTGAGTGGACACCGGGTCCAGCGCCAGATAGCTGCCTTGTTCCGATTGCTGCACACTTTCAGCAATTTTCTTCTCAAGACCAGGTCCAACGGTAATGACTCGAAGCGTTTCGCCTTTTTGAGAATATTGTTGGGTAATCTGGCGAGATAACGACTGTCTGACATACTCGGTCAGCACATCCGGGTCCTTTGTGTAAGTCCCGTAGTCTGCAAGTGTTTCGAAAATCGTTACCATATCACGTATGGAGATTTTTTCACGCAGCAGCTTGGCAAGAACTTTTTGCACGTCACCAATTGAAAGAACAGAAGGAATCAACTCATCCACAAGCGCAGCATAATTCTCTCTGAGGTTGTCCACAAGCGCCTTCGTCTCTTGTCTTCCAAGCAGCTCATGTGCATGCTTCTTGATCAGTTCTGTCAGATGTGTCGCTACTACAGACGGCGGATCAACAACCGTATATCCAGCAAGCTCTGCCCGATCCTTGGTTACTTCATCAATCCATAGTGCCGGCAGTCCAAACGCAGGCTCTGTTGTCTCGATTCCCGTTACAGATTCTTCATCGTAACCAGGGCTCATCGCCAAGTAATGATTGAGAAGCAGTTCGCCACCGCCAACCACGTTTCCCTTAATTTTGATGACATATTCGTTCGGCCTCAGCTGAATGTTATCCCGAATCCGGATAACAGGAACGACCAGCCCAAGCTCAAGCGCACATTGTCTCCGAATCATAATAATCCGATCAAGCAGGTCTCCTCCCTGCTGATTATCAGCAAGCGGGATCAAACCATATCCAAACTCGAATTCAATAGGGTCCACCTGAAGCAAGTTAATTACACTTTCAGGACTTCTGACCTCTTCAATCTGCTGCTCTTCCTCCAGCTGCTCTTCCGCCTCCTGTTTCAGATTCAGATTGTTCTGCATCCTCCAGGCGGCAAAGGCGAGCATGCCGGCCAGCGGCAGCGTTGTAATTACATGAATCGGTGTAAAGAAACCAAGCATCGCGATAACAAAAGCTACAATATAGATCAATATCGGATATGTAAACAGCTGGCCCGTAATATCTTCTGCCAAGTTTCCTTCCGATGAAGCTCTGGTAACGATTAGCCCTGCCGCAGTTGAAATAAGAAGTGCAGGAATCTGGCTAACCAATCCGTCACCGATTGTCAGTACCGAATACGTAGAAAGTGATGTTGCAAAATCGAGACCATGTACGGTCATACCGATAATAAAGCCGCCAATCAGGTTAATTAAGAGAATGATAATACTTGCAATGGCATCCCCTTTGACGAATTTACTTGCACCATCCATCGCTCCGTAAAAGTCGGCTTCGCGTTCAATTTTGGATCGACGCTCTCGAGCCTGCTGCTCATTGATCAGTCCGGCATTCAAGTCAGCATCGATACTCATTTGTTTCCCTGGCATGGCATCGAGGGTAAATCTTGCTGCTACTTCAGCAACACGCTCAGACCCTTTGGTGATAACGATAAACTGAACCACAACCAGAATCAAAAATACGATAAACCCTATCGCAATTTCTCCACCCGCAATCCAGCTTCCGAAGGTTGCTACAACCGCTCCCGCATCCCCCTTACCCAAAATCAGCTTGGTAGTCGAGATATTCAGTGCTAGGCGGAATAAAGTAGTAATGAGCAGTAAAGCCGGAAATATAGAAAACTGCAACGCTTCTTTGCTGTTCATCGCAACAAGCAGTATCATCAAGGCAATGGAAATGTTGACAACAAGCAGCATATCCAGTAACCAGGCCGGGATCGGAAGAATCATCATCAACACTATGCCGATAATACCCGCAAGGACAGCTAAATCTTTTGTTTTCAATGAATGTACGGCCTCCGATCCCTTTTATTTCACTCTGCCCTTTAATTTATATACGTAAGCCAGCACTTCAGCTACCGCTTGAAACAAATCGGCCGGTATGGCGTCGCCAATCTCGGCTCTCTGGAACAAAGCCCGTGCCAGCGGTTTGTTTTCCATCGTAATCACACCGTGCTCTTTAGCAATTTCTTTGATACGCAGGGCAACGTAATCCTGACCCTTCGCAATAATTTGCGGAGCCTCCATCTCAGACCCTTCATACTTCAGCGCTACGGCAAAGTGAGTCGGGTTCGTGATGATTACGTCTGCATTCGGTACTTCCTGCATCATACGCTGCATAGCCATACGACGCTGACGCTCCCGTATTTTACCTTTGATCAGCGGATCGCCTTCCATTTTCTTGTACTCGTCCTTGATATCTTGCTTGGACATACGTATATTTTTTTCATAGTCGTACTTCTGGTACATGTAATCGAAGATGGCAAGCACAAGCAGTGCAACAGCAATTTTAACTCCAAGATTTAATGTAATTGAGGCAGCAAACTGCAGTATAGCATCCATTGAAAAATGAGATAACGAAGCAATATCTGCTTGATAACTGGTAATCGTACTGTACACAAGATAGCCGATAATCGTCATTTTCAGTATAGACTTGGCAAATTCCACAAGCGAACGAAGCGAAAAGATATTTTTGAATCCTTTAATCGGATTTAGCTTCTCGAGCTTCGGCTTTAAGCCTTCACCAATCAGAAGAAAACCGACCTGCATGTAATTCACTATTAATGCAATCAATGCTGCACCAAGCAGCACCGGAGCAAGCAGGAGCATCACTTCAATTCCGTAACGCATCATCAATGCCATTACATTTTCATCGGTAATCTCCATACTAAGCCGATTAATAAAAATATCCGTAAACAATCTAACCATACGTTCCTTATAAAAACTGCTAAACATCATCATGATTAGAAAAGTAAACAGGAGAATCGACGCCCCGGACAACTCCATGCTTTTGACGACCTGGCCCTTTTTTCGTGTATCCTGTCGTTTTTTCGGGGTAGCTTTCTCTGTCTTCTCCCCTGAAAACAACTGGAGGTCGAGTTGAAATTTCATGTGAATTCTGTCCTCCGTTTCACTCATACCGGCCTTTGTCCGATCGTTCCAAGCAGTTTTTCCATCGACCGGAACATCACCTCGAACAATTGGCCAAACACAAAAGCAAAGCTGGGCACCAGCAAAAGCAAAATTGCAATTCCGACGAGCACTTTAAGCGGCATACCTACAGCAAATACATTAAACTGTGGTGCTGTTTTGGCCAAAAAACCCAAACCTACATCCGTCAGGAACAGAGCAACCACAATCGGAGCAGCCATCTGGAAAGCCAGCATAAACGATTCGCCCAATGTGTGGACTAGAAACTCTGCAACACTCCCATCAGCCAATCTCCAGAAAAATAAATTGGACAAAGGAATCCACCGATAACTGTACACAATACCATCCAGCAAATAATGATGTCCGTTCATGGTCAGAAATAAAAGCACAGCAAATGCATATTTAAAGTTACCTGTGAGCGGCGCTGATGCGCCTGTCATCGGATCATATACGTTAGCTATACCAAAACCAATCTGGATATCAATAAACGCCCCTGCTGTCTGTACCGCAGTCATCAGAAGATAAGCTGTAAACCCGAGAAGCAAACCTATAAGGATTTCTCTGATAATAAGCAAAATGTAGCTCAAATCCGTCGGAACGGTCTGGTGTATGCCAAAAGTCATGTATACCGTCAAGGTAACAAAGGCAGAAATACCTACCTTAAACGATGCAGGTACATTTCGAGCAGAAAAGACAGGTGCAGTTACAAAAAATGATGCTATTCGACAAAACATAAGCAGAGCGACAGGGAAACTTTGCAGCAATGTCTCCATTGGCTAAAGCCTACCCTATGTATCTGTATAAATTATCGAGTATGTTGTACGTAAAATCGACGAGTATATTCAAAATCCAGGGACCAAACAAAAGTACCGCCAGCAGTACAGCGATAATTTTTGGCACAAACGCCAGCGTCTGCTCCTGAATTTGAGTTGTAGCTTGGAAAATACTAATAATTAGTCCTACAACCAGAGCTAGTATAAGCATGGGTGCACTGGCCAGCAATGACGTGTATACTGCTTTTCCGGCCAGACCGATAATAAATTCCGAAGTCATGACCGTCCTCCTTTAACTCTCCGGTTCAAGTGTTAAAACTTAGCAACAGTGACTTGACTACCAGATACCATCCGTCTACCAGTACAAAGAGCAGTATTTTGAAAGGTAATGAAATCATGACCGGTGGAAGCATCATCATACCCATAGCCATGAGTGTACTCGCCACAACAATATCAATCACCAGAAACGGAATGAAAATCATAAATCCCATCTGGAAGGCTGTCTTGAGCTCACTGATTGCATACGCCGGCACCATCACCGTAATCGGAATATCCTGATAGGAATTGGGCTTCTCTGTCTGATTGTACTTCATAAACAGCAGGAGATCCTTTTCACGCGTGTGCGTAAACATAAATTTCTTTATCGGATCTGCTGCTTTTTCCAGCGCCTGTGTTTGTGTCAAATCCCCTTTAAGATAAGGCTGCAGTGCAACCTGATTTATAGAGGATATCGTAGGCGACATGATGAAAAGTGTCAGAAAAAGTGCAAGACCAACCAATACCTGATTCGGAGGCATCTGTTGTGTTCCAAGTGAGGTCCGCACAAAGCCAAGCACAATAACAATTCGTGTAAAACTTGTCATCAGCACCAGTAAAGCAGGTGCGATGCTAAGCACGGTAATTAATAAAATAATAGATAATGAGCTTGTACCTGGCGTACTGCCATCACCGTTCCCGATCTGGATATCAATGTTCGGAATCGGCTCGGCAAAAGCCACCGTGACGGATGCCAGACTGATAAGTCCTATGAAACAACACGCTAACCAAATCTTTTTCTTCATGAATCCCTCGACCGATCTGTAGTATTGTCATGATCCAGGAGCTTCTCCATCTTCTCTTTACGGTTAGGCATCTGCCGAAGTTTGGATTCAAACATCTCATGGAAAGAAGCGGTGTCCTCAATTTCCATTTCCCGAGGCGGTTCTTCCTTACGAAGACGTTTCGCTAGTTTGGCAATGATAGGCGAAAAGCTCCCTTGCTGTGCAGCAGCATCCTGTTCAAAGGAATCGATAATTCGCTGCGCTTCTTCCACATCCGAAACTTTATCCAGCAACTGTATGTTTTCGCCCACACCAATCAGATAAACGTTTCCGCCAATCTCGATAATTTGCAGCGACTTGTTTTGTCCCAGACCGACCCCGCCCATAATACGAATCGTTCCGCTTCTGAACCATTGCTGATTCCGTTTGTTGAGGAATCGGATCAAATAAACAATCAGAACCAGGATGACGGCCAGGACAACAATCACCCATACAAGCTGTAGATAGTAATTGATTCCTGCGCCAGCTGGTTCTGGAGAATCACCCAGAGCCATCATCATGTTTGTTAAGCGCCCAGTGTTTTGCTGATCGCTTCGATAACCCGGTCAGACTGGAATGGTTTAACGATGAAGTCTTTCGCACCAGCCTGAATTGCATCAATAACCATTGCTTGCTGCCCCATCGCGGAACACATAATGACTTTTGCATTCGCATCAATTTTTTTGATCTCTTTCAGTGCAGCAATTCCATCCATCTCAGGCATCGTAATGTCCATTGTGATCAGGTCAGGACGAAGCTCTTTAAACTTCTCAACGGCTTGTGCGCCATCCGGTGCTTCTCCAACAACCTCATACCCATTTTTGGACAAAATGTCCCGGATCATCATTCTCATAAATGCAGCGTCGTCTACGACTAAAATTCGGTTTGCCATCTTGATTCAAGTCCTCCCTAAATTGTGCTTATTGTAATTTTTGAATTCGGTCCCATTGGCTTACGATATCTATAACACGAACACCAAAGTTCTCATCAATAACAACGACTTCACCCTTGGCGATCAATTTGTTATTGACCAAAATATCGACAGGTTCTCCCGCTAACTTATCCAGTTCGACAATCGAACCTTGTGATAATTCCAAAATATCTTTAATTTGCTTCTGGGTCCTTCCTAATTCTACGGTGACTTTAAGGGGAATGTCCATCAATAAATTCAAATTGTTCTCGTCAACCTGACCATAAGACCCATTTTGGAAATTCGCAAATTGAACAGGCTGTACATTCACATTCCTATTTGGTACACCGCCATAATGTTGAGGCACACCATAAGGTTGCTGCGGAGGCATCCCATATGGTTGTTGTGGTGGCATCCCGTATGGCTGCTGTGGCGGCATGCCTTGAGGCATCCCCATCGGCGGTTGTTCATATCCACCATAGTCCGGAACAGGCTGCTGTGGAGCCTGTGGAGGCGTCTGCTGCTGAACTGGCGGCTGTTCCATAATCGGCGGCGGTGTTGGAGCCGATGGCGCAACTGGCGCAGGTGCAGGCTCCGGAGTTGAAGCCACAGGTGCACTGGCTGTAGATTCTTGAGCCCCTCCTATTAACATATCCACCATATTTTTAGCAAAAGGTACAGGGAGAAGCTGCATCAGATTTGAATCAATCAGATCCCCTACTAACAGACGAAACGAAACTTGAATAAGTGTTTCATCTGGCGGCAGATTGGTAACGCCCTCTCCACTTTCCAAGTTGAGAATATCGATCCCTGGAGGCGAAATATTAACGAACCGGTTAAAGATGGTCGACATCGATGTAGCAGAAGATCCCATCATCTGATTCATCGCTTCCTGGACCGCACTGATATGAATTTCATTCAGCTCTTCGTCGGCCGGATTCCCTTCACCGCCCAGCATAAGGTCAGCAATGATCTGCGCATCTCTCTTTTTGATAACCAAAGAGTTAATGCCCTCGAATCCATCGACGTAGTTCACATGAACAGCAACATGCGGTTTAGGAAAAGCTTCTTCAAACTGTGTTCGGCTAATAATCGATACTTTAGGTGTTGTAATATCTACCTTGAGGCCCAGCAGCGTGGATAACGCTGTGGCAGCACTGCCAAATGTAATGTTGCCGATCTCCCCCAAGGCATCCTGTTCAAGCTCTGTCAGAAAATCATCTACCGTCTTCTGAGCAGGTTCGGAACTGGTTAAGGATTCAGACTGCCTAAGCAAAGCGTCGATCTCTTCCTGGGATAAATAATCCTTACTCGTCAAATTCTTCAACTCCTTCGGTGACAATTTGATCTATTTGTACAGCCACACGATCCTTTATCGTTCCCGGACTTCCGATATACTTCAGTCTGTCACCAACTTTGATGGAAAGTCCCTCTTCTACCGGTTTATTCAGTGTAATGACATCGCCGACCGATAATCCCAAAAATTCAGCAATCGAAATTCTGGATTCGCCAAGCTCGGCTACAATCGGTAATTTGGCTTTATTCACACGAGTTTTCAACGCATCGTATTCTTCCGGAGCTCTCGTTTTCTTCTCCGAAACAAACCACTGATGTGTTGATAACCGGGACATAATAGGCTCAAGAACGACATGTGGTATACACAAATTGATCATGCCCGTGGTGTCACCAATTTTGGTGCTTAGCGAGATTAAAGCAATCGTCTCATTGGGCGACACAATCTGCATAAACTGCGGATTGGTCTCCAGCGCTTCTAGTCTTGGCGAAATATCCAGTACCGTTTTCCACGCTTCCTGCAAACTCTCAAAAGCCCGGCTGAATATACGCTCCATAATCGTCGTTTCAATCTCCGTCATACTGGCAATTTTGGTCGGAGCATTACCGGTACCGCCCAAAAGACGATCCAGCATCGCATAACCCACGTTGGGATGGACCTCCATCACCATTCTCCCCTGTAATGGCTCTGCTTCGAAAATGTTCAAAATCGTCATTTTGGGAATAGAACGAATAAACTCATCATAAGGCAACTGTTCTACCTGAACGACATTGATCTGAACGAACGTCCGCAGCTGGGCCGAAAAATAAGTGGTGAGAAAGCGCGCAAAGTTCTCGTGTATACGAGTCAGGCTTCGAATGTGATCTTTGGAGAAACGCACGGCCCGCTTAAAATCATAGGATCTGATTTTCTTCTGAGTCTCTTCCTTTTTCAGTTCCTCTGCGTCCATTTCACCTGAAGAAAGAGCTGCTAAAAGGGCGTCAATCTCATTCTGTGATAATACATCCACCATGTCCTCACCCCCTTACAAGTCTACAGCGTGTTCTGTTCATTACATTGGTGCTATAACAATGTCTGAAATGCTGGTGCTTTTCAAATTTGGCTCAGGCAATGCCTCATTAATTAGACCTGTCAGCTTCTCATTAAATTGTTTCATACCCTTGGCTGTATTCAGTTCCTCAGCCTTGGTGTCCGCTAGTGCCTGAATGATAATGGGCTTCACCGTAATGCTTTGAATTTTATCAAAATCTTCTTTGGCTGTTTTATCAGATAACCTGAACGAGAAACTAACCATTATGATTCGATCGGGATCAGCCAGATTCGTTTTAATTTGTGGAAGCTCTGACGATACCTCTACAATTTCATCCGCAGTCATCTTTTTTTCTTCAGCGGCTGCTGCCGTATGTGTATTGTCGTTCTTGTCTGGCTGTAACTTCAAAAACACAAAAGCTACGACCACAATAAGTGTGATTGCAAGCAATGCAGTTGCAATCCAGGGCATCATCTTTTTCATCAGGACTCCTCCGTTTGCTGCACTTTAATCGTGGCCGCCTGCACTCCAATTTCACGGTTGTATTCTTTGATCTTGGTAATCACCTCATCGGCTTTTTCAAGCACAATCAGTCGTTTTCCTGTTACCAGAGTAATATACGTGTCAGGCGTCTCTTCCACAATCTCGACCATCAGCGCATTTAACCACATGGGAGAACCATTTAACCGCGTAACTGAAATCATGCTAAGCCCCCTCAATCAGAGTGGAGGAGCAAGCTCCCCCACCTTTTCAAAAATTACTAATCAATTATTAACGTTTCAGATTAACAACTTCTTGAAGCACTTCGTCTGAAGTTGTAATGATCCGGGAGTTGGCCTGGAATCCACGCTGTGCCACGATCATTTCGGTAAACTCATTTGTCAAATCCACATTTGACATCTCAAGCTGACCCGCAATAATAGCTCCTGTTCCATCCTCTGCACTGTTTGCAGTCAGTGGTTCAAGTGCACCCTCCGGATTCGCATTGACTGTCATGCGATACAGGTTGCCGCCGATTTTTTCCAGACCTGATGGATTAACAACTTTACCAATGCCGAGTTGGGGACCTGCTCCTGTTGTTCCGTCATCCATTGTCTGGTTAATCGTTCCATCCTGCCCAATCGTGAAGGAAACAACATCATCTCCAATCGTAATGTTCCCTCCACCGTTATCCAGAACAAACAATCCGTCAGAAGTTACCAGGTTGCGATTGGCATCAAGGGTAAAGTTACCTGCACGTGTCAAATAAGGAACCTCTTGATCTTCGCTCAAACGAACCAGGAAAAATCCATCTCCATTAATCCGAAGGTCAGTAGGTCTGTTCGTTGTCATTGGACTTCCTGCCAAGTGCATTGTGTCAATGGAACCTACCGATACACCAAGACCAATCTGCTGTGCATTGACACCACCATTTGTATCATTCGGTGCAGTTACACCAGAAGTCGTTTGGCTCATAATATCTTTGAACATCACTCGGCTTCCCTTAAATCCAACGGTATTTACGTTGGCAATATTATTACCAATGACATCGAGTTTTGTTTGAAAACCCCGCATCCCGGAAACGCCTGAGTACATCGATTTCAACATTTTATAAAATCCTCCCAGCCTTAATTTGGTTACCGCATCAGTCGGTCAGCGGCATTCCGGCTCCCGAGAAGGGCCAGCCGTTTAAGAAATAATTACAGCACTATCAATCTGAGTGAAGACATTGTCCTTCATACTTTCACTGTCCATCGCTGTAACTACGGTTCGATTTTTGACATTGACGATAAAAGCCATATCCTGCATCAAGATCAAAGACTCTTTGGCTCCCTTGGCAGCAGCCTTGTCCAGTGCTGAACCAATCTGCTTCATCTGTTCTGATTTCAATTCAATCCCACGCTGTTCCAATCGTTTAGCCGCGTGATTACTGAGTTTAAGCAGATTGCTTTCCAGGACTTCTGCGAAAGGTTTGGCAGGAGCACTCGCGGTCTCTCCCGTTTGGGGTTTGCGAAGCATTCCTGGAGTAACCGGTCCTGTGTACAATTGTCCAACGGTTATGCGGTCACTCATATCGTTTGCTCACGATTCTCGGCATTGTTCGTCTCGTTGTTAACTTCCGACGTTTCGTTGCCATTAGTACCATTTGAATTCACAGCATCATTCTGTACATTCTGCACAGAGGTTTTATCCTCGTCAGTCTGCTTTGCACGATTCACCTGAATGATCTCATCCAGCTTGATCTCGTCCTTGCCTACCTGGGCATACTGCACACCATCTCGCACAATAATTGAGTCAACAATTCCTTGACGAAGCGTACCGCTGTCAGCTTTATCCGCAGAAAGCCAGCTAATCTCCATCCCAATCATGCTGGACACTGCTCCAAGTGACTGATTTAACGTTTTTAGCTGTGATGAGATATTCACCAACTGTTCCACTGAACTGAACTGAGCCATTTGTGCAATGAACTCTTTGTCTTCCATCGGTTGCATCGGGTCCTGATTCTGCAGCTGGGTAATTAGAATTTTGAGAAACTGATCCTTGCCTAGCTCTTTCGTTGCTGGATTAGTTGTCGCTTTGTTGGCAGCCGAGTAATTGGGCCAAACATTGTTTGTAGAAATAATTTCATTTGCCATAGATTCACCTCATCCCTGTTTAGGCCTCTGCACTAAATGAATCGCGTTTAATATCGCCACCCTCAACCTGATCACTGCGCCAGTTGCGCAATTCCTCCTGAAGGCTTGCTGCAGTTACTGCTTCATCAGTCTGTTCTGCACGTTCACGGGAACGCCGTTGCTGTTGAGACTGACTTCCTTGTTGACGCCCGCCATCCTGATACATCTCTGATCCAAGCGAGCTGTTCTGGGTTACTTCAAGTCGTTCTACCTGAATCCCCTGAGATTGTAACGAGGAACGCAGCTGCATCATCTGTTGTTCCAGCATATCTTTGGCCATCACATGCTCCGTCATAAAGCGAGCGACCAATTGTCCGTTTTGCAACGTAATCTGCACATCCAATTTGCCCAGATGCTCAGGCCGAAGTGAGATCGTAGCCTCGGAAAATCCTTTCTGCTGAACAATATCCAGCTTGTTCACCACAAACTGTGTCATCTCTTTAGCAAAAAGGGATGCTTGCATTACAGGCTCGGCAGGTTTGCCCGCCGCTGTACCTGAGCTGCGTAGCGACAACTCTCCAGCAGTGACAATGGCAGTTTCGTGAACCTGTGTATCTACATTGGAAACGGGTGCCGCTTCAGCTTTAGCTGCATTTCCTGTAGCTTTGGATTCTGACTGAGCTGCTGCCGTCACCATAATCTGAGGTGTGTTTGCCTCTGTCTTGGATGTTTCTGCTCTAGGTGTATTTACCGTTTGAACAGGCTGATCTTTCACTGCACTGAATGTATCCAAAATCGTTCTGAGTTCAGCCCAGCCTTTTTTACCATCAGTTTCAACACCAGCCTGTTTCAGTTGAGCTTGCAGATCTTGTAACAACTGTTTGAATTCAGGAGCAGATTGCAAGAATGAACGATCTGGTTTCTGAACCTCCGCTGCGAGCTGAGTCAACATGTCCTGCAGGACAAAACGTACAGCTGCTGGATGCTGAGAGAGTTCCATAGCTGATGCAGACTTAACCGAATTAGCCTGATCCGCAGCATTATCGTTCAAAGAACCTTGCTGCTTGCTGTTCGAGTCATTGTTTAACAGGGCGTACAGCTGCTGAATTAACGTTTGAAGACCTTCAAGCAAGGCTGGATCATTTTCCAAAGCTTCTTCCAAAGCATCCAGATCACCAAAAAGTTTTTTCAGCTTATCGCTCAAATCCAGTTTGTCTGTATTCGCAAACAAGGAACCCAACGTCTCATTTAAAGAAGAGTCTTCTCCTTCATTTTCGGAAGCGAAAGTAAACACAAGCGGATTAGCCGTCTGACTTGCCGCTCCATTTGCAGCATCGGTGCCTTGACCATTCCCACCTGCTCCAGCCATTGATTGTGTCAGCGTCTGCAAAAATTCGCCACCAGTTGTAACAGCATCTTTGGACTGTGCACCAGACGCTTGAGTTGAACCAGACGCTTTCCCGGCTGAAGCAGTGGAGTTCATTTGAAATACAAGTGACATTTTTTCACCTCCCCTCCATGCCATTCAGATTCATAGTGCTTATTTATTGCCCATCAGCCGATTCAAAACTTTAGCTGTCTCGACCGAATCTTCCTTGGACATATTTTCCAGCAATTGTGAACGGGTTGCATCATTAACTGAATTCAGTATTGTCAGTGTTTTGTCTGGACTTATTTTGTAGGTTTCCAGTAACAACTTGGCACCACTGGACGCAGACATGGAGGCAAAGGTCTGACTTAACTGGTTTTTGTCCAGATTTTTGCTGTTCGTCGCTGTTGTTGTAGATGCGGCCGCAGTTTCCTTTTTCAATCGGGATTGCAATGCATCCACTGCCAGATCCCCTGAAGGTTTCGCATCTTTCATCATCATCGTGACATCTGCAGCGGTTTTCGGGTCCATTTTCTCCAGCACCTTCGTACGTGCCGTGGACTGCATCGCACTTAACATCAGCACCATTTCTTCATTCGTCATATTTTGCAAGATCGGCGCTGCTTTACTTGGACTCATATCCGCATACATTTTGGCTAAACTTTTAATCTGCTTCTGATAATCACTTTCCGTTTCCGGCTGTGCCGTTGCCGCCGTTTCAGCAGCCTTTTGGGCATCATCCAGTTTTTTTTGCAAATCAGCCGTTTTCTGTGTTTCGGCAGCTGCTGCTTCTTTAGCTGCTTTGATCTCTGCGTCTTTGGCCGTAACTTGAGACTTCAGCTTTTCAATCGTTGCTTCGGCGCTTTCTACCTGCTTTTCCGAGCTTTTCAGTTTTTCCTTCTCCGGGTCCAGGACCGGATCAGGCACCCAGTTCTTTACAAAAGGGATTTTCTGGGCAAGTTCAAGTGCATTATTACGAATATCTACATTAAATAGGGTAAGCAGTACACCTAACAGTACAACCGTAAATACAATCGGAATAGAAATCATGAGAAACTTTTCCCATCCATTCCCGGATTCTTTTTCCATATCAGCGTCTTCTACAGCCACCGTTTATTCCTCCTTCACGAGACAACTTCGCGTCCGGCTCACCTATCAGTTCGCGCGTCCAGCCTTGGCAGCGAAGCGTACAGTAGCCATCTCGTCCAGATCGTTCTGTTCCCGGAGGAGCATCTCTTGCTGAAATCTGATTTTGGCCTTATCCCTCGCTCCAAGCCACACTTTTTCGTCTATTACTTTGCCATTCAGAAAGGTCTGATTCCGCTGCACATTAACCTGAGCATGCTTGACATCACTGCTCTTCCGTGAGATACATTCGTCAAGGTGATATGCATAACGCTGCATCTCCTGCAAACTGGACGCTGATGCACAACTCTCTGCAGAAGATTGAATAATCTCCATCAGACTGTTCCGATCATTAATTAATTGCATCAGATGTTCTTCTTCCGTTTGCAATTTACCGATGGCTGAAGATAACATCCACTCTGCCTGTGTCTTCTCATTGCTCTTCAGGTCAACAACCTTCTGGAAATGATATCGAAATTTCATCGTTTACCTATTCATCTCCTTGCAAACTCCAGAATCAACCGCTCCTGTACCTCACTCAACGTTGTCTTTTCATCAACCTTCTGCTTCGTAAACTCCCAAATATGATCAATCTGGTCCATGGCTTCATCTATAGCAGCATTTGATCCACGCTGGTAAGCACCGATGTTGATCAAATCCTCTGATTCCTTATACACGGCCATGAGACGTTTCATATTGTTAACCGCTTCAATCTGTTCTTCAGGAGCTATATCCTTCATGACACGACTGATGCTGGCAAGCACATCTATTGCAGGAAAATGTCCCTTATTAGCTATCGCACGGTTTAACACAATGTGACCATCCAGTATCCCACGCACCGCGTCTGCAATCGGCTCGTTCATGTCATCCCCGTCAACCAGTACAGTATAAAATGCTGTAATCGAACCCGTTGGTCCTGTGCCTGCACGTTCCAGCAGCTTGGGCAGACTTGCAAATACCGAAGGGGTATATCCTCTCATTGCAGGCGGTTCACCTACTGCCAGTCCCACTTCTCTTTGCGCCATTGCATAGCGGGTAACAGAATCCATCATTAACATGACATTCATGCCCCGATCCCGGAAATATTCAGCAATCGTTGTTGCAATAACGGCCCCCTTGATTCGGATCAATGCAGGCTGATCTGATGTTGCCACAATGACTACAGAACGCTCCAGACCTTCCGGTCCCAGATCCCGCTCAATAAAATCACGTACCTCACGACCACGTTCTCCGACAAGTGCAATCACATTGACATCCGCTGCGGTATTCCGGGCAATCATGCCCATTAATGTACTTTTACCAACACCTGATCCGGCAAAAATACCAACCCGCTGCCCTTTGCCTACCGTTAGCAAACCGTCGATTGCCCGGACACCCACGCTCATCGTTTCAAGGACACGTGGACGATCCATCGGATTTACAGGTGTATTGGAGGTAGAGTACATCGGCATTCTGGAAGGTAGCAGCGAACCATCAAGCGGCTGTCCAAGTCCATCCAGCACTTTACCGAGAAGCTCTGAGCCCACCTGCACTCCGAGCGGTTTCCCCGTACCTACGACGTCACAGCCGGGGCCGATAGATTGAAGCTCCCCGAGCGGCATAAGCAGCACTTTGTTATCCCGAAACCCCACGACCTCAGCCTGAAGCGGCTTGGCAGATTTTCCGGGGTAGATGTAACATACATCACCGATGCTGGCATCAGGGCCTTCGGACTCCACCATCAGCCCTATCACCTGAGTTACTTTGCCGTTAATCCGAACAGGATCAAATTGCCGCAGATGCTCCATATATCGCTGTGAACTAAGAACTTTCATGTTGATGTTTTCGCTCCTCATCCTCAAGTGCTATGCGGATCAGTTCTTTTTTTATCTCGGCAAGCTGTGTATCAATCCGTGCATCAACACTCCCGAAGGCAGAACGGATAACACATCCTTTATCCTTAACCGTTGCATCTGGCAGAATCTGCAGCTCCGCTTGCGAATCAATAGAGAGAGCCAGTTCTTCCCGTGCAGCTTGTACAAAAGAAAACTGTTCAGGCGCCACACAAAGTGTGATCTGTCCCTGTTCTCTTTTTCTTGATAAACTCTGACGTATCAGTTCGAGTGTTTGTTCAGGCTCCACCGTCAGCTGCTTGTCAATTACTTTCTCCGCAATGCCGCACGCAAGTTCAACAAGAAAAGGCTCTGCTTCCTGAATAATCTGATCTTTGGCAACATAGGCTTCCTGAAGCACTTCTTGTGCTTCTCTCATCATCTCTTCGATCTTCACCTGGAGCTCTACTTCAGCTTGTGCTCTTCCTTCTTCAAACCCTTGCTGGAAACCTTGTGATCGCAGAGCCTCAGTCAGATGCTCATCCTGCTCTCGTTGCTCCTGCCACCAGCGATCAATCTGTTCCCGGGCTTCCTGAAGCATTCGTTCTGCTTCTTCCGAAGCATCGCGCACCTGCTTTTCCGCAAACTCCTTGGCATCCTCCAGCATCTCGGCAGTAAGCCGTTCCGTCTCTTCGTCCACTCGTGCACGAAGCACGTCTGCTTCGGAAACTGCAGCTTCGTCCCCATCCAATCCGGCCTCTTCTTCACTACCGTAATAATGATGATTTTCGAGCCTTTTATGGTCTTCGACAGGAACGTACTGGAAAGATTTAATCAAATTAGACAATGATATCATCTCCTCCGCCACGTGCGATAATGATCTCACCGGCTTCTTCCAGTCTGCGGATTGTACCTACGATACGTGTCTGAGCTTCCTCCACATCACGCAACCGTACAGGTCCCATAAATTCCATCTCTTCCTTGAATGTTTCGGACATCCGTTTCGACATATTCCTGAACACGGCCTCCCGCACTTCCTCGCTTGCCACTTTGAGTGCAAGCTGCAGATCGGCATTGTCGATATCCCGGATAATACGTTGAATGGAGCGATCGTCCACATTGACAATATCTTCGAAAACGAACATGCGTTTTTTGATTTCTTCTGCCAGTTCCGGGTCTTGAATCTCCAGAGAATCCAGAATGGTACGCTCTGTCCCCCGATCGACACCGTTCAAGATCTGAACGATGGACTCGATACCACCGGCATTCGTGTAATCCTGCGTTACTGTTGATGATAGTTTCTGTTCCAGCACACGTTCCACCTGTGAAATAACTTCCGGCGAAGTACTGTCCATAACCGCTACTCTGCGAGCGACTTCAGCCTGTTTCTCCTGAGGAAGAGAAGACAGAATCGCTGCGGCCTGCTCAAATTGCAAATAGGACAAGACAAGAGCGATCGTTTGCGGACTTTCATTCTGAATAAAGTTCAAAATCTGGTTCGGATCTGCTTTACGCGCAAAATCAAACGGTCTGACTTGCAGTGTAGCGGTCAACCGATTAATAACTTCAAGCGCTTTGGTCGAGCCGAGCGCCTTCTCCAAAATTTCTTTGGCATAGTTAATGCCGCCTTGAGAGATATACTCTTGTGCCAAACAAATCTGGTGAAACTCAGACATGATAAGGTCCTTCTCCGAAGCATCCACCTTACGTACATTGGCGATTTCCAATGTTAGCTGCTCAATCTCCTCGTCACGTAAATGCTTGAAGATTTGCGCTGACACTTCCGGACCTAACGTAATTAACAAGATTGCTGCTTTTTGTCTTCCAGTCAATGTTTGACTTCCTGCTTTTGCCAATGTGTTCACCTCTATTCGTCAGCCAGCCACGTACGCAGCAGATTGACGAATTCGTCCGGCTTTTTCTTGGCCAAACTCTCCAATTGTTTGCGCACTTGACTTTCGTTCGTCACACTGTCCAGTGTAATGGACGGGAACTCTGTTGCTACTGGAAGCGGAATGTCTTCTTCTTCCTCAATCTCATTTTGTTTACGACGACGACGCACTAACAGGATTACGACTGTAGCAATCAAAGCTGCAATCAATGCTCCGCCACCCCACATCATTGCAGGTGTCAGCTGGAAGCCTGTTTTGGCATCTGCAGCCGTTGCGAACCCTTGTGACATGACTGAAACTTTTTTCGTCAAATCTGCGTCTGTTATTGTAGTACCTGAATCTGCCAATGAGGCACGAACGATATTCACCAGAATATTTTCAATGGCATCCCGAACCGGCTGCTGCAATTCAGTTTGTCCTGCAGGCGGTTCAACCGCGACGTTAATGGTTAAATCTTTTACAGTATATGGGCTTGAAATGATATCTCTGGCAATTCGATTCACTTCATAGTTAATCGTGCTTGATGATTCCTCTGAATTCCCATTGCTGTTTGTATCTGAGGAAGGATAACCCGGAACGTCCTGTTGACCGGTTCCTGCGACACCACCAGACGGTGTAGCTCCTCCTGTATAGCTTTTTTGAATCTGCTGCACGCTGATCTCGATGCCCTTCATGTTCTCTTGATCCACAGGTGTAACCATATTTTCTTTGCTGGTCACCTTGTCAAAATTCAGTTTCGAGGCTACGAGCACGTTAACCTTGTCCTCACCTACAATTTGAGAAAGGAACTGTTTAACGTTGTTCCGCACATCACTTTCAAACTTTTTCTGTAGAGCCATATTTTCCTGAACTTCAGATGACAACCCACCGCTGCCACCGCGAGCCGTTGGAATGAGCTCAGCCTCATCCGTGTTGGTGATGGTGATATTTTCAATCGGCAGGTTCGGGACAGCCGTTTTGACCAAATTGAAATATCCGTCTACAGCTGCCTGGTTCGGATGATAGCCGGGCTTGAACTGAAGCGCTACGGAAGCCGAGGCTTTGTCCTGCTCTTCCAGACCTGCAAAGATGTTATCTTTCGGCATGTTAACAAGCACTTTGGCATCCTGAATTCCCTGCATTCGCTCAAGCAGCTTTTCAACTTCTCCGTTTAATGCATTGTTATACTTCACATCAAACTCTTTATCTGTCATGCCAATAGGCGAAGAAGAACTTTCAAATGCTTTATAACCGAGCGAGCCATTTTGAATAATGCCTTGAGATCCGATATTAACTTTCGTCAGCGCTACATCTGTACTAGGCACAGAGATGCTCTTTCCATCTGCACTGAGCTTGTAAGGAATATTGGAAGAGTTCAGATAATTGATTACACCAGCTGAATCGCTTGCATTTAAATCAGTGAACGCAACTTCATATTCTGTTTTGGATAACTGCATCGTCAGAACGACTGCTGCCAAAATCAGAAATAAGAAGGTTGAAATAAATAATGTTTTTTGCTTCTTGCTAAAGCTGTTCCAGTACTGTGATGCCTTGTCTCTGTACTGGGCAATTCTCTCATTCACTCTGTCACCCCATCCGAAACTTTGCTTAGTCTGTCCTTCCACAAGGCCTTAGCGTTCCATTAGCCTGTATGAGGAGCAGCATCGCAGCTGCTTGCCGTAATGATCAGCGCTATTGTCTGCGCGAGTGTTTCTTATAACTGCGTGCGCATAATCTCCTGATAAGCCTCAACCACTTTGTTTCGAACCTGAGAGGTCAGCTGCAGACTTAACAAGGCTTGTTCTGAAGCAATCATCACCTGATCTACATTCGCCTTGCCGATCAAAAATTGATTAGACATTTCATGCGCTTGGGACTCCTGTGCAGCGACAGACCCTAACGCATTTTGTAAATATGTACCGAAGCTCTGAATGCTCTCGGCTGGTGTAGAAGGTTTATTTTCAACAGTGCTTTTCATCTGCAACTGCTGGGCACCTTGAATGTTGAACATATTATTCTGAATCATGAATGTCCCTCCCCTTATCTCCTGGTTTCAATGGTTGTCGAAGAATGCAACAGATTAAGATCTACCGATCTCCAAGGCTTTGGAAATCATCGCTTTGGTTGAATTCAGTGCTGTAACGTTAGCCTCGTAAGAACGTGAAGCCGAGATCATATCGACCATTTCCTTCGCAATATCCACATTCGGCATATAGACATAACCTTCTGCGTTTGCGTCAGGATGAGTAGGATCATAGACTGGCTTGAGTGGTGACTGATCTTCTCGAATTTCGGTTACTCTGACACCGTCACCCGTTCCTCCACCTCGAATCTGATTTTGCAGCATTGTACTGAAGGACGTTTTATTCGGCTCCAATACAACCATTTTCCTTTTATAAGGAACTGCAACCCCGTTAACCACGCTCGCGCGTGTGGTTTCCGCGTTTGCTATGTTTGATGAGATGACGTCCATTCGTAACCGTTGAGCCGTTAGGGCCGAAGCACTGATTCCAAAACTGTTACTAATATTCAACGATGTTATCTCCCTTCTACGCCGATTCGCATCATTTTAATTTGTTCGTTGACTTGCTGGATATAAGCGTTGTAACGCAATTGATTGTCCGCCAGAAGGCTCATTTCCCGATCAATATCCACGTTATTCTGGTTGTTATTCATGGAGGTGGACTGGTCCATATTGACTACTGGCGTTGGTATAGAAGAGGAAGGACCTATGACAAAATGCCTTGGATCCGTTACTTTACCTTTGAGAACAGGCAGATCACCGTTCATCTGTTCCTGTAGCATTTCTTCAAAAGAAACGTCTGAGCGCTTGAAATACGGGGTATCGGCATTCGCGATGTTGTCAGCAATCGTTCGTTGTCTGATGTTCGACGCATCGAGTGCACCTTGCAATCTTTTAAAACTGATATCATTTAAAAGATTCACGATATCCCTCCTCTCTTTAGAATTTATGGAAAAAGATTGAATCTTTTTACGCGAAACTGCTTATGATTTTTCGACAAAAACATTCGTCTTTATACGTTTTTCTAGGACTTTGGTAGAATTAACTCTGATGTTGTCGTATAACATAAGTTTCTTCGAGATTGGGATATATTACAATAAGAAAAAAGCCCTATCTTTTCTGAAAGAGAGGGCTTTTTGTGTGTTTTCTGTAAATTATGATTTTTTTCGTAAATATTCAGTCCCAAATCAAAAATGTATTAACAATGTTGAAAAACAAGCTTAAACATTTTTAAAATAATTGTGATTCTCTCAATCCCTATTTCTCATTAAGCAAGAGGTAATCACATGCATTTCAAAAGCTTGACTACTTGTTGGTTTTAGCATTTTTTACCGCTATATTAGGGTTTAGAGCTGCTAGAGAGTGTATCTTAAATGAAGTTTCTTCTACATCGCTTGACCATTCTTCATTGAAAAATCGTCTGAACTTCATTTCTTCCTCAACACTTTTTTAACAATTACATTTACTGTTTCTAATTTATGTCCGCCAAAAATTTAGCCGCTTCCCATTTTTCCGCAAATCAACAATTTGCGTAAATGCGCAAGTTTTTCCAATGCTTCGCATGAATAATAAATGCAAATTAAATAATTAAAATTCTTTTAATGGAAATGAATGGTTTTGTTTTTGTGTGAATAAACCGCCATTCCTCTGCCCTTTGCCCTGATTAGTCTGCGGCACAAGTCCTACTTTTCAGTCTATTCAATATGTTACATCTCTTATATCGGTGTATCCCCAAGAAAGATTTAGCCATTCATAAAAATAAAAAAGTATGTACCGAACAACAGGACCTTCTCCATGTCATCCGCAAGTGTTCACAGATAATTAGAAAATGTCTGTTCCGATACATACTCATTAGCTAACCATACGTTACAGCTTATTGGCTAAGCTGGCCGCCATAAACTCGCTTTTTCACCAAACATAAAAGGCTGTTACAAAATATACTGACTCAAATCACGATCTGTTGCGATATCATTTAACTTCTCCCGTACATACTCAGGCGTAATCACCATATGCTCGAGCGTAAGCTCAGGAGCTTCAAAGGAAAGATCCTCCAGAAGTTTCTCCAAAATGGTATGCAACCGGCGAGCACCGATATTTTCTGTGTTCTGGTTAACCGATTCTGCCAATTTGGCGATCTCTCGAATCGCTTCATCGGAGAACTCGATTTCGATATTCTCTGTGCGCAGCAAATCCACATACTGCTTCGTTAATGCATTCTGTGGTTCTGTCAAAATAGACACAAACTCATCCAGTGAAAGGCTGTTAAGCTCTACCCGAATCGGGAAGCGTCCCTGAAGCTCAGGAATAAGATCTGAAGGTTTGGCCACATGGAACGCGCCAGCCGCCATAAACAGGATATAATCCGTTTTGACCGGACCATACTTGGTCATCACCGTCGAACCTTCTACGATTGGAAGAATGTCACGCTGTACCCCCTCACGCGATACATCCGGGCCACTTCCACGTCCTTGGCTCGCCACTTTATCAATTTCATCAATAAAAATAATGCCTGTCTGTTCTGCACGTCTTATGGATTCCTGAGTCACATCATCCATATCAATCAATTTACTTGCTTCTTCCTGAATCAGCACTTTGCGTGCTTCCTTGATTGCCAGTTTGCGCTTCTTCGTGCGACGAGGCAGCAAGCTGCCAAACATCTCCTGCATGTTCATGCCCATCTGATCATTGCCCTGACCAGCAAACATATCCATCATGTTTGGAGTACTATCCTCCACATCAATCTCGATGATGTCATCTTCCAGTTTACCAGACAGCAAATCAAATCTGATTTTGCGTCGGCGCTCTGCCACTCCTGTATCAGGTTCCGGCTCGTCTTGCTCATTAGCAGCATTCCCCGCATTGTTGTTGCCAAAAATCATTTCAAACGGATTACGCTGATTTTTGGACTTGGACTGGGAAGGGGCCAGGATATGTACAATGCGCTCGTTCGCCGCTTCCTCCGCTTTGTCCTTCACCTTTTCTGTACGCTCAAGCTTTACCATACGCAGTGATGTTTCGATCAGGTCACGGACCATGGACTCCACATCACGGCCCACATATCCTACCTCAGTGAACTTGGTAGCTTCCACTTTGACAAAGGGTGCGCCCACCAGCTTGGCAAGACGGCGGGCAATCTCTGTTTTACCAACGCCTGTAGGGCCAATCATCAGTATATTTTTAGGCACAATGTCGTCCTGTGTGTGTTCTGGCAAAAGACTGCGTCGATAGCGGTTACGAAGGGCTACTGCCACTGATTTTTTCGCCTGTTTCTGACCTACAATATATTTATCCAGTTCCGCAACAATTTGTCTTGGCGTTAAGGCTTGAGTATTCATATGCTTCCCTCCTGCATGTATGTTAACGTTCATGTACTACAAGAACAAAGAATCTCCTTAACGTAAGCCAGAGCAGATGAAACATCTTGCCCCTGTACGGGAGATTTCTTTGTTTTTACAATTCTTCCACAATGATATTGCTGTTCGTATATACACACAGCTCAGAAGCCACCTGAAGGGATTCGCGTGCGATGTCCTTGGCTTCCATCTGTACAGCGTGACGTTTCAGTGCCCGTGCAGCAGACAGTGCAAAATTACCGCCTGAACCAATGGCGATGATATCATCATCCGGTTCTATAATCTCGCCACCGCCTGAAATAAGCAGCATACCCGTTTTATCCATGACGATCAGCAGCGCTTCAAGCTTACGCAAAATGCGGTCCTGCCGCCAATCCTTCGCAAGCTCCACAGCAGCCCGCTGCAGATTACCGTGATGTTCTTCGAGCTTACCTTCGAATTTTTCAAACAACGTAATTGCATCAGCCACAGAACCTGCAAATCCGGCAACAACCTGTCCGCGATATAAACGTCTCACTTTTTTGGCTGTATTTTTCATAACAACGCTCTGGCCCATCGTTACCTGACCATCACCTGCAATCGCCGCCTTGCCATTATGACGGACAGCACAGATCGTTGTCGCATGAAATGACATATCCATGATATCTGCCTCCCCACGAATAATTTATACGCGTTCTGGAACGGTTAGACCTTCGGAAGCAGCAAACTTGGCGATTCCATCCAGGGCACGCTGGGCAAGTGCTTCATTTTTTTCTTTTTTGTTTCGAATTTTAGTTTCCAGTTTCGGAAGCAAACCAAAGTTTGCGTTCATCGGCTGAAAATGCTTGAAATCAGCTGTTGTAATATATTGAGCCATGCTTCCTAGCGTTGTTTCCACTGGAAGTACAACCAGCTCCTGACCAAGTGCCGCTTTGGCCGCATTCATGCCTGCAATCAGACCGGATGCCGCAGATTCAACATATCCTTCCACCCCTGTCATCTGTCCGGCAAAGAACAGATTCGGGCGATCTTTGAACTGATACGTCGGACGCAGCAGCTTCGGTGAGTTAATAAATGTATTTCGGTGCATTACACCATAACGTACAAACTCCGCATTCTCAAGACCTGGAATCAGAGAGAATACCCGTTTTTGTTCGCCCCATTTCAGGTGGGTCTGGAAGCCAACCAGATTGTAGAGCGTTCCCGCCGCATTATCTTGTCTGAGCTGTACTACGGCGTGCGGTAATTCACCTGTATGCGGGTTAATCAGACCTACCGGCTTCATAGGTCCAAACAAAGCCGTTTGTTTACCACGCTTCATCATAACTTCGATCGGCATGCAGCCTTCGAAATAAATTTCCTTTTCAAACTCTTTGAGCTGAGCAACCTCGGCGTTAATAAGCGCTTCATAGAAAATATCGAACTCTTCTTCTGTCATCGGACAGTTCAGATAAGCCGCTTCTCCTTTATCGTAACGGGAGGCGAGGTATACCTTGTTCATATCAATCGAATCTTTTTCAATAATCGGTGCTGCTGCATCATAAAAATAGAAATATTCCTCACCCATCAGTGCCTTGATCTGCTCGGACAACGCTGGCGAAGTGAGGGGCCCTGTAGCTACAACGACAATGCCATCTTCAGGCAGCGAGGTCAGCTCTTCATTCACCACTTCAATAAGCGGATGCTGATGCAGTGTGGATGTAATTTCCCCTGAGAAGCCATCACGGTCAACCGCCAAAGCACCTCCCGCCGGAACAGCATGACGATCAGCAGCGCCCAGCACCAAAGAGTTCAGCATTCTCATTTCTTCTTTCAATACACCTACTGCGTTAGCCAGCCCATTGGCACGCAGCGAGTTGCTGCAGACCAGTTCGGCAAATTTATCTGTATGATGAGCCGGTGTTTTGACAACCGGTCTCATCTCATATAGTTTAACGCGCACACCTCGGCTGGCAATCTGCCAAGCCGCTTCTGATCCAGCCAATCCGGCACCAATAACCGTTACTTGTTGTTCACTTGTCAAAATCATTTACCCCCATCATATGCTAATCCGCTGACTCATCTTCCGTTTCTTCCACCGGCTCCTGATGATCACATGAAGTACATTGTAGTTTGGTTCCTTTTTTGTTTCGTTTCTCTATCATTAAAGATCCACAGCTAGGACAAGGCTTAGCGGAAGGTTTATCCCAGGAAACGAAATCACATTCAGGATACTTGTCACATCCGTAGAATATACGTCCTTTTTTACTGCGACGCTCCACCACATGCCCTTCTTTACATTTCGGACATGTTACGCCGATATCCTTGATGATCGGTTTGGTATTGCGGCAATCAGGAAAACCCGAGCACGCAAGAAACTTCCCGAAACGCCCCAGCTTGTAAACAAGCGGTTTGCCGCACTTTTCACATATCTCATCGGATACCTCGTCTTCAATCTCAATCTCTTTCATTTCTTCTTCGGCAAACTCCAGCCGCTTTTCGAAAGATTCATAGAATTCAGCGAGAACTTTAACCCAGTCTTCGGAGCCTTCCTCTACATGGTCAAGATCACCTTCCATGTTCGCGGTAAACTCAACATTCAGAATTTCCGGGAAAAACTCTTCCATCTGCTCGATAACAAGCTCTCCGAGCTCGGTCGGCATAAACTTCTTTTCTTCGATCGCAACATATCCGCGCTTCTGAATAGTCTCCAGTGTCGGCGCATATGTACTCGGTCTGCCTATGCCCAATTCCTCCAATGTTTTAACAAGCCTTGCCTCCGTATAACGCGGCGGTGGCTGCGTAAAGTGCTGTTTGGGCTCAATTTCCTGCTTTTCAAGCACATCTCCACTTTTGAGCGGAGGAAGCAACCGATCTTCCTCGGTAGTACCATCGTCATTGCCCTCAACATACACTTTCATAAAACCCTGGAAGCGGACTTTCGAACCCGCCGCCCGGAAAATGGTATCTCCTGCAGCGATATCTACCGAAAGTGTGTCGAGAATAGCCGAGGACATCTGGCTTGCTACAAAGCGTTCCCATATAAGCTTGTATAATCGGAACTGGTCACGACTCATAAAGGATTTAATGGAATCCGGATCACGCAGTACAGAGGTTGGTCTGATTGCTTCGTGTGCATCCTGAGCATTGGAAGCCTTTTTGGAATAATTGCGCGGGCTCTCCGGTGCAAAGGTCTCTCCGTATTTGCCAATGATATATTCCTTGGCTTCTTCCTGTGCTGAAGCCGCAATACGGGTGGAGTCGGTACGCATATACGTGATCAGACCGACTGTGCCCTCTTTTCCAAGGTCTACGCCCTCATAGAGCTGCTGGGCAACCGACATCGTTTTGGAAGCCCGGAAATTAAGTTTACGCGCCGCCTCCTGCTGTAGGGAGCTCGTTGTAAATGGCGCAGAAGGATTACGCGTACGCTCTTTTTCTTTTACTTCCTTGATCGTAAAGTCGGCGCCCTCAATCTGTTTGAGAATAGCCTGTACTTCCGCTTCACTGCCCAGCTCGGTTTTGGTGCCGTTTAATTTGTGGAACTTCGCTTCAAACGGATTACCATCTGCACTCAGTTTGGCCGTGATGCTCCAGTATTCTTCTGGCTCGAATTCATCAATCTCGTTCTCACGATCCAGAATAATTTTGACCGCAACGGATTGAACCCGCCCTGCGGACAGGCCCTTTTTTACTTTCTTCCATAATAGTGGACTGATCTTATAACCCACAAGCCGGTCCAGAATACGTCTGGCTTGCTGTGCATTGACAAGGTCCATATTAATTTTACGTGGCGTTTTGAATGCGTCCTTAACGGCCTGCTTCGTAATTTCATTAAATACAACCCGGCAGTCGGCCGTGTCATCCAGTTCAAGCGCGTGGGCCAGATGCCAGGCAATTGCTTCTCCTTCACGATCGGGGTCGGCTGCGAGATATACTTTTTTGACTTTCTTGCGCGCATCCTTGAGTTCCTTCAGTACTGAACCTTTACCGCGGATCGTAATATATTTCGGGTTAAAATCGTTCTCTACCTCAACGCCGATCTGACTCTTTGGCAAATCGCGGACATGTCCCATTGAAGCTTTCACGATGAACTTGCTGCCCAGGTATTTGCCAATCGTCTTCGCCTTTGAAGGCGACTCCACGATTACGAGTGCATCCGCCATAGGTTCATCCTCCTCTCAGTCATGAAACTTCTTGCCATATAAGTTGAACTTCGAAATTTACAAGTGACACTCCGATGACAGAGTTTGAGTGTAAATAATTTTTCAACTTATATAGTTCATGTACTTTCATTTTCATATTTTATATATTCCACATACTGCACAGGTTGCAGCATCGTCATACCCTTGCATATTTGGTTCCAGGTAATTGGGTAATCTGCTTTTTTATGATTAAAGATAACAGAACTGAATGTAAATGTCCAAAATCCCAGCCTAACTGATCAATCAGTTGATCCAAGGATTGCTCTTCCTGCTCAAGTAAAACGATAATCCGCTGTTCATCTGCAGACAGCTGAACTTTCGTAAACAGCCCTTCTTCTGCATGCCCCTGCATTTCTGCCGAACGTCCTCTATTGTAAGGAAGTTGTTTGGTATTTGGCAAGTCCAAACGATACTCTTCCAACAAATCAGCTGCACAAGTGACCAGTTTTGCCCCCTGACGAATCAAATTATGTGCCCCGCGGCTCTTCGGAGAAGTAATGGGTCCAGGAACAGCAAATACATCCCTTCCCGCTTCCAGTGCTGCATCCGCGGTAATTAATGAACCACTGCGCAGATCTGCTTCTACAACAAGTGTACCAAGTGTTAATCCGGCTATAATTCGGTTACGTTCGGGAAACAGCCCTTGACGGGCTCTCGTTCCGAGTGGATATTCGGACAAAAGCAGACCTGTTTCGGCAATCTGTTCCGCCAGGCTTGTGTTTTCAGGAGGATAAACATAGTCCATTCCCGTTCCAAACACGGCAATTGTTTTGCCCCCTTCTCGTACAACGGCCTCATGACACACACGATCAATACCTCTGGCAAGACCACTGACAATGGTTAGTCCAGCCTGACTTAATTGCGATGCAAGCTTCTCACCTACCTTGCGTCCGTAGACGGTAGGCAGCCTAGTTCCAACCATTGCAATCGAAGGTGTATGCAGCAGCTCAATATCCCCCCGAGCATACATAATCCAGGGAGGCTGAACGGTTTCCTTCATTAATATAGGATAATTGGAATCCAAATAAGTAATAACCTTGAGGCCACGATTATAAACCTGCTCTCTTCTATATTCAATCCAGCTGGCATTAAAATCCTTGACCAGCCGGGCAGCCTGATCTTTTCTCAGTCCAGCTGTAATCCAATCTGCTTCCTGGTAATCAAACAGCTCTGTCAGTGAATGTGCACCTGACATCAATTTGGAAATGCTTTTTCTACCGATGCCCTCCATTTCATGCAGCCCGAACAAAATCCAGCGTTCCTCCATCTTGTTTACCTCCCGTGGAGGAGAGAAAAACTCCCCTCATATTGTGTGATAAGTTCCGAAAAAATGCAAGCGTTTACACCTATTCGGCATTACAAAACGAATTTCTCGTAAAAAAACGCAAAAAAGCAACCCTTCGTCCCTTGTAAGGACAAAAGGTTGCTTACCTTTACCGTTTCTGAATTAACGGTTGCAGAAATAAACAATTTCCAAGCCGTTTCTTCTATTATAACGGAACAGGATTAATGTGTCGTGCACAGATTCAAAATGCCGCGTTCTTCAAGCACGCTTACCAAAGTGGAGCCCATTTCGGCTGGTGTTGGAGCGACTTTGATACCGCAGGATTCGAGCTTCGCAATTTTCTCTTTGGCTGTACCTTTACCGCCGGAGATAATTGCGCCCGCATGACCCATACGTTTACCTGGAGGCGCTGTAACACCACCGATGAATCCAACCACCGGTTTCGTCATGTTAGCTGCCACCCACTCGGCCGCATCCTCTTCCGCAGTACCACCGATCTCACCAATCATGATTACAGCATGCGTTTGAGGGTCTTCATTGAAACGTTTCAGGATATCGATGAACTCGGAACCCTTAACCGGGTCTCCACCAATCCCTACCGCAGAAGACTGACCAATGCCACGAGTTGTAAGCTGATGAACAGCTTCGTACGTCAGTGTTCCGGAACGGGAAACAACACCAACGTGTCCTGGCATATGGATATATCCTGGCATGATACCGATCTTGCACTCGCCCGGTGTAATGACACCTGGACAGTTAGGACCGATCAATACCGTATTTTTTCCTTCCATGAAACGGTCCACTTTGACCATATCAAGAACAGGAATACCTTCGGTAATACAGATGACAAGATCCAGTTCTGCGTCAACCGCTTCCATGATGGAATCCGCCGCAAATGCAGGAGGAACGTAAATGACGCTCGCTGTTGCGCCAGTAGCTTCCTTCGCTTCCTGCACCGTGTTGAATACCGGCAGGCTGACTACTGAACCGTCTTCCAGCGTGATGTCAACATTGGTTCCGCCTTTACCTGGCGTAACACCGCCTACCATTTGGGTTCCGTAGTCCAATGCGCCCTTCGTGTGGAACATTCCCGTTGAACCCGTAATGCCTTGCGTAATGACTTTTGTATTTTTATCGATCAAAATACTCACGTTGCTTCACATCCTTACGGTTATTTTTCAATTCCCGGACAGCTCCGGTACGAAGGAATGAACTTATTTTACGAGGGCCACAATTTTCTGTGCACCATCGGCCATGGAATCAGCTGGAACGATATTCAGTCCGGATTCGCCCAGAATGCGTTTACCCAGTTCCACGTTAGTTCCTTCAAGACGAACAACCAGCGGTTTGGTCAGGCCAAGTTGCTTCGCGGCTTCAACGACACCGTTGGCAATGACATCACAACGCATGATACCACCGAAGATGTTAACAAAGATACCGGCTACTTTGGCATCAGACAAAATAATCTTGAATGCTTCAGTAACTTTCTCTGTGGTCGCACCGCCCCCAACATCAAGGAAGTTGGCAGGGTCGCCGCCATAATATTTGATGATATCCATCGTCGCCATCGCAAGTCCTGCACCATTAACCATACAGCCGATGTTGCCGTCAAGCGCTATGTAGCTGAGGTCATATTTGGAAGCTTCGATTTCTTTTTCATCTTCCTCATCCAGGTCACGAAGCTCTTGAATATCCTTGTGACGGAAGAGAGCATTGGAGTCAAAATTCAGCTTTGCATCCAGTGCGATAACGTTTCCATCTCCGGTAACAACCAGCGGGTTGATCTCGGCGATCGAGCAATCTTTTTCAACAAATGCCGTGTACAGCGCAAGCATAAACTTCACAGCTTTATTCACGAGTTCATTCGGAATTTTGATGCTGTAAGCCAGCTTGCGTGCCTGGAACACTTGTAACCCGATTGCAGGGTCAATCACTTCTTTGAAAATTTTCTCAGGTGTAGCTTCAGCTACTTCTTCAATCTCCGTACCGCCTTCTTCAGAAGCCATCATGACTACACGACCTGTAGCACGATCGACCACAACACCCACATAATACTCTTTGCGGATATCACAGCCCTCTTCAATGAGAAGACGTTTCACTTCTTTACCTTCTGGTCCTGTCTGATGGGTTACTAATACTTTGCCCAAAATTTCGGAAGCATAGGCACGAACTTCGTCGATGCTTTTTGCCACTTTCACACCGCCGGCTTTCCCCCGGCCTCCTGCGTGAATTTGCGCTTTAACTACAGTCACCGGACTGCCCAGTGCCTCTGCGGCCGCAACCGCTTCATCGACTGTATAAGCAACCTTTCCATTTGGAACGGTAACTCCATACTGTTTCAGTACTTCTTTTCCTTGATATTCATGGATATTCATTCTCGAATCCTCCTATCAACATGACTGCAACAAGGCGGGTTGGTAGACGAACAAAAGACAAATGTTGACTATTTTCACTTAAACCCAATTCATTGTAACATGTTTTTAAAACGCTTTCCTTAAAAAAGTAATGGTTAATAGACAGCTTTTTGATATGGATATGATCCCTTTTTGTGAATGCTTGGATATAAATGGAAAAAACCTTAGCTGAATTAGCTAAGGTTCGGTGTAAATGACAGCTCCAATTATTTTTTGGATGCATTCATATTGGTTGCGTGCACTTTATCCAGCAAGCCTTTGAACTGACCAAGCAGTGCTTCAAACTCCTTGCTGTTCAGACAAGCATCTCCCTGTATGGCATCCGGAATGCTAAGCGCTTTATTTTTAAGTTCACGTCCTGTATCGGTCAATGTAATTAATACTTTACGCTCGTCCTGAGCGGAACGCTCCCGATAGATGAGTCCGGCTGCCTGCAAACGTTTCAGAAGAGGTGTCAACGTACCTGAATCAAGGTATAACGCCTCACCGATCTCCTTAACCGTACACTCCTGCCGCTCCCACAATACCATCAAAACCAGATACTGAGAATATGTTACACCCAGTACCTCGAGATAAGGCTGGTACAGCTTGGTAATCTCACGTGAACAAGCGTATATGGCAAAGCATAATTGATTGTCCAGCTTCAAACGATCTGTCTGCATGTTGTCTGTCTCACCTGCCTAATGTACATTAAATTGCATTATTGGATTTAAGGCTATCCTAACTGCTTCACCTAAATTTTACAGTGATTCAGATGCCTTTGTTCTATCTTATCACAAAATAGATAAAAAGAAGAATAATTGAGCACAAATTATTTTATGAACCTAATAAATCATCGTAAATTAAGTTGTATAAAATATAATTAAGCAGACTGAAAATGCTAACGGGTTGACGCTCTGATCGCTTTTCTATAAAATGCAAGTAGAAGCTGAGGAAGCACCTTAATTCGAAGAACGGCCCGACCTGTGCGGAGCCGATTATCCGAGTGAGGTGTTTCTTTGTTATGTACGGAAAGTTATACAGCTCATGCCTCTATGGTATCGACGGCGTATTAATTGAGGTAGAAACGGACCTGTCGAATGGTTTACCAATAACCTCCATCATCGGACTTCCTGATTCAGCGATCCGTGAAGCCGTTGAACGAGTTCGGGCTGCGATTAAAAACTGCGGATACCAGTATCCTTTGCAGCGCATTACGATTAATCTTGCTCCCGCTGACCTGCGTAAGGAAGGGTCTTCCTTCGACCTAGCCATTGCTATTGCTTTGCTTACAACCAGCGGTCAGCTTGTGCTTCCTCCAGGGGAACGCACTCTGGTGCTGGGGGAGCTCGCACTGGATGGCTCCATTCGCTCTGTGCCCGGTATGTTATCAATGGTTGATCTGGCTAAAAGACAAGGCTTCACGTCGGTTCTGTTACCTTCCGACAATGTGCAGGAGGCTCGTCTGATTCGTGGAATCGAGATTTACGGCCTGCGTCACCTGAAGGACCTGGCACCTAACCTCACAGACAGTTCAGGTCATCCGCCAAACGATATGGGCAATACGATGGGGAAAATGGCCAGTACAGGGCCAATTACCTTGAAAAATTATAATCATCTGCGAAGCTGCGCACCGTCCAGTTCACCATGGAATCAAGGCAAGACAACGTCCTCTTCGTCCTCTGAAGACTATAGCGATGTGCTGGGACAGCATCATGTCAAACGTGCTTTAATGATTGCCGCTGCCGGAATGCACAATATTATGCTGGTAGGTCCCCCTGGTACAGGTAAAACGATGTTAATTAAGCGACTGCCAACGATTTTGCCGCCTTTGTCGGAAGAGGAAGCGCTTGAGGTGACCAAAGTGTTAAGCGCAGCCGGACAACTGAAAGAAGCGCCACAGGGACTGATTACGGACAGACCGTTCCGCTCGCCCCATCACACGATATCGGCATCCGGCCTGATTGGAGGTGGCGGCATACCAAAGCCGGGTGAAGTCAGTCTCGCTCATCGCGGAATATTATTTCTGGATGAACTGCCCGAGTTTCAGCGTCAAGTTCTGGAGGTGCTCAGACAACCACTCGAGGATCAGACGGTAACGATCAGTCGTGCAAGAGCTGCGTTCACGTTTCCTGCACAGTTCATGCTTGCCAGCTCTATGAATCCGTGTCCCTGCGGCTATTTATCAGCCCAGGTTGAGGATCAGCGCTGCATCTGCACTCCTGCTCGCGTAGCAGCATACCGTGCCAGAATTTCAGGTCCACTGCTTGATCGTATCGACCTGCAGATCGAGGTTCCTCCACCGGGGGATTGGCGAAAGTCCGGAGCCTCCCCTTCTTCTGCTGACATGCAAAGCAAAGTGATTGCAGCCCATGCCATTCAGGCCAAACGTTACGCGAACCATCCGGTTCGCTGGAACAGTCAGCTCTCGGGTACCTTTTTACGAAAAACGATTCACCTGCCGCCTGAAGCGGAGCTGCTGCTAGACGAAACGTTGACTACACTTCAACTTAGCATGCGTGCCCGTGATCGAATTATGAAGGTGGCCCAGACGATCGCAGATCTGGATCATGAAGGAATGATTCAGACCGCTCATGTGGCGGAAGCAATACAGTATCGTCAGTTAGACCTGAATTTATTTTAATGCTGCGAGATGCGGAATGCATGTGAACCCATATGAACCCACATAAAGAGCCGTATGAGAGCTCTCCATATATGTTAATGAAGAGTCTGATACGGCCTTGAAAAAAATTTCATACCACTCAAACAAGACTTTGCTATCATGCCAACAAAACTTTGATACCATTCATGAATCGTTTCGTTAAAACTGAATGTTATTCAAACAAGGTAAGCTTGTCCTTGGCTGGTGTGCGCTCTTTCGGTGATGGAATCACATCAGGGTATCCCATATAGATCATGCCTATAATCTTCTCTCCGGCCTTGATACCAAGCTCCTCACGGAATTTGGGTGCATAGAGAAAAGGCTTTGTTACCCAGAACGTGCCAATCTCCTCACTCCAGGCTGCAAGCATAAAGTTCTGAACCAGCGCACTGACTGCAGCAAAATCCTCATCCCAGATCGCTTGTCTCGGGTCTTCCTCCATTACAACAAGCATAATGGAAGGCACCTGCAGCACATTGGCAGAAAACTTGTTATCTTCGCCCATCTCGGCTTCAATGGCCTCTGCCAGCTTTTTACGTCCTTTGCCGCTAAACAGTACAAATCTCCATGGCTCGCGCAATTTATGGTTGGGCGCCCAAACCGCTGTATCGAGCAAATCTATAATCTGCTCCGTTGGAACAGCCTCTTTTTTAAACTTTTTGACAGTTCGGCGGCTCTGGATCGCATGCCGGACTGCATTACCTGTGTTCGTCGCTTTACTCATGGGTCATGCCTCCCTCTCCACATCGTACATGCAGGCTACAGCTTCCATTATACACGCTTCTACTGCCGAGATTCAAAAATGACCCAAAGTGCAGACCTTGATGTCCTCTTATCCCCTATAATCCCACCATAGTGTGATGCGCTGTTCAAAACATGCAGGAGTCTATTGAAAACAGTGTAATCACTGTGTGTACAGCTGCACCCATCCAACAAAAAAAGATGAGCCCTTAGATATCTTCTTCGATATCTGAAGTCCCATCTCTTCAGTCATTTGTTATTATTCAAGCTTAAAATGCGTTCTCTACATGATTGACGGATATAATCTCACCCTTAGAGCTCATCATCACAGCAATGACATCAAAGCGAATCTGACAAGCATGCTCTTCGGCCATTTGTATGTAAACGGCAGCGGTGGATCGCACCTGCTGCATTTTGCGCTGATCGACAGACTCCTGCGGAGTCCCGAATGCAGCATGTGAACTGCGGCTTCGAACTTCGACAAAAATCAACAAATCCCCGTGAGATGCGATGATATCCACTTCTCCGCTGCGGCAGCGCCAGTTTCGTTGAAGGATACGATACTGGTGCTGCTCTAACCAGCGGCAAGCCTGTTCTTCTCCAATTTGACCCTTCTGCTGACGAGTCAGCTTGCCATTCAACTTCTCACCTGACCCTGAGTCTACCATGTCTCCTCCTCATCACGACCAGAGGCAAGCCGGTCTGCTCGGTACACATAGGTCAGCACCTCGGCCACCAGCTGGTACAGCTCTGCTGGAATCTGTTCATCCAGATCCAGCTTGGAGAGCACTTCCACGAGAGCTGCATCCTCCTGCACGGGAACCCCGTTTTCCTTGGCTTTATCCAGAATAGCTTCGGCCACTTTACCACGGCCTTTGGCTACAACAATCGGCGCTTCGGTTTCTCCGGGAACATATTTTAACGCTACTGCTTTTTTGGATAACAAATCCGGCTGCGGTGATTCCTCTTTCATACTTTGAAATCCACCCCTTTATATCGCTCAGGGCTGTAGTCCGATGCAGTCACCTTTCGATCTGCACCTGCCTCCTGCCCTTCAGGCCAAGCCTCTGCTCTAAAGGTCAACAACTGATAACCCAGCTTGTCGAGTGATTGCTGAATCATCTCACGGCCGCTCTCCAGCAAAGCTCCCATCCCCTCATTGTCATTAAGCACACGCAGACTGACAATGTTATTCACTACATGTACATCCACCAGCGTATGTCCCAGGCTCTTCATGTCCAGATCAAACAGCAAGCGGCAGTTGGACGCATCCAGCTCACCGCGCTGACCACGGCGCGATTGAATCTGCACCGAAGCGGTCTGTTCTCCATCCGGGCCGGTGATGGGGATAAACCAGTGCATCTGTGCAAACGTTGCACTGCGATCGGTGGTAAGCAGCAGCTGCTGACCTGTCAGATACTGCACCGCTTGGGCGGCGGCATCTTTCAGTGCCGCCGGAGCACTGTCGCTGCTGGCAAGCTGCAGCAGCAAGCCCTTGAGCGTGTCCGCGTTCGCCGGACTCGCTGCTTCCCCCACGCGCGGCTGCATCGCCGCGCCGTGAACGGCCTGCTGCTCGTGCTCCGCACCGAGCAGCTTCAGCACGCGCCCCACCCACGGGTCTCCCTCGTGGGTGACAGGCGCGTGGGCTGCCGCCGCGCCCGCAGGTGCGGCGGCAGGCAAGGGCTGCGGCGAGCCTTCGGCAGCCGCAGCCACCTGGCCGCCCTGCTGCGCAGCAGGGGCGGCCTGAGCTGCCGCGCCAGGCTGTGCCGGGGCGGCAGTGGGGGGGGGGGGGGGAGGGG